>DATNGO010000152.1:0-6590 GCA_035605855.1 Acidobacteriaceae bacterium | reverse complement strand
GCGATGGTGGCGGGGAGCTGGTTCTGGGTCAGGACGCTGCCCATGAAGGGGCAGCTGAGGTCGTTCCAGCCGTGCATGATGACGACGTGGAGCTTGGGGTCGGCGGCGAGGGCTTCGCGGAGGTCGGTGACGGCGCCGCGGCGGAGGTCAGGGCCCTGGCGGTCCCAGAGGCGGCCGACGTCGTAGGAGAGCAGGTTGTAGCGGTCGTCGACCTTCCAGCCGACGACGCGGGTGTCGAAGTCGACCATGGCCTGGGTGATGGTGGCCATGCCGGACTCGAGGATGGGGTCGGAACCTTCCTGGTCGGGGGAGTAGGGGAAGGGATCGGGGTTGGTGACGTTGGAGTCGTAGACGGAGCCGATCTCGCCTTTTTCGCGGTGGACCTCGCGGAGGTAGGCGCCGGTTTCGAGGCGGCCGCCGGAGAACTTGACGAACTGCGGGTCGAGGCCGGTCATCTGGGTGACGTGGGCGATCATGTCGCTGGTGGCGGCGGGGTTTTGCGGGCCGGAGATGAGCGCGGCGGCGTAGGGGCCCTCGTCGTAGGCGATGACGTCATGCATGGCGTCGGGGGTGAGCTTGTGCTCGTTTTCGAGGTGCGCGGCGGTGATGGAGGGGAGGGTGATCATCCAGGGAATGGGGGAGAGGTTGCCGTCGCCGAAGTTGGGGTTGAGGTAGGGGCTGACGAGGAAGAGGCCGTTGACGCCGACACCGAGCTGGGTCTGGAGATAGTGCGTGATGCGCGGGCCGCGATAGCCGCCGTAGCTCTCACCCATGACGTATTTTTTGGAGAGCATGCGCTGATTTTTGACGAGCCACTTGTAGATGGTGAGGGAGAGGTACTCGATGTCAGGGGTGGGAGCGTAGAAGAGTTTTTTTGCTTCGTCGTCGGGGACGAGGGACTTGGAGAAGCCGGTGCCGACGGGGTCGATGAAGACGAGGTCGGTGAAGTCGAGCCAGGTGCCGGGGTTGTCGGAGAGAGTGGCGGGGTCAGAGGGCGAGTCGCCGGCGTTGCCGAAGGAGACGTGTTTGGGGCCGACGGCTCCGAAGTTGAGGAAGCCGGAGGCGGCGCCGGGGCCGCCGTTGAAGGCGAAGAGGACGGGTCTGTCATGCGCGCCGTCAAGGGTGTAAGCCGTGTAGACAACTTCGGCGGTGGGCTTGCCGTCCTTGCCCTCCATGGCGATGGTGCCGACGGTGGCGGTGTAGTGGAGGGTGTGGCCGTTGACGGTGATGGTCTGGGAGATGGACTTATCTGCGGGCAGAGGGTTGGGGAGAGCCTGCGTGTGTTCGGGTGGCTTGGGAGTGCCGGGAGGCGGTGTGGGAGCGCCGGGTGCTGGTGCGGTGGTGGAGGCTGCGGGTGTTGAGGGCGTGGCGGCGGGTGTGGACTGGGGATTTTCCTGGTTGCGGCGCTGGCCGCGTTGGGCGTGCGCGGAAACTGCAGGCGCAGGCAGAGTGAGAGCGAGGAGGATCGCAGGAGCGATTCGGCTGAAGGTCATGCAGAGAATCGTACTGGATTTGCGTGAGGCGTCGAGCAGGGAATGCCGTTATGCGTGAGAAGGCATACCCCAGGGGCTAAAGCCCCTTCATGTCTTGCGCGGTGCGAGAGCCAAGCCTGAAGGCTTGGCCTACCTAGAAGCGCGACAGAGGCGAGGAAGCGCGACAGAGGCGAGGAAGCGCGACAGAGGCGAGGAAGCGCGACAGAGGCGAGATTCGAGCGGCGAGCTGCAGTTGAGCGCGAACTCAAGAATGTTGCGAACCCACATCTCAAAATCGAGATGTGGGGCACCCGCGCTGTTTGCAAGCTGAGGATGAGGGCGGTTTATCAGAAGAGGAGTTTGGCGACGAACTGGGTGTTGAAGGGTTCGCCGGGGCCGATGCCGGGGGCTCCGTTCCAGTCGCCGATGGTGTCGTAGAGTGTGGCGGAGCCGCCGACGGAGGCGGAGGGTGGAGCGTAGTTGATGCGGTTGAAGAGGTTGAAGAGCTCGGCGCGGAGCTGAAGGGTGAGGCGCTCGGTGACATGCGTGTTTTTGAAGACGGAGAGGTCGACGTCGCTGTAGCCGGGAGCGTAGAGCGAGTTGCGGCGCGCGGTGCCGAAGGTGCCGAGTGGGGCGTTGGTGAAGGCAGAGAGATCGATCCAGTTGGCGTGCGGGTGCTGGCCCTGGAAGCCGGCGCGTGGGTTGCCGATCTGGATGGCGCGGTCGTTGCCCTCGTTGGTGCCGGAGATGTCGCCGGCGGCGTGGACGGAGAAGGGCTCGCCACCGTGGAAGGAGAGCAGAGAGTTGAGCTGCCAGCCGCGGGTGAGGAGTTTGTAGCGGGCGGCCGACGGGATCGAGTAGCTGAGGAAGCTGACGAAGGAGTTGCGCACGTCGAAGTCGGAGTTGCCGTAGTCGGCGGAGAGGTTGAGGTTGTTTTGCGGGAGAGCGCCGCGGTAGGCGGTGACTTCGTCGAGGGAGTGCGACCAGGTGTAGGCGGCGGTTGAGGAGATGCGATGCCAGTTGGCGATGCGGAGTGTGGCTTGCAGCGAGTTGTAGTTGGACGTGCCGATGCTCTCGATCTGGTTGATGTTGCTGTACTGCGGATAAGTCGAGAAGTACGGGCGCGTCTGTTGGCGCGCGAAGTCGGTTGCGTAGATGCCGGGTGCGGCTTGATTGATGTCGAGCAGCGTGAGGAGGTGACGGGCTAGAGAGCCTACGTAGCCGAGTTGTGCGATGACGTTGGCGGTGAGTGTGCGCTCGAGTTGCAGGTTGAAGTTTTCGTTGTAGGAGGGGCGGAAGCCGGGTGCGATGGAGAAGACTCCGCAGGTGGAGGTTGCAGAGCACGGTGAGCCTGCGAGCGCCGAGGGGAAGATGGCGACGTTGGGCACGATCTGACTGTTGGGGAGGCTGGAGCCGACGGTGTAGACGGGGTTGGGGCCGCCGGGATTTCCTTCGACGCCGTTGGGGGCCTGGTTGCCGGGGCGGTTGTCGAGGAAGGGGTTGAGGTTGGGTGTGTCGGTGAAGAGGCCGAAGCCGGCGCGAAGGACGGTGCGCGTGTTGAGCGCGTAGCTGAGGCCGATGCGCGGGTCGAAGCTCTTGTAGTAAGGCTGATAGAGGTTGGGGATTTGCGCGCCCTGAAAGGCGAGGCCGTTGGTGGCGGTGAGTGCGGGGCGGAAGATGGACATGTCGCGGTTGCTGTTGTGCAGCGGACCGGCGTAGTCGTAGCGGATGCCGTAGTTGATGTTGAGGCGCGGCGTGAGCTGCCAGGCGTCGCCGGCGTTGAGGAAGAAGGTGTTGACGAAGACCTGGCGCTCGGGATTGCCGATGGCGATGGAGGCGGCGGAGAAGCGGCCGGAGAGGAAGTCGGCGAGGGGAGCGATGAAGCCGTCGGGTGTGTAGCAGGAGGAGTTTTGCGCGGGGCAGGATGCGTTGATGGTGGAGGCGATGTGCGTGCCGTCGAAGGTGAAGGAGCCGACGGAGTGGCGTTTGTAGAACTCGTCGAGCTGCGCCTGGCGGAACTCGCCGCCGAAGCGGAAGGCGTGCCTGCCGCGGATGTATGAGAGCTGGTCGGTGAGGTGGCCGGTGATGTCGTTGCGGCCTTCGGGCGGAGTGAGGCCGACGGGGTCGTAGCTGCCGCTGATGACTTCGGTCTCGCCGGCGTTGAGTGTGTTGCCGATCTCGATGCTGGGAGCGTTGGCGTAGGGAGCGCCGGTGATGAAGCCGAGCGACTGGACGTTGAAGTCGTTGTTGTCGTCGGAGAAGACCTGGTTGTAGTAGTTGACGCCGGCGAGGAGTTGATTGGAGAGCGTGGGCGTGAGGATGCGGTTGTAGACGATGCCGATGTTCTGCACGTGGATGGGCGCGACCTCGTAGTAAGAGAGGAGCTGCGAGCCGACGGGAGCAACCTGATTGCCCTGACCGACAAACCAGTGCGCGCTGAGCGAGTCTTTGGGAGTGATGTGGTAGTCGAGCTTGGCGAGGCCGTTGGAACTGTAGCCGAACTCGGGATCGTTGGAGTGGAAGTTGTTGGCGACGCCGACGGTGTCCTCGGCGAGTGTGCTCTTGCCCCAGAGGGTGTTGAGGAGGTTCTGCATCATGGGGACGACGGGGACGTTGTACTGATTGAGCAGAGCGATGGCTTTCGACTGCCAGCCGATGGAGGGCTCGGTGGCGGTGCCGGATTCGCCGATGACGAAGCGTGTGTGCTCGAAGGTGAGGAAGGCGAAGAGCTTGTCGTGAATGATCGGAGCGCCGACGGAGAAGCCGGCGTTGTAGTGGCGGACCTTTTGTTTGGTGGGGGAGAAGGGGCTGGCGGCGCCGAAGAGCTCGTTGCGATTGAAGTAGTAGACGCTGCCGTGCACGGAGTTCGTGCCGGACTTGAGCGAGAGATTGACGGTGCCGCCGGGATTGCGTCCGGCTTCGGGACCGGATTGCGTTTGCGCGGAGAACTGGTCGACGGCGTCGATGGGGAGGAGCGCGCCGGCGATGCCGGAGACGCCGCCCTGATTGATGGCCGGGAGATTAAGCCAGAGATCGTTGTTGTCGACGCCGTCGAGCTGCCAGTCCATCTGGCTGGCGCGCGTGCCGTTGAGCGAGCCGTAGCCGCCGAGGAAGTAGCCGGTGTAGCCGGGGGTGAGTGCGATGAGTTGGGTGAAGTCGCGGCCGTTGAGAGGGATGCCGGCGACGGCGTGGGCGTCGAGCACGGTGGTTTGCGTTGTTGTGGTGGTGTTGAGGGTGAGGATGTTGGCGGAGACTGTGATGGTTTCGGCAGTGGCGCCGATCGCGAGCTTGATGGGGAGGGTATAGAGGACGCCGGCGGAGACGGTGATGTGATCGACGCGCGTTTTGGCGAAGCCGGGTGCGGTGATGGTGAGGTTGTATTCGCCGAGCGGGAGATCGGGGAAGAGGAACTCGCCGGAGGATGTCGAGATGCCGTTGGTGTGGGCGCCGGTTGCGGTGTTGGTGGCGATGATGGAGGCGTTGGCGATGGCGACGCCGGCGGGGTCGAGGATGGAGCCGTTGATGCCGCCGCGGAAGGTTTGTGCGTGAGCTGTGGCGAAGAGGAAGAGGATGAGGAGAAGTGAAGTGATTTGAAGTCGGTAGTGCGGGGACTGCATTCGAAAGGCCTCCGAGACACTGCGGCTGGGGGACTACTCAGATGTGGTTTGGTTGTCAGGAGCGGTAGGGGAGGTTAGCGGTGTGCGACGTCAGTGACCTTTGTAGTCAACGTAAAGGTCGGGGTAGTCCGCCTTGAGTGTGGCGATCTTGGGGCGGTCGCAGACCTGGATGTAGGGGTTGTTGGGATTCTTGAGCGCGTAGTCCTGGTGGTAGTCCTCGGCGCGGTAGAAGGCTTTGAGGGGGACGACCTGGGTGACGATCTTGTGCTTCCAGGCGTGGGCGGCGTCGAGCTGCGCGATGTAGGCCTGGGCGATGCGCTTCTGGTCATCGTTGGCGTAGAAGATGGCGGAGCGGTAGGAGGTACCGGTGTCAGGGCCCTGGCGATTGAGCGTGGTGGGGTCGTGGATGGTGAAGAAGACGCGGAGGAGCTGGCCGTAGGTGAGGCGCGAGGGATCGTAGACGACCTCGACGGACTCGGCGTGGTCGGTGGTCTCGGTGGTGACGTCGTCGTAGTGCGCGGTTTTAGCGGAACCGCCGGAGTAGCCGGCGGCGGTGGCGATGACGCCCTTGACGCGCTCGAAGACAGCCTGTGTGCCCCAGAAACATCCGCCAGCGAAGACGGCGGTGGCGCGGGCGGGCGATGTGGCGAGTGGGAGGTCAGAGGTGGGCGGAGCGATGGGACCGTGTTCGATCGACTCCGAGCGGCAAGCGACGGTGACGAGTGAGAGGGTTACTGCGAAAGCGACGTTGGTGACGGAACGCAGGCGCATATAGCGATTATCCCACTTTGCGATGCGTGAGGGTTCGACGTTCGGGTAGAGTTTTTGCAATGGATATACGGATGAGTGGACGGTTGTGGCGAGTGGTTGCGATGGGCTTCGTGGTGGCTGCGGCTGGTATGGCCGCGGCACAGGATTCGCCGCGGGATACGTCAAAGGCGGTTGAGATCAAGGTTGATTTAGCGAAGAAGGCCGGGCGGTATGAGCCGATCTATCGATGGTTTGGATTTGACGAGGCGAACTATGCGACGGCTCCGAATGGACGCAAGCTGCTGGGTGAATTGCACGCGATGAGCCCGGTGCCGGTGTACATACGCTCGCATCATCTGTTGACGTCGGGCGATGGGACGCCGGAGCTGAAGTGGAGCTCGACGGGCGTGTATCACGAAGATGCGCAGGGCAGGCCGGTGTATGAGTGGAAGATTCTGGATGGGATCTTCGACGCGTACAAGGCGGCGGGTGTGAAGCCGATGGTGGAGCTGGGGTTTATGCCGAAGGACCTGGCGGCGAAGCTGCCGAACAAGCCGGATCAGCCGTACCAGATGCACTTTCCGGGGGATGTGCTGGGAGGAGCGTCGAATAATCCGCCGAAGGATTATGCGAAGTGGCAGGGGTTGGCGGAGGCGGTGGTTGCGCACCTGGTGGAGCGGTACGGCAAGGATGAAGTGCTGACGTGGTACTTCGAGGTGTGGAACGAGCCGGATATTTCGTACTGGCATGG
>DATNGO010000151.1:0-7183 GCA_035605855.1 Acidobacteriaceae bacterium | reverse complement strand
TGAGGCTCCAGTCGATCTGGCCGGACTTGTTGCCCCCGGCTTTGGCGGCGAGGTCGATGATGCGCGCGGCTTCGGCCGGAGTTGTGCGGACGGTCCAGCTCTGCTGGGCGATGAAGGCGTGGGAGTCGCGCTCGGCGGGTGTGAGCTGGTTGAGCTGGTAGGGCTCGGCCGGGCCGACGGACTGCTGCTCGCTCTCGATGGCGTCGTTGGGCACGCCGGCGGCGCGGACGGCGTCGATGATGGCGTTGGAGGTCTTTGTGGCCTGGGCGTAGAGCGCTGATTGTTCAGGGCCGAAGATCTCGTAGCCGATGTGCACGGTGGCGACGTCGGCCGGGTGAATGACCCGGTCGGTGGCGGTGATGGCGATGGAGCGGACGTTCTGCGGCTGGGAAGAGCCCTGGGACGGCGGCATGGGGATGCCCTGGGCGCGGATCGCAGCCGGAGCGGCAAGAGCGGTGAAGGCGAACAGTGCGAGGGAGAGCGGAGCTCGAGATTTGGTCATTGGTCCTCCTGACGTTCGAGAAGGTCGGCGAGAGTTTCCTTATGTTTGGGCCTGGCCGTGGCGTTTTGCTTAGGGTCCGGTAAGGCGCGGGAGGGTGGCGGAGTGCCGAGGCGCTCGCGGGCATTGGCCTTGACCGCTTTGGTGGCCGAGAACGTTGCCTTCTTCGCCTTCGCCATTTGCCCGTCGACCTCCCCGAAGATTCAGCGTACCCCAGAGTTGCATGGGGGATGTAGCATACTTCGCGGAACTTCCGGCGGGGGAGACGCAGCATCCAACCGCTTAATATGGCACGGCTCGGAGGGGGAGCATGGAAGAGCGCGATTTTTTTGACGAGAGGATCGAACAGCGGAACCACACGATGACGTGCCCGCATTGCGGTCAATCGGCAGAGTACCAGTTGAGCTGGCTGATCCGGAGCAAGCGGGCTCAGCTTCCGCGTGGAGCCGACGAGCGCGATAAAGCGCGCTTTGCGAAGGCCCAGAACTATATGGTCCGGCGCGACGACATGGTGGGTTGCAAGAATATCCGTTGCCGCAAACGCTTTGATGTGACGGGGATTCAGTCGGTGGCGTTTCTGTAGCGCGCCGGCGCTGACTGTCGCCGTAGCTTGTGGTGTAATAGATAGCGTTAGCGGAGCCTGCCGTGCGGATGCGCGGCGGGCGTTGAGCGTATCCCGAAGGAGTCGAAAAGAATGGCGAACACCATCCTGCCCGCAGAAGAGCGCGACCTTAGCCCGGCGCAGATTGATCACCTGGACCGCCGCCGGCGTCGCGGGCAGCTGTTGCTGGTGATGGGCACGCAGTTTCTGCTGATCGCATTGCTGGTGACGATGTGGGCGGGACAGGACGCGACGTACTCGCCGGGCTGGGCGCACCCGATGCTGTACTGGGACATCCTGCTGTTCGTGCTGACGGCGGTTTGCTACGTGTGGGGAATCAAGCTGCGGCGGGGCGTGAACGAGTTCTTCAGTTATTAGAGATCTGCAGGGATTGATTGCAGCGGCGGGCTTCGGCTCGCCGCTTGCTTTTGGTGTGGAGGGGTGCGGGCGTTGGGGCTGCGCGTAGTGTCGCGGGCCTGCTATTGTGGCTGCGTTGCGCGGAGGCACGTGTGGTGGTTGTCCCTGGCGAGGCGGTGGCGCTCGCGTCGATTGAACTGGCGGAACCGCTGCGTTTTTCGCTCGCCGAGATGGTGGCGGTGGTTGGGCTCAGCGGGCTTTCACTGGGAATATTTCTTTGGCGGTTGCGGCCGATCGCGAAAAATATTCTGCACGCGAAGAAGGATGTTGGTTTTTCGCTGGCGCATGTGGGGCGGCGGTTGTGGGAGTTCTTCTCCGAGGTGCTGTGCCAGAGCAAGGTGATTAAGCAGCGGCCGCTGCCGGGGCTGGCGCACGCGTTTGTGTTCTGGGGATTTCTGGCGTTCGCGCTGGTGACGACGAATCATGTGCTGACCGGGCTGCGGATAGGCGTGTTGCAGCATACGGGGATCGTAGGGCAGTTTTATTTCGACTTCGTGGGGGTGTGGGCGCTGCTGGTTGCGGTATCGATCGCCGGTCTGTTTGTGCGGCGGTTTTTCGCGCGGCCGCGGTGGCTGGGTGCAAAGGTCTCGATCGAGTCGGGCGTGATTGCGGCGCTGATTTTTCTGCTGATGGTGAGCTACCTGGCGGCGTTCACGCTGCCTACCGAGAGCACCGCGTTGAAAGCATGGTGGTGGGTACATACCGTGACGCTGCTGGTGTTTCTGCCGATCATTCCGGGCACGAAGCACCTGCATCTCGTGCTCAGTCCGCTGACGGTGTTTCTGAAGCGTGACGGATTCTCGGATATTCCGAAGCTGAGTGAGTCCGAGACCGAGGAAGATTTTGGGCTGCTCGCGGGCAAAGACCTGACGCAGATCATTGCGCTGCAGGCGTACAGCTGCGTGGAGTGCGGTCGATGCACGGAGCACTGCCCTGCCGCGAATACGGGGAAGATTCTGAACCCGAAGGAGATTGTGCTGGGCGTGCGCACCTATCTCAACGCCGTCGGGCCAGCGAGTGATGAGCCGCTGCTGAATGAGTTACGCGAGGGGGACGAGCATCCGTCGAATCCTTCACCGGATAATCCTGCGGCGAACTGGCTGTCGATGGAGGCGGTGTTTGAGTGCACCACGTGCGGCGCGTGTGAATTTCAGTGTCCCGTGGGCGTGCAGCATCTGCCGATCATCGTTGGGCTGCGGCGAGGCGCGGTCAACACCGGAGCGTGGGAGGACAAGTACGGCACGAAGCTGTTTCTGGCGCTGGAGAAGCAGGGCAATGCGCTGGGTATGAGCGCAATGGAGCGCGACAAGTTCGTGGAGCGTGAACAGTTGCCGATCTTCGATGGCACGCAGGAGTACTGCCTGTGGCTGGGATGCATGGGTGGCTACGATCCGAAGGGACGCGAGATCATTGCGGACTTCGCGCGCGTGATGCGGCACCTGGGCACAAGCTTTGGCGTGCTGCGCAAGGAGAAGTGCACAGGCGATCCGGCGCGAAGGCTGGGGAACGATCTTGTGTTCGGCTCGCTGGCCGAGCAGGGGCTGAAAGCCTTCGCGCAGGCGAAGGTCCAGAAGATTGTGGCGATCTGTCCGCACTGCGTGCGTACGATTGCGACCGACTGGCGCGAGTATGGCGTGGCGCCGGAGATAGAACATCATTCGGAGTTCATGGCGAGGCACGCGCACCTGCTGCCGCAGAGCGACGGCGGCGCCATTGTGTATCACGATCCTTGCTACCTGGGCCGCTATCGCGATGTGTATGACGAGCCGCGCGCTGTAGTGAAGAAGAGTGGAGAGCTGGTTGAAGCGGAGCGGCATCGCGAACGGAGCTTCTGCTGCGGCGCAGGCGGTGGGCTTGTCTTCCTGGGAGAAGAACCCGGTGAGCGTGTGAGCAATGTGCGCGCGAAAGAATTGCTGGCCACCGGAGCGAAGACGATTGGCACGGCGTGCCCGTTCTGCAACACAATGTTCCGCGATGCGACGGCTGGTGTTGCAGGCGATGCACCTGTCGCGGTGCTGGATATCGCACAGCTGACGGCGCGGTCGCTCGTGAATGCCGGCGCAAAGACAGACGAGACGGCGATGCGGTAGCCTTCGGTGTGTGCCCGAGACACAGGGTGGAGATTCAATGAAGATTGTTGTGGCGGTGAAGCAGGTGCCGGAGCGCGATGCTCCGGTACGTGTGGCAACGGATGGGCGCGGGGTCGATGCAGGCGATGCGTGGACGATGAATGAACCCGATGCCTACGCGCTCGAAGAGGCGTTGCAGTTGAAGGAGCGGGTAGGCGAGGGTGAAGTGGTGGTGCTGTCGGCCGGACCGGAGCGCGTGGAGTCGACACTGCGCGAGGCGCTGGCCAAGGGCGCGGATCGAGCGCTGCACATTGTGACGCCGGAGGAGGGTGCGGGGTCGCTGGCGGAGCGCGATACGCTGGGTGTCGCGCAGATGCTTGCGGACGCGGTGCGCGGGGAGTCGCCGGACCTTGTGCTGACTGGATTACAGTCGGATGATCTGGGCGCCGGGCAGACGGGGGTGGTGCTGGCAGAGCTGCTTGGGCTGCCGCACGTGACCCTTGTGCTGAGTGTGGAGGCGAGCGCGGCCGCGAAGCAGATTCGCGTGAAGCGGGAACTCGAAGACGGTTGGTTTCAGCATGTCGAGATGCCGTTGCCCGCGCTGCTGACGATTCAGTCGGGCGGCAACCGGTTGCGCTATGCGACGCTGATGGGCATCAAGCGCGCGCGCAACAAGGAGACCAGGCAGGTGGAGGCCGCGGCGGCGAGCGTGCGGCATGACGAGGTTGTGCGCGTGGCGATTCCTGAACGCACGCGACAGACCCAGATGCTGACCGGAGCCGCGGACCAGATTGCGGCGAAGCTCGTGGAGCGGCTGAAGGCGGAGGTGGGGATCTGATGAGCAGCGTTCTTGTAGTGATGGAACAGGCCAATGGCGGAGGGTGGCACCGCATCAGCCGCGAGGCGCTCGCAGCGGGAAAGCGGCTGGCGAACGAGCTGAAGCTACCGTGTGCTGCAGCAGTCCTTGGAACGACAGATGCGCTTGCGACGCTGACGGCGCAGCTTGCGGGCGAGGGTGTGCCGCAGGTGTGGGCAGTGGAGCATCTCCTGCTGGAGCACTACACGGCGGATGCGTTTGTGGCGGCGTTGCAGCAGCTGGTCGCGGAGGTGAAGCCGGCGTTCGTGGTGTTTCCGCACACCTACCAGGTGCGCGATTATGCGCCGGCGCTGGCGACCCGGATGAACGACGTGCTGGTCAGCGATGTGATTGCGATGCATGCCGGCGATGGAGGCGCAAGCTTCACGCGCCAGTGGATGGGCGGCAAATTAAACGCGGAGTACCGGCACGTGGGCAGCGGGCCGTGCTTCGTTTCGGTGCAGGCGGGCAGCTTCAAGGCGGAGGCGACGGAGGTGAGTCCGGCTGCGGGAGAGGTGCGGAAGTTTGCGCCGCAGCTGGATGCTGCGCAGATTCGGACGAAGCCGGGAGAGCCGTTCCGCGAGGCGGCGCGCACGGTGGATCTGGGATCGGCGCAGGTAATTGTGAGCGTCGGACGCGGCATTGGTGAGCAGGACAACCTGAAGATTGTTCAGGAGCTGGCCAGCGCATTGGGGGCGGAGCTGGCGGCATCGCGGCCGATTTGCGACGCAGGTTGGCTGCCGATGGAGCGCCAGGTGGGGAGCTCTGGGCAGACGGTGGCGCCGAAGGTGTATGTCGCGGTTGGGATCTCGGGGGCGATTCAGCACCTTGTGGGCATGAAGGGAGCGCGCACGGTGATTGCCATCAACAAGGACCCGGACGCGCCGATCTTCGAAGTGGCCGACGTTGCAGCGGTGGGAGATCTGTTCGAGATTGTCCCGGCGGTGACGCGCGCGCTGAAGAAGTAACGGAGAAAATGTTCGGTACGTAACGCGACTTAATTGGCGATTTGGCCGCCGGCTGCGTCCGTTTGTTGGGAAATCGCGTCATACTTGAAGTAGCGTGCAGCGGATAAGCCATCGCGAGCTTGGCGCCGGACCGCGGCCCATGTGGCTGCGCGTCGCTGCGTTGCTTTGCGTGCTGCTGGTTGGCGTTGCAGGAATTGCGCAGGCCGCGCACATTCATGGTGAGTGGCTCCCGAGTTCAGCGCACCAGGTAGCGGCGCATACGGCTCTTTCGCCGGCGATTGCTGAGGATGCCTGTCCACTGTGCGTTGCCATGCACTCCGCACTCCCGGTGACGGGTTTCGGTGCGCCGCTGGCAGCACTGCCGCTCGAGTGCAACCTGCTGTTGGTATCGACGCGCAAACCTCGAACGCTGTGGTACTTCGCCGCATTCAGTCGACCGCCGCCCTCCCGCTAATTTCCAGAGCCCTCCTGTGATGCCGACGCCGCTCTTAATGAGCGATGCGTTGGCATCACCGCCCGCTCTTCCGACACTCGCTGAAAAGACTCCGGGTGGTCGGCGCCGGTAAGTGATTGAAAGCTGTCCGGCTTCTGCCTGAATTGAGAGACAGAGGTCCCTCCTATGAAGAGATATCGAATTTTTGAGCTGCTTGGCGCTATCGTCACTACCCTGTTGATTCTTGCAGGGGGTGCAGCCCATGCACAGAGCAACTCGGGGTCCGTGACGGGGATCGTCGCCGACTCAACCGGTGCGGTGATTCCGGGCGCGACGGTCACGATTGCGAACTCCGTCAGCGGGTACACACGCACGCAAGCGACCGATAGCGCGGGGCATTTTCAGTTTGTGAATCTGCCGATGAATCCGTATCAGCTCACGGTTTCGAGCACAGGGTTTCAGAAGTTTACGAAGCGGGTTGATGTGAATTCGATGGTGGCGCTGTCTGTCCCGGTGACGATGGCGATTGCCAGCTCGTCGACCACCGTGACGGTGGAAGCGCCGGTGGACCTGACGGAGCAGGATCCGAATGCGCATGCGGACATCGACCGCTCGACCATCAGCCAACTGCCGATTGAGAGTGCGTCGTCGCAGTTGAGCTCGATTGTGACGGAGCTCTCGCCGGGTGTGGCTGCGGATTCGGACGGCATGCTGCATGGGCTGGGTGACCACGCCGAGGTTTCGTTCTCAGTGGACGGGCAGCCGATTACGGACCAGCAGAGCAAGGTGTTCTCAAACCAGGTGCCGGCGTCGGCCGTGCAGTCGATGGAAGTGATCGAGGGTGCGCCGCCTGCGGAGTATGGCGACAAGACGAGCCTCGTGATCGTGGCGACAACGCGCTCGGGGCAGGGTGTGACAAAGCCGACCGGCGATGTCACGCTCTCGTACGGGAAATGGGGAACCAGCAATCTGTCGGCGGACCTGGCCTACGGCGGAGCGAACTGGGGCAACTTTATCTCGCTCGGTGGGCTGCAGTCGGGACGCTTCCTCGATGCGCCGGAGTTCGTGGTGAATCACGACAAAGGCAATGAGGAGAATCTGTTCGATCGCATGGACTTTCAACTGAGCAAGGTCAGCTCGATGCATACGAACCTGCAGTACACGCGTTCGTGGTTCCAGACGCCGAACACCTATGACACGCAGTTCGGATTCCTGCACAACGGGTTGACGAGCGCATCGATGGACCAGCGCTCGAAGATTGAGACCGTGGATTTTGCGCCAACCTATACCAGGACGCTCGGGAGCACGAGTGTGCTGAACTTTGCGCCGTACTTCCGGCG
>DATNGO010000150.1:0-14580 GCA_035605855.1 Acidobacteriaceae bacterium | reverse complement strand
AGACCGCGAAAGGCTGGCAGCGCGAGAAGAGTCGGACCGTTTGAACGCATGCGCTGTCTCCTGCTGAGAACCTATTGTCGCGCAGGGACGGGGGCCACGGGAAGCGAACGGTGTCCGGCGGTGTCGACGGCGCGGACACCGAAGAGCACGTTGTCCTTGCTGACGTCGAGCGTGAGATGCGTCTGGGCGCCGGCACTGCGGGCGTGGGTCCAGAACTCGTCGGTGGTGTCGCGCCAGACGACCTCATAAGTGGTGCCGGGCGGCGCGAAGGCGGACGGATCCCAGGCCAGCTCGGTGTTGTTGTCGAGGTTGTGGGTAAGGACGCGAACGTGTTGAGGCTCGCTGGGCGCGGCGGCAAGAGTGGCCAGGACGGCGGAGTTCAGCCGCGCGACGTGAGCGACATAGTCTGTATCGACGAACTTAAGCAGGTCGCCGTACTCGATGCCGTTTTCAGTGCGCAGCGTCTGGTGCTGGTGATTGAAGTTCTCACGCCACTCGGTGAAGCGAACGGCAGCGAACCCTGCGTTGTTGAAGCTGGTGTGGTCGCCACCGCGAAGGTAGCGGTCACGGCGAAGGATCATCACAGGATGAAATGTAGTCTGCTGCCCGTGGTGGCCGGCAGGTTTGAAGTAGGCCGGGGCGAGCTCGGCGATGCTGCGCGCTAGTTCGCGGGAGGGCGAGTCGTTCTCTGCGCCGAGGGACAGGATCTGGCGCTGCTGCTCCGGCGTGGCGGCCGCGGGGACAGACTCGGAGAAGACGCGGACGAAGTCCTTACGCTGCTGCGTCTCGCCGGGCGTGGTGTCGCCGCCGACGATGTCGTTGTTGAGCGCGGCGACCAGGGGCCACCCTTCGGATTTGGCGAGCTGGGCGAGATGCCGCGAGCCGTTGAGCCCCTGTTCCTCGCCGGCGACGGTCGCGAAGACGATGGTCCCGGTGATCCTGAGCCGGGAGAGCGCGCGGGCGGACTCGATGGAGACGGCGACGCCGCTGGCGTCATCGTTCGCTCCGGGAGCGGTGACGTGTGAGTCCATGACGTTCGTAGCGCGGGAGTCGTAGTGGCCCGTCACGAGGGTCCAGGGCGCGTTCTTGTCGGTCGAGGTGCCGTGCAGGATGGCATAGACGTTGACCAGGCGAGTGGGGCCCGGGAAGCGGCTGGGGCGCCCATTTACGGGCGCCGGCTGCTCGACGAAGGCATCGCGTTTGACCTCGAGACAGCCTCCGCAGGTCGCGGAGATGGCGCGGAACTCGGACTCGATCCAGTCCGCAGCGGCGTTGATGCCCTGGCCGGGAGGAAGGTCGGTGTCCATGCTGGAGAGGGTGCTGCGCGTGCCAAAGCTGACGAGCCTGGCAATGTCGGCGCGGACTGCGTCAGGAGAGATGGTCCGGAGGGCGGCGGCGATGGCCGGATCGGCGGGAGGCGGGGCCAGAAGGTCAGCGTGGGCGGTTTGGGACTGTCCGGGGGCGGCCAAAGCGAGGCTGATCGCGGCCGCTCCAAGTGCAAGAAAGCGCTTCATTCTTCGGTCTCCGAATTGACGGCAAGTAACCGTCCACAGATTGCAGGCGTCCCATGTTGACGAGCCAGAGGCGCGCCGTTAGAACTAGTGAAGCTGCCCACGACGGGTTCTGACCATCGTACAGGGCGGCAGCAACTTAGCTTGAGGAGATCGGTTATGTCAGTCGTATGCCCGGAGTGCGACAACCCACTCGATATTGACGTCGATGATGTGGAAGAGGGCGAGGTAATTCAGTGCGAAGAGTGTGGGACCGACCTCGAGGTGGTTTCGAGTGACCCTCTGGAGCTGGCGCCAGTCGATGAGGAGGGCTATGACGACGAGGACGACGATCCGCGCGCGGAGGACGAAGACGAAGAAGAGTAAGCCACAGGCGCTGGCATGGCTACTGTGCGCGTTCGCACTGGGAGCCGTCCTGAACCTTCCGGCAGGCGCGACCCCGGCGTGGGCGTCCGGGCCGGCCGCCACCACGACCAAAGTTCCGAAGCTGCGTACGATAGAGGGCTTGGTGTGCAGCAAAGAGGGCACACCTTTGCAGGGTGCAGTGGTCTACCTGCAGGATTCAAAGTCCTTGACAGTAAAGAGCTATTTGAGCGACGCCCAGGGCCGATTTCATTTTCGGCAGCTTTCGATGAGCGCTGATTTCGATCTTTGGGCGGAGCTCAACGGGAAACGGTCGAAAACCAGGACGATAAGCCAGTTCAACAGCAAGACCGACCTGAACTTTAAACTGACGCTTCCTGTTTCTAAATAAGCTGCTTCCGCTCATGGGCGCACACTTTACCGGGCGGCAATCAGCACGAACAAACGGCGAATAAAATGGAGCGGGCGCTGCGATGAATGCCTCGTTTCAACCCGACCGCTTCGGCTTCCTGCACATTGATCTGAACAGCTTTTTTGCGTCGGTCGAGCAGCAGCTGCATCCGGAGTACAGAGGTAAGCCGACGGCCGTGACGGCAACAATGGCCGACACCGGAACGATTATTGCCGCGAGTTATGAGGCGAAGTCGTTCGGCATTAAGACCGGAACCAAGGTTGGTGAAGCGAAGCGACTGTGTCCGCAGATTGCACTTGTCAATGGCGATCACACGACCTATGCGAAGTATTCGCACGAGATCGCCGCGGCTGTGGAGCGTGTCTGCCCGGTGGCGCACACACCGTCGATTGACGAGATGGTGTGCCAACTGATCGGGCGGGAACAGGAGCCGCCACGAGCCCGGCAAATCGCAATTGCGATCAAGCAGGCGATATGCGATGACGTTGGGGAGACGCTGCGCTGCTCGATCGGGATGGCGCCAAATCGGTACCTCGCAAAGATCGCGAGTGATATGCAGAAGCCTGACGGTCTGATTGGACTGCTGCCTTCGCAACTTCCGCGGGCGATTGCGCATCTGGAGCTTCGTGATCTGCCCGGCGTGGGAGCGCGCACGGAAGCCCGCTTGAAGAACAAGGGGATTGTTACGATGGCGCAGCTGTTGTCGCTGGATCGTAATGGCATGCACGCGCTTTGGGACTCGGTGTGGGGAGACCGGCTGTATCACTGGCTGCGTGGAGGGCAGACGGGAGACGACGGTGCGCCCGTAAGCAGCGATGTGCAGAAATCGCTGGGGCACTCTCACGTCCTTGGGCCTGAGCATCGCACGGCGGAGGGAGCGTGGGCCGTTGCCCATAAGCTGCTGCACAAAGGGGCCATGCGGCTGCGCATGGAGCACTTCCATACGTCAACCCTGGCTGTGACGTTGAAGTTTGCCCTGACGCGCGAAGAGTCTGCGCGGGCCTCCAAGGTGAAGCATCACACCTCGGGGATCAAGCACTCAGCGTGGGGCATGGAGGCGAAGTTCCGGCCGTGCCAGGACACCTTGACGCTGCTGGACGCGCTGAAGGGGATCTGGCGGGAGCGACCGAATGAGCCGGAACATCAGCGGCCTTTCTTCGTGGGTGTCACGATGAGAAACCTGCTGCCCGACAGCGAGGTACCGAAGATGCTTTTTGAAGAACCGGGGCACCGCAATGAGCTGTCGGCCACGATGGACAAACTGAATCTGAAGTTCGGCCACTCGACTGTGCATTTCGCGGGGATGCTTCCTGCGCGAGACAGCGCTCCTACACGAATTGCATTCACCCAGATTCCCGTGCAGTACGGTGTGGAGTACATGTAAGCCATTCCGAACTGCGGGGCGTGCATCCAGAGAACCACACAAGCCCGGAGGTCCACATGTCGGCTCAATCAAATTTTTCGAGTCAGAAGCGGGTTCCGCTGAAGGGTAGCACTCGCAAGGCATTTGATGTAGCGCCCGTGGGTGCGCTCGTTTCGCCTCCGGCTGAAGATGAGCAAATTACCGTGTCTGTTCTGCTGCCTCGGAAGACCCCGCTTGATCCGGCGATCCGCGTGACGCGCGAAGAGTTGGCCGAAAAGTACGGACCGGATGAGCGAGCTAAGGAAGTGGTTCGCAGCTTCGCAGCAGAGTTTGGTTTGAGCGTGGAAGACCCAAAAGAGCCGGGCCGCCGCGTGCTTTACCTGACCGGATCGAGAGGCGCCCTGGAGAAGGCGTTCGGCGTGTCGTTGCAAACACACACGACGAAAGCGGCTGCCCTGCGGCTGCGGCAAGGAGAGATTACGTTGCCCGAGGAAGTCAGCCCGTACGTGGAGGCTGTCCTGGGACTCGACAACAGGCCACAGGCGAAACCGCACTGCCGGAGTGCGAAGCCGCGCGCGGGGAACGTGAGCTATACGCCAGTGCAGGTGGCGCAGTTTTATGGGTTCCCTGCGAATGCCAAGGCTACCGGCCAGACGATCGGTGTGGTCGAGCTGGGTGGAGGATACCGCACGGCCGATATTACGGCGTACTTCCAAAGCCTTGGTCTGCCCGTTCCGAAGGTCTCTGCGGTTTCGGTCGACAAGGGGACAAACTCGCCTGGTAACCCGAATGGAGCGGATGGAGAGGTGATGTTGGACATCGAAGTCTCCGCGGCGGTGGCTCCGGGGGCCAACGTTGTTGTGTACTTCGCACCGAATACGGACCAGGGGTTCATCGATGCAATCGCAACCGCGGTGCACGATTCGACAAATAAGCCGAACGTGATCTCGATCAGTTGGGGCGGCCCTGAATCGACATGGACACAGCAGGCGGTCACCGCGCTGGACCAGGCGTGCCAGGCAGCAGCGGCGGTGGGCGTGACGGTCACGGTCGCGTCCGGTGATGACGGTTCGACGGATGGTGTCACGGGCGGAAGCAATAACGTGGACTTCCCCGCCTCAAGCCCACACGTGCTTGCGTGCGGCGGGACAAAATTGGTCGCAACCGGAACTACGATCACGAGTGAGACGGCGTGGAATGAACTGTCGGCGAATGAAGGCGCGACGGGAGGTGGCGTGAGTACATTGTTCGCGCTGCCAACCTGGCAGGCCGGCAGCAAGGTACCCTCGCCAACGACGAGTTCGGGCGGTCGCGGTGTGCCGGATGTTGCCGGCGACGCCGATCCTGTGACGGGCTACACCGTCCGCGTTGACGGCCAGACGAGCACCATCGGGGGAACCAGCGCGGTCGCTCCACTGTGGGCTGGTTTGATCGCCCTGGCGAATGCGGCGAACGGACACGATGCGGGTTTCGTAAACCCGGCGCTTTACGGAAACCCAAAGGCGCTCCGCGACGTTACGAGCGGGAATAACGGCGCGTTCAGCGCGGGTCCCGGATGGGATGCCTGCACAGGCCTGGGCAGCCCCAAAGGCGCGGCGGTTATTGCTGCGCTTGCTCCGAGCACGACGAAGAGCGGCAGCAAAACCGGTGGCAAGAGTGGCGGCAAAAGCGGCGGAAAGGGAAGATGACAAACGTCATCGTGCTTCCCTGACGGCTCTCACTGCAAAGCTCCGGGCGACTGCGGGAGACTAACCCTGCAAGTCCTGGAGATGAACATGAAGGCCGTCCTTGAACCGATTGACACAGACCCCGATGAGGTGCGGTTCCATGCAAAGTGCCCATCTGCTTCTCTACACGAGGTAACCAAGCGCTACAGCAACGGAGTGGTCGCACTCGATCGCGTGTCCCTGGAGTTGCGAAACGGTGAAATTGTTGCCCTGCTGGGGCCGAACGGCGCGGGTAAGTCAACCGCCGTCAAGCTGATGATGGGCCTGACTTCGCCGACCGAAGGCGAGGTGCGCGTGTTCGGCGGCGATCCTCGCTTCGCCGGAAATCGATTGCGAACGGGTGTGATGTTGCAGGTGGGGCGGGCGCCGGAGATGCTGCGCGTTCGTGAGCATGTTGAGATCATGCGCGGTTACTACCCGCGTCCGCTTCCGTTTAGCGCGATCGTCCACGCGGCGGGTCTCGAAGGCATCGAGGAGCGGATGTTCGGCCAGCTTTCCGGCGGACAGAAGCAGCGCGTGCTGTTCGCTCTGGCTCTGGCGGGAGACCCGGACCTCATTTTCCTGGACGAACCGACGGTTGGGCTGGACATCGAAGCCAGGCGCACGATGTGGGCAGAGATTCGCTCGTTGCGGGCCCGCGGTAAGACAGTGCTGCTGACAACCCACTATCTCGAAGAGGCCGACGCGCTGGCTGATCAAATCATCGTGCTCAACAAAGGACGCGTGATTTGCAAGGGCTCACCAGCAGAGGTCAGGGCGACCGCAGCGGGGCAGCCGAGTTCACCAGCGCATGGCGACTCGCAGTCGCAACTGCCGGACACCAGGCTCCTGAGCTTCCAGACGCAGCTATCGCGTGAGCAGATCCTGAACCTCGCTGGCGTTCAAAAGGTTGAAGCAAGTGGCGGAGGCGTCATCGTGACGACGTCGGCTCCTGAGCGTACGTTGCGCGAGTTACTTGCGCTCGACCCTGAACTGCGCGGCCTCGATGTACGGACTCCGGCACTGGAAGATGCGTTCCTTACGCTCACGACGGAAAAATAACGACTCAACAATCTTAGGTGGAACATCTCTGGAGGTTTCCCATGTCTTCGACAGCAACTCTCTCGCTCCCCTATTCGTACAGCAGAACCAGTCGCGTGCTCTCGATCTTCATGCGCGAGACGCGTTATGAGTTCGTTCGCGCGATGCGCACAAAAGCGTTCTCGCTCTCTGTTATCGGCTTTCCAGTAATGTTCTACCTGCTGTTTGGCGTAATGAATCGCGGCCAGGCAATTCAAGGTCAGATCGTTGCGAAGTACATGTTGGCCGGTTATGCGGCCTTCGGTGTTGTGGGGGCTGCACTGTTCGGCATCGGAGTAGGGCTGGCCGGAGAGCGCTCGTCAGGCTGGCTTGAGCTCAAGCGCGCGAGCCCTATGCCGCCGCTGGCTTATCTGGCGGCCAAGTGTGTCTCCGCGGTTGCCTTCGGCTTGATCATCGCCACCATCCTGTGCCTCGTTGGCACCTTGGGCGCCGGGGTCCATCTCTCTGCGTTGGAGTATCTCGGCATTTGCGGCATGAGCGTCATCGGAGGTGTGCCGTTCGCATGCATGGGGCTTCTGCTGGCGATGTTGCTGCCGGCGAACTCGGCTCCAGGAATTGTGAACCTGATCTACCTCCCGATGAGCTACTGCTCCGGCCTGTGGATGCCGATTTCGCTTCTTCCGAAGTGGATGCAGCACGCTGCGCCATGGCTGCCGACGTATCATCTGGCGCAGTTGATGCTCCGTGTGATTGGCTACGCGCAACCGGCTGACGCGATGAGGCATGTCTTCGCATTGGCCGGGTTCGCCATGATATTCCTCGGGTGCGCATGGATGGCCTTTGCGCGTAGCGAAGCCGACGCCTAGCGGCCAACCGATTCATGCAGGGGAAGGGCTACACTCGAATCGCAGGAGATCTCTCAATGAAGGCCCATTCCACACCGACGCGTCACCGCATGGATCGTGGAGACCTCTTTTGGCTTGCATATCTGGCCTTCTACTTCATCGATCCACTCTTCCGCCGCTCTCTCGTTTACTGGCTGGAGTGTCTTGGTTTTGCTGCAATCTTTGTCGCGCTGTATGTGGCTCTGTTTAAGCTGAGACGGGTTGAGCTCCGGGTAGCGTGCATCGTGGGGATGTATTTGCTGGGCGCGCTGACGTATCCAATCAATAGCGGCGCGATAACCTTCTTCATCTATGCCGCTGCGTTGTTGCCCTTCGTAATCCGGTCGGCAAGGACGATACTGATCTGCTTCGTCGTCGAAGCGCTGCTGGTTGTGGGTGAGGGGTGGCTGCGGTATCGGGGACCGCAACACCTCAGCCTATGGAGTGCAGTCTCTGGAGTCTTCTTTATCGCGGTTGTTGGCGGGAGCAACATCTTCTTCGCTCAGAAGCAGCGAGCGAACTGCAAGCTGCGAATGGCGCAGGAGGAGATCGAAGCGCTGGCTGCAGTGGCCGAACGGGAGCGAATTGCCCGCGATCTGCATGACGTGCTGGGCCACACGTTGAGCGTCATCGTCCTGAAGGCTGAGCTCGCAGGACGTCTGTTGGCGCGCAGCGACGACACCTCACGTGCAGCGCAGGAGATCGCCGACGTGGAGCGCACCGCTCGATCGGCGCTGGCCGAAGTGCGCGAGACGATTGGAGGGTACAGAGCGCGAGGACTGGCTGCAGAGATGGACGCCGCGCGAAACGTGTTGATGGCCGCCGGCGTGCGCCTTGAGGTTGAGGGTGCGCCCACGGCTGGAGTCCTTCGACCAGCCGAGGAGACTGTGCTAGCGCTCGCACTCCGAGAGGCGGTAACGAACGTGGTTCGCCATGCGCAGGCGCGTACATGCAAGTTGCACTTCACGGTGCAGAATGGCCGAAATTCGCTGGCCATTGAAGACGACGGGCAGCACACCGCGATATACGAAGGGAATGGCCTGCGCGGGATGCGTGAACGGGTGGAGTCACTGGGCGGCACGTTTCAACTGAAGCGGGAGCATGGGACACTTCTCTTGATTGAGTTGCCGGCCGCCACAGGGAGTGCATCGTGAGCACTTCCGCAGCGAAGGGCACAAAGATTCGGGTCCTGTTGGCTGAGGATCAGACGATGCTTCGCGGGGCCCTGGCCGCGCTGCTCGAACTGGAGCCGGATATTCAGGTGATCGCGCAGGCGGCGAATGGGCGTGAGGCAGAGCGCCTGACGCGCGAGCTGAAGCCTGACGTTGTCGTGACCGACATTGAGATGCCTGAGTGGACCGGCCTCGAGTTGGCTGCTGCGTTGAAGGAGAGCGGATCGAAGGCAAGTGTCATCATGCTGACGACGTTTGCGCGGTCCGGCTACCTGCGAAGAGCGCTCGACGCTGGTGCTCGAGGTTATCTCCTGAAGGACAGGCCCGCCGCGGAGCTCGCACAGGCGATCCGGCGAGTCCATACCGGATTGCGTGCAATCGACCCTGAGCTGGCGGCTGAGGCCTGGAGCGCGGATGCAGATCCTTTGAATGACCGCGAGCGCCGGATTCTTCAGCGAGCCGGAGATGGAAAAACCTCCGCGGAGATTGCGGCGGAGCTGCGGCTGAGCGAAGGAACTGTACGGAACTATTTGTCGGAAGCAATCGCAAAACTTGGCGCAGCGAACCGCGTTGACGCTGCGAGAATCGCGCGGCAACGTGGATGGCTGTGACCGCGATGCGCTACGTTGGGCGGCTTGCGCCTTCGCCAACCGGACTACTGCACCTTGGCCATGCACGGACATTCTGGATCGCGGCTCAGCGTGCGCGCGTTGCAGGCGGAGTGTTGTGGCTTCGGGATGAAGATCTCGACCCGCAGCGTTCGCGCGCAGATTTCGCAAACGCCATGCGCGAGGATCTCCGCTGGCTGGGAATCAAGTGGGACGCTGAGATGCGCCAGAGTGAACGCCTGGCCGCGTATGGCGAAGCTATGCTACAGCTCGTGCGAAGCGGGTTTGTCTACTCCTGCAAATGCAGCCGCAAAGATCTACAGCAGGCCGTTCAGGCACCACACGAAGATGAGGATGAGCCGATCTATAGCGGACGATGCCGGCCAGAGCGCGAGAAGCCAGGAAGCCGCGAATTTCTGCCGCAGACGAACTATCGCTTCCGTGTTCCGGATGGCGAGGTCGTGACCTTCATCGATGGAGAGGCGGGGGAGCAGAGTTTCATCGCTGGATGTGAGGCGGGAGCGGATTTCGGCGACTTCGTGGTCTGGAGGAAGGATGGGCTGCCGAGCTATCAGCTTGCCTGTGTCGTCGATGACGCCGCGATGGGTGTTACAGAGGTTGTTCGTGGACAGGATCTTCTGCGATCAACGGCTCGCCAGATACTCCTCCAGCGCCGGCTAGGTCTGGCGACGCCCAGATATTTTCATTGCGAGTTGATGCGCGATGAGGCCGGGGTTCGGCTGGCGAAACGACACGATGCGCTGAGTTTGCGTGCTCTTCGCGAGGCAGGTTGCACGCCTGCCGAGGTGATCGCACGGTTGAATCTGGGGTCTTCAACGCAATCATCGAGATGATCTCGTCAGGCACCCACGGATGTACCGTTACCTGAATTTCGTGAAACGTTGGTGACGAATTCATCCGAGCCGCATCTCATGAATGAGGGTGCAGCATGAGATGGATAAACAGCGACGCGCTGCGATGGGCAGCAGCCTTTGGCGTCGCGCTTCTGCTGCTCATAAGCTAGCCCGATTGTGAGGGTGTAGCGCAGCCCGCCAGGGCAGGCTTCCCTTTGCGTCAGTTTCCTTGCGTCAGTTTCCGCCCGGACCATACATCGCACGAATCACATCGTCGTAGCTCTTCATCTGGTAGTTCTCCGGAGGAGTTCCGCCGGCGAGGTAACGGACGAAATAGTCCCAGCGGCGTCGTGTGATGTACTGTGACTGCTCGCCATAACCGTGGTGGGCGTTCGGGACCATGAGCATATCGAACGTCTTGTTCGCTTTCATCAGGGCCAGCACGAGCGTCAAGGTGTTATTCGGCGGAACATTGTCATCCATGGTTCCGTGCACCACCATCAGGTGGCCCTTGAGGTTAGCCGCGTAGTTCTGGTTGGCTTGCGCCTCATAGTTGTCCTGACCATTCGGACCAATAACCTCGAGGCCAGCGTACTTCTCATCCCAATCGTCTTCGTAGTCGCGGTTGTCGTGATTGCCGCTCTCGGCCCAGCCGACCTTAAAGAAGTCGGGATAGTGGAACATTGCAGATCCGGTGGCGTTGCCACCCCCGGAGTGACCCCAGATTCCGACGCGAGTCACGTCGATCCACGAGTTTTCAGCCGCAAGCTGTTTGATACCAGCCACCTGGTCCGGGATCGTGTCCTCCCCCATCTCCTGCGGCGTGTCAGCGTGTATGTCATGGAAGCTCTTGCTGCGGAACGGAGTCCCCATGCCGTCGATGCAGACGACGACAAAACCGAGGTCAGCGATCGCTTGATCGTCGCCACTGGCAGCCGAGAAGCTGCGCGATCCACACGAGCCGATCTGCGGCCCGGGATAGACGTAGTCGACGATCGGATACTTTTTCGTCGCATCGAAGTTCGTGGGCTTCCAGAGGAAGCCGTAGAGCGGAGTCTTGCCATCTCGTGCGTTCACTGTGATGGGTGTTGGCGGTTTCCATCCCGCAGCAAGCAGCCTCGAGATGTCCTGATGCGCGAGCGTCGCGATCACTTTGCCTGTGTTGTCGCGCAGCACGACGGTCTCGGGAGTTTCACGGGTGGAGTACACGTCCACGAATGTGCTGCCGTCCGGGGAGGGTGTTATCGCATGATCAGCGTTCTCCGGCGTAAGCAATTGCTGGTTCGAGCCATCAAAATTCACACGATAGTAGTGAGTGAAATAAGGGTCGCTCTCCTTCTCCTTACCGGTGGCGAGGAAGTACAGCACACGGTTCTTCTCGTCCACGTGAAGCACTTGCGTAACCGGACCATCGCCATGCGTGATCTGGTTCTTTAACTGGCCGGTAGTGAGATCGTAGAGGTACATCTGACCCCAGTCACTGCGCTCCGAATACCAGAGGAACTCGTTGGAAGCCGGGAGATAGCGCCAGTTCACCTTCCCTTGACCGGATTCGTAGTAGGTCGGAACGTGCTCGTGATAGACGGTACGAATATCGCCGGTCTCTGTGTCGGCGACACGCAGCCACTCATCCTTGTGATCACGTGATGTGGAGACGAACGCTAGAGTCTTACCGTCAGGCGAGAACTCGACGTCATCCCAACCGGAGCCGCCGCGGCAGCTCACGTCATCGCAGAGGGTGCTGCGGTGTTCGTCGGGCGGCATCTTGAGGCGCACCATCTTGCCGGTTTCGACATCGATGACTACACGCTCGATCATGGTGATGTCCTTGTCGCCAAGCATTGGATAGCGCCAGGCTTCCAGGGCGGGATGACGGTTCGTCACTGAGACGAGATACATCATGCCGTCCTTACGCTGATCCTGTTGGAAGGTGGCAATCTTCTTCGAATCGGGCGACCAGATCAGAATCGGAGCGTCGGAATGGGTCCAACCGGCGTTGTCAGTCGAATAGCCGTAGTCCTTGATGCCGTCGGTGGTGAGTTGGCGCTCTTCGCCTGTCGCTTCGACGCGCACCCAGAGATTGTTGTCGCGGATGAAGGCGGCGAGTTTTTTGTCAGGTGATACGTCGAACGGAGCCCGGCTACGGCCTACGGGCGGCCGAGCCGCGCGGGGCGGGCGCTGATTCGCCTGAGTGCTCTGCTGGGCGTTCATCTGTGCGTTGCCGCCGGTTTGAGTGGAGCTTAGTCCGGCCGGTGGCTGCGCGTTGGGCTTTTGCTCAGGGTGCTGCGTGTGCTGTGGCGGCGTCTCCAGCGTGCAACTCTCCGCGTTTGCAGCGCAATGGAACGTCTGCGACCGCATGGTCACGGCAAAGCCCTTCCCCTCGGGTGTGTAGTTCTCAATCCGGAGGTGGGCGGCGTCGATCTCACGTCCGCTGGCCTTGCTGAGAGCTGCGGCGAGCTTCGCTGTGTCGAAGGCGAGCTCCGTCTTGCCGGTGCGCGCGTCCGCGATACGGAAGGCGACAGTACCTGCAGCCGGGTCGCGGAAGAAGACACGGCCATCGGAGAGATACTTTACATCGCTGACAGTGTGATCCACGAGCGGATTCACGTTGTAACCCATCCAACGCTCCGCCTGTGCGTAATCATGCGCGGTATACGCACGTTGCGCATGAAGAAGAGCCGGGGTTGTGGAGATGACAGCGAGAAGAGCGGCAAACAGGGGCGTCTTGTGAACAATCATTTAGCAGGTCCATTCAAAAGAGCTGAGGGATTTCAACGGGCGGTCCAGAGCCTTAGGCGTCCAGTTCCGGCTTCACAGCCAACTCCGGACGTGAGCGACGTAGCCGCGCCAGTATAGCCGAAGGATGCAGCGATGCAGGATAGTCCATCATAGAGCGCAGGAATCCGCCCCAGGTATCGTGGGCGATGCGCAGTGCGGAGGGCAGGACGTAAACGTCCATGATGATCTCGGAGAGCAGGAGCGAAGCAGCGGCTCCGTAGAGACCGTAACGGCGTGCTGCCACATAAGTACACGCAACCGTGAGTCCAGTGGCGAGGGCATACAGAGTGGCAAGACGCTCATGCTGGTTGATCGCCGAGACCAGCGTGGAGCTCGTCGACCAGAGCGAGTAGAAGACCACCACAATCAGCAGCAGACTTACGAGACCCGTACTGGGCGGCACTTTGCCTCGCGTCCAATGGTGCAGGAACGTTGGGCCAAGCAAAGCTACAACAACAACGACAGACATCGAGATGAAGAGCGCAAGCTGGCAGGCGCGGCGATGCAACACACGCACGAGTTCCATGTTGCCCGCGCCAAAGGCGATCGAGAGCTCCGGCCAGACGGTGTTGTTGACCATCTGCACGATCTGCAGGGCGATACGCGAGACCGTGCGCGCAGTGCCGAAGATGGCGACGTCGACTGGGCCGAGAGCATAGCCAACGGCTACGAGCGTCCCCTGCAGGTTGAGCGCGTTGCCCAGCGGAAACCCCATGAAGGCGATGGCTGGACGCGCCAGACGCTTGATCTCACGAAACGACGCGTGGCTCCAGCCGTAGCTTATCCACGGGATGTCGCGGCGGACAATGACGCACATAATGAGCGTGACCGCAATGTTGGCCAGCGCCAGAACCTTGGCTGCCGTGCGCGGGCCATAGCCGAGAAAGACGGGTATCAACTGCACGGCGAAGGCGACCAACGACAGGCCGGTCTTGAGCATGTTGCCGTACGAGTAACGCGCGATGCAGCGATACGCCGACTGCTGAAGCTGTTCAAGCTGACCAAGAAGAACAGCGAGCCCGAGCCAGAAGAGTATCCAGCGCGCGTCTGTGTTACCGACCGACGACAGATGCAGCAGATCGGCGACCGGAAGGAAGTAAAGCGCCACGCACATGGCAACGCCGACGACGCCGAGAACCAGCGAGATGAGCCACCAGCAGCTCTGAAAGATGCTGAGCGCGGCCTCTTGTTCACCGCGCGCCATCAGCATCGTCATCTCATTGCCGGCGACTGAGCCGAAGCCGATGTTGGAAAAGCTGAGATAAGAGGGGATGGCGCTCAGAATCATCCACTCGCCATTCATCTGGATGGTCCAGTAGTGGAACAGGATGGGAATCTGAACGAACTGAATGATGGATGATGCGAGCTTGCTGATCCATGTGGTGATGAACCCCACAAACAGCCGGTTGCGTGTGCGTTCATCCATGGAGTCGTTCCACTCGTCGAGAGGCAAGAGCGCGGGCTTCGCTGCAGACGAGAACTGTAGCCCTCATTCTAACAACGCGCATCATGTCGCCTGGCGCCACTCTCGATCGAGAGCGATCTTCTCCTGCATAAGCCGATGGAGCATCGGCTCGTCGCCGCGGCGCTGGGCTTCGCTCATCGCCGCTCGCAACTCACGACCGCGACGTTCACGATATCGCTCCTGCAGCGTCTCAAGTGCGCCCCGAACGCGATCGGCGAGGCTCTGCCGTTCAGCCGTTGCTTCAGGAAGCTCCGATGACACGTGGAGGGCCGCTGCCAGCAGTGCGCGTGAAGCCGGGTCCGGTGCGGCATCGAATGGGTGATCCGGTGCAGGCGAGTTGGCCAGGACTTCGATCACGGGCGCGGTTGGCAGCTCGCTGATCCACTCCAAATGGGCTGCAAGCGTCTCCGCTGCCAGCATTCG
>DATNGO010000149.1:0-3715 GCA_035605855.1 Acidobacteriaceae bacterium | reverse complement strand
AAGGAGGATCGCAACTTCTTCTCGCCGGACCAGGAGCCGACGACGGACCTTGCGTTCAATCTGTGGCATGTGTCGGGGTTGGATAACTACTCGATGCCGCATCCGCTGGTGGTGTCGAAGGCTGCTTATGCCGCGGCGATGGGGATCGATGTCAACAAGGTCGTGTCGCATGCGACGACGGGCAGCGGACCTTCGGCCTCGTTCCTGGGCAGCGATATGCGTGCGGCGTACTACGGCAGCGGAAGTCTGACGGGCGCGGGACAGAACCTTGGTCTGCTGGAGTATCTGGGAACCAATCTCCAGGATCTGCAGACCTACTACAGCAATGTGGGGCAGACGTATCCGGGGAACATCATTACGCTGCTGTCGACTGATGGCACGAGCACCAGCTGCACATATCCCAATTGCGATGACACGGAACAGAACCTCGATATGACGCAGGCACTGGGGATGGCGCCGGGGCTGGCGAGCCTGACGATGTACGTCGGCTCGACGGACACGGCGATCATCAGCGCGATGACGACGCACAATCCGCTGCCGACGACGATCGGTTGCTCGTGGGGATGGACGCCTGCTGATCCGAGCACGCTGAATCCGTACTTCCAGAAGATGGCGGCGCAGGGGCAGAGCTTCTTCACGGCGTCGGGCGATAACTCGACATGGACGAAGACAGGCAAGAGCGAGGCCTGGCCGGGGGATAACGCGTATGTGATCACAGTGGGCGGGACGGACCTGGTGACGTCGGGTGCGGCGGGGCCATGGGCGTCTGAGACGGCGTGGGTGGACTCAGGCGGCGGTATCTCGCCGGACAGTATTGCGATTCCGTCGTGGCAGCAGATTGCGGGCGTCATCAACTCCAGCAATCGCGGGTCGACGACGCTGCGCAACGGGCCGGATGTTTCGGCGAACTCGAACTTCACCTTCTATACCTGTGCGGACCAGACTTCCTGTCTCGCGAATACGTACGGTGGAACGAGCTTTGCTGCGCCGATGTGGGCGGGGTATCTCGCGCTGGTGAATCAGCAGCTGGCGGCGAATAGTCAGGGGCCGGCGGGGTTCATCAATCCGACGATCTATCAGCAGAACGTCGGATCGGGCTATGCGGCGGACTTCCATGACATCACGAGCGGAACCTCAGGCAGCTACTCGGCGGTGACGGGATATGACCTGGTTACAGGCTGGGGCAGCCCCACGCCTGCACTGGTGAATGCGCTGGCTGGAACGCAGACCCAGACGCCGGACTTCACGATCGCGGCGAATCCCGGGTCGGTGACTGTGACGCAGGGCGGCAGCGGCAATTCGACGATCTCGATCTCGGGTATCGACGGTTTCTCATCGGCGGTTGCGCTGTCGGCGTCGAACACGCCAGCCGGCGTAACGGTTGGATTCAATCCGGCGTCGATCAGTGGCTCGCAGACTTCGACGGCGACATTTACTGTCGCTTCGAGCGTGCCGGCGGGAACGTATTCGATCACGATCACGGGCACGGGTGGAAGCCTGCAGCATTCAACGACAGTTAATCTGACGGTCAGCGGGGCGCAGTCGAGCTACTCGATCTCGGCTTCGCCGACGTCGTTGACGGTGACGCGCGGATCGTCGGACAGTTCGACGATTACGCTGAGCGGCACGGTGACAGGAGCTGTGACGTTCTCGGCCTCGGGACTGGGCAGCGGCGAAACGGTGACATTCACACCGAGCTCGCTCTCAGCAGCAGGGACGACGACGATGAAGGTGTCGGCGTCGAGCAGGGCGACGACAGGAACCCGCACGATCACCATCACGGCGTCAGGCGGCGGCACGTCCGCGAAAACGACCGTGTCGGTGAGAGTGAGACGATAGCCTCGCGAGCAATCGCGAATAACTGCGGCCCGGAGGTTCAGCTCCGAGCCGTTTTGCGTTGTGCAAGCGAGTTGCGTCAGGCGGAGAGATGAAAGCCCTGGTCGAGGACGCAGGCGCTGAGCAGGAGCATGAGGACCTGGTCGTTGGCGACGCGAGAGCCTTCATCCATGGTGTCGAGGCTGTCGAGAAGACCGATGACCTTTTTCTGATCGAAGAACGGGATGGAGGCGAGAGCCGGACCGCGCAGCGTGTCTTCGACGAGCGTGCTGAGTTTGCCTTTGCGGTTGAGTGTCGCGGGCGGGCTGAGGAAGGGGTGTTTCTGGCGGCGATAGATGGTGTCGGTAATGACGTCGCGCGCGGCTTCGCGGAGGACGAACTTCTCGGTTATGCCGTGGATTTTCTGGCTCACAGGGAGCGAGCAGACTGTTTCGACGACGTGGTGGTCAAGGAAGGGAACACGGCCCTCGATGGAGTGAGCCATCTCCATGCGGTCGCCGAGCATGCAGAGGATGTAGTTGGGTAGAGCGGACTTTGCCCAGAGGTAGAGCGACTGGTTAACGGCATCGCGGCCATTGAGCTGATCGCGCACGTCGAGGTCACTGAGCAGCGGGTGGTAACTCTGACGGTGGCCCCAGCGCTCGAGATAGTCAGCGGAGAAGAGTTGCTGCATCTTGGCGGAACGGGCGGAGAAGGTCTCGATCCAGGAGGGGACGAAGCCAAGAGGGCCACTGACGCTGTCGAGCGGCAGGGTATCTCCGTCGGGCAGCAGCAGACCGCGCGAGACGAGGTTGAGGCGCGCGAGATCGTCCAGCATGCGCTGCACTTCGGCGGGATCCTGACCTTGGCGGTTGTAGAGGAGCATGTCGCGGCGGAAGTGGGGGTAGCCGGCGAGTATCTCGTCGGAGCCCTCGCCGGTGAGAACGACCTTGTAACCGGCGTTGCGAACGGCGCGGCTGAGCAAGAACTTGGCGACGCCGTGCGCGTTGACGCAGAAGGACTCGGATTGGAGGATGGCGGCAGCGAAGTTGTCGGCGAGATCGTCCTGGGTGATGGGGATGGGATAGAACTCGGCGCCGACTTTGGCCGCCATCTCCCTGGCTTGCGCCTCTTCGTCATAGTCGGGGCGATCGAAGGTAAGGGTGAAGGCGCGAATGGGCTCGGGGTGATGGCGGGCAGCGAGACCGAGAACGGAGCAGGAGTCGAGGCCGCCGGACAAGTAGCAGCCGACGGGGACATCGGCGCGGAGGCGAATACGGACGGCCTCTTCGAGAACGTGGCGGAATTCGGCGGCGTATTCGGCGGCGGAGCGCGCAGGGATTTCGCCGGCGCGCGGGTAGTTGAAGTCCCAGTACTGATTGAGTTGGATGTGCTGATCGGTGGCGAGGAGATAGTGACCGGGCGGGACCTGGAAGATGCCGTCGAAGAGGGTGCGGCGCTGATACCCGCCGATTTCTGTGGCGTGCGAGACAGAGGCCTCGTCCCAGCGCGCGGGGACACCGGCGGCGAAGAGGGCCTTGACCTCGGAGGCGAGGTAGAGGGTTTCGTTGTGGAAGGCGTAGAAGAGCGGTTTGATGCCGAAGCGATCGCGGGCGGCGAAGAGCGTGCGGTTGCGGTGGTCCCAGAGAACGAGGGCGAACTCGCCGCGCAGGTGATGCAGACATTCGGTGCCGAGATCTTCGTAGAGGTGAAGGGCAATCTCGCTGTCGGAGCGCGTGCGGAGACAGTGGCCGGAGGACTCCAGATCGCGCTGGATGCGCTCGAAGCCGTAGAACTCACCGTTGACGACGATGTGGGTGCAGTTGTCCTCAGAAGCAATGGGCTGGTCGCCGGTGACGAGATCGATGATGCTGAGGCGGGTGTGCCCGAAGGCGACGCG
>DATNGO010000148.1:0-26365 GCA_035605855.1 Acidobacteriaceae bacterium | reverse complement strand
TCCGACGGCAACTTCACCGCGGCGATCGGTGTGCCAACGCTGGATGGCATGGGTGCGGTGGGCGGAGGAGCGCACTCGCCAGGCGAGTACGTCGTCGCGGCGCACCTGGTTGAGCGGACTGCGTTGATCGCGGGGATGCTTCAGTCGGAGCTTTCGTCAGGCCGATAGCCGAGGTCACGCAAAAGGCGCACGGTTGCAGCGAGCGGAAGGCCCATGACGTTGAAGTAGTCGCCGTCGATGCGGGGAATCCAGCGGGCGGCGTAACCCTGGATGCCGTAAGCGCCAGCCTTGTCGTAGGGCTCGCCGCTGTCGAGATAGTGCTGCAGTTCGTCTTCGTCTATGGGGCTGAAGGTGACAGACGTCGTCTCGAGGTGAGTGCGCGTGCCGTGCGGCGACAGCAGCGCGAGGCCCGTGTGCACGTGATGGGTTCGGCCGGAGAGAGCGCGCAACATGCGCTCGGCGTCAGCGCGGCCGGCAGGCTTTTCGAGCGCATGGCCATCGATCTCGACGGTTGTGTCGGCGCCGAGCACGAAGACACCGGGATGCAGCGTGTAAATCGTCTGAGCCTTTTCGAGTGCGAGCCGTTGCACGTAGGCTGCCGGATCCTCGGAGGTGTGGCGGGTCTCATCGATATGCGCGGGGATGACGTCGAAGCTGAGGCCGACCTGTGTGAGGAGTTCGCGACGGCGCGGCGAGGCGGAGGCGAGGACGAGCAGCATCAGGCCAGCGCCTCGACGGAGATTGAAGTCTCCAGCACGTGTGCTTCGCGCGGCTGGAGAGTGATTGCATTCTCAGCGGCGTTGGCGGACTCGATGCAGAGCATGTGACGCCAACCGTCGCCGGACATGTCCGCGAGGCCATTGTCGGCCCATGGATTCCAGACGACCGTGGTGTTGGAGTTGGCTTTGGCGACGGTGACGCGGCGATGCAGCACGGGGTCGTCGACGACGATGGGCGATGTGGTGTTGAGGTAGGGACGATCGGTGGGGCCTGTGAGTGTGAGGACGGGCTCGGTTTGTGTTTTGCGCGTGAAGTTATCGGTCTTGTCGAGGTACTCGGTCTCGAAGAGGCCGTGGACGCGTACTTGTTCAACATCGCCGACGTGCAGGTAGGTATGGAGCGCCTCTTCGATGCGCATCGGCTTGTCGCTGTCGTTGGCGACGGAGAGACGCAGGCGCAACTCGCGGCCGAAGGTGATCTGGCAGGCGACGAGGAAGTTGTCGAAGCCCAGCGAGCGGCTGAGGTCTGTGGGCTCGAGCGAGAGCGAAAGGTGAAGTTCGTCAGCGGCATAGGCGGCGAAGTCCAGCTGCCAGGGCTGTGTGCGCGCGAAGCCGTGCGACGGGCCATCGGTGCGTGGATCTTCAGCGGTTGCGGTGCGCGTTCCGAACCACGGAAAGATGATGGGGATGCCGCCGCGGATGGCTTTGCCGGGAGCGAACGCGGACTTATCCGACAGGAAGAGTACGGGTTGCTCATTGGCCGGTCGCCAGGCAGTGAGGTGTGCGCCTTGCAGGTAGAGCTCGCCGGTACATGCCGGCGTAGTGATGCGTGCGCGGATGAGGACGCCGTGTTCGTCGAAGGAGAGAATGCCGGGAATAGCGAAGGAAGCGTTCAGGTGCTCGATAGTCTGCATGATGGAAGCGCGAGGCGAAGACAGCATCTAACTGATCTTAGGTCATCAGGCGATGGGGACTGCGATGGTTAAAGCTGTGTTGTGCGATATCCACGGAACACTGGTGCAGAGCAACTGGCTGCACGCGGAGGCCTGGCAGCTTGCGTTTGCAGAGATCGTGCGTGAGGGATTGCGGGGGACCTACTGATTCCTGCGAGCGACTACAGCAGCGGCGGTTAGGCAGAGGAAGATCGCGGCGGAAAGGATTACCGGCGTCATGAAGAAGTAACGCAAGCAGAGCAGTAGAACGCCGGCGTAGCAGAGCGCGAGTCCCCATCTGAGCCAGGGGAGCTGCACGAGCGTCGCCGCCGGAAGCCGACCCAACTCCCACGTAACCACGACGGTGAAGAGCAAGAAGACCGTGACGAGGTAGCCGGAGCCAGCGTAGAAACCGTAGTAGGTCCGATCGAAGCCCTGTATGTGGAACGTGGTCCGCTTTAGTACAGCGAGCGTCTGATCGACGCCCCACGAGGGGTCGGTCTTGCGAAAGCCGAGCGTGTGACCGACGGCGAACAACAGGATCAAAACCGACGAGATACGGTAAAGAATCGAGGTGCGCATAGTTGGTTATGTTTGGCACGGATGAGCATATCAGAGACCCACGCCGCTGCGGTCAACTCTCCGGAGTGAGGTGCAGCTCGCTCATGTTGCGCTGGCCGGTGGGACAGATGGAGAGCAATGGGCAACCGTTGCAGCGCGGATTCTCGAAAGTGCAGAGCGTCTGCGCGTGCAGCTTGATAAGTGCATGGTGCTCGTCCAGCATGGCGGCGTCCCAGGTCTCAGGGACGAGGCGCATGAGACGTTCTTCGGTGGTGGCTGCGTCGGCGCGGGGGACGACGCAGAGGCGCTGGATGACGCGGAGATGGTTGGCGTCGATGGAGAGCGCGCGGCGGCGGAGGGTCGAGAAGTTGACGATGGCAGCAGAAACCTGCGGGCCGACGCCTTCGAACTGCTCGAGCCACGCGCGAATCTTGTCGGTGCGATAGCGATGCAGGAACTCGAGCGAGAGGGCTCCGGTGCGCGCCGTGATCTGCTCCAGTGCCGTCTTGAGGCGAGGGGCCTTCTGCTCGGGGAAGGTGACGATGGCGATGGCGCGTTCGAGATCTGGCACGGGGGCATCGCGGACGGGCTCCCAGTTGCCGGGGCCGGCGCCGGGAAAGGCGCGCTCGAGGTCGCGCATGACCTGGAGGGACTGTGCGGTTTTGGTGCGGGAGCTGAGCAGGGAGTAGATGAATTGCGTGAGCGGGTCCCACGGCGTTCGTGCGGGCGGCTGGCCGTAGTGCTTGAGCAGAAGGCGATGGATGTGCGGGAGCTTGTCGCCCTGCTCGGGTGTAAGCGGGCGACGGGGTGGTTCGGGGTCGTTCGGTTTGTCGGGATCCGTGAAGAGCTCGCGAGTCATCAACTGGCTGTAAGCACTAAGTGTCTGTGGCAGGCGCTATCGCTATTGTGCGCCTCGCAGCTCTCCGACGAGCGCGCCGACGGGGTTGGCGACGGTCTTTTTTGCGATCGTCATGATGGGCGTGCCGCGTTTGTACATGAGATACGCTGCGACGACGCCCGAGAGAACGCTGCCCCAGACAATGAGTTTGCGTACAGTTACTTCCTTCGACATAGAAGCCTCCGTAAGGGGTGAGATGCAGCCCTCAGGAGTTCCGTGTGATGCCCAGCTCCTGACCCGCGGAGCTTGCGATGCCCCAGGCCATGCGCGGTGTGTTGTGCGCGAGGCCGAGCGAGCCATCGGGGCCGAGAAGGATGATGCCGCCGTGGCCGCCGAGGCGGTTGAAGAGATAATCGATGGCGTCCGTGGCGGCTTGCTGAGGGGTGCTGCCTGCGGCCACACGGTCGACGGCCCACTTGCCGAGGACGAGCTTCATGATGGGCTCGCCCCAGCCGGTGAGTGAGACGGCGGCGGAAGCGTTGTCGGCGTAGCAGCCGCAGCCGATGAGCGAGCTGTCGCCGACGCGTCCGGGAGCCTTGGAGAGGGTGCCGCCGGTTGAGGTGCCAGCGGCAAGGCGGCCATCGGCATCGAGCGCGACGGCGCCGACGGTGTCGTGCGAGTGCAGCGTGGGATCCTCGACGCGGATCTCATCGGGGAGAGCCTGCTCGACTTCGGTATCGAGCTCGGTCCGGGCAAGCGCGGGGTCAATCGAGGCCGCGCCTGGCGTGGAGGTGAACTCCGAGTTGCCGCTGAAGGTGGTATCGGGGTGACCGGCGAGCTCCGCCTGCTGAAAGCGCATCAGGCGGTCGCGCTCGCGCGGGACGATGAGCTCGCTGTTGTCGATGAGGCGCATGCCGTGCTGGCTCGCGAAACGTTCGGCGCCGGTACCGACGAAGTAGACGTGGGGCGAGCTGTCGAGCACGAGCCGGGCGGCCTGGATGGGGTTGCGCAGGCGCTCGACGCAGGCGACGCCGCCGGCGCGCAGGGTGCTGCCGTCCATCATCAGAGCGTCGAGCTGAACGCGGCCGTCGCGGGTGAGGAAGGAACCGCGGCCGGCGTCGAAGGTGTCGTCATCCTCCATGACGGTGATGGCAGCCTCGATGGCGTCCAGCGCGGAGCCATTCCTGGAGAGGACAGCCCAGCCGGCGGAGAGCGCGTTGGCGACGCCGCGCTCGTGGGCGGCGACGGCGTCGTCGGGCATGGCCCAGGCTCCGCCGTGGATGAGGAGGACAGGTTGGTGCGACGGTATGTTGTGCATCGCCTTCAGTCTATGTGGCAGAGGCCCGGTTGGCGACAAGTCGAGCACGGCGATGCAACTCGTCGCGAACGGAGACGGCATGAGAGTCGAGCGGCTCGTGCTGATAGGCGCTGAGCACATCAGACCAGAGAACAGTGGCCAGGTTGCAAGTGACCGCAGTGAGTTCTGGAAGCGAACGATGAGGCAGCAACTGAGAGAGCGATACAGGATCGTCTCGATATTGCCGCATCAGGCGCGTGTAGTCTCGAGCTCGGTCGCGGTCACGCACCATCATCCAGAAGACGGGTTGCGTCGCGCCGCAGGTTTCGAGCAGGCAGTCGATGTTACGACCGATCTGGTTGCGCACAGGGTCGTAGGTCGTCGAGCTGGAGACGTTAGAGCCGAGCTTCGCCTCAATGAAACACGTCATTTTCGAGGTGCGGAGGATAATGTCGATTTCCGACTCGCCCTCGACTGATGCCGCACTCAATGCACGGCGTTCCCATTCAGCGTTGCCTGAGGTTTTCATGCGTATGCGATTGGCGTGTTCATAGGCTCGCGGCGCTTTCAGGCACTCCCACAGCGAGATAACCGGTGTTTCGCTTGAGGCGACGATGTTCAGCTGAGGGTTGTCCTTCCGCGCAAGCGAAAGAAGCTGCGGCCACCAGTTGTCTGGAGCAACCTGACGCAGCATGGCGAAGGTGTTCCATGTCACCCAGTCTTCGCTGTTCGCACTGGTAAAAATCCTGCGCATGTCGCTGGCCTTCGCCGCCTTGGGTAGCGCGTAGAGACCATCTTCGTCCAACAAGGGGAAATGGCCGGACGGCGATGGCAAGGCTGCTCGCGCTGGAATTTCGTTGTCGGCAATCAGATGAGCAATATTCAGTTGCTGAATCCGGCTATGCCAGAAATTCAGATCATTGACCGATGTTGCAGGCGCAGAGAGGCGATGGGTTGAGCGCTCAAGCAGTTCGGAAAGCGAGAACCGAAAGTCTTTGGCATATCGTACCGAGATCGTGCCCGGAACGGAGTAGTCACGGATGCTCCACGACGAATCAGAGCTTCCGCGGACGTAAAGCAGCACAAAACTGCCGCGGTGAACGTCTTTGCAATAAATCAACTCGCGAGACATCGCCGAGAGTGTATCGCATAGATTGAAGAAGCGCGTTAGATCGCGCCGGCGAGCTTGCGGCGCTCGGTCTCAAGATAGGTGTAGCGCATGCGGTGAATGACCGTGATCGTCGAGAGGACGGCGAGTACCCACAGCGCGGCGGGCATCGCGTCCCAACGCTCGAAGAGCGCACCAAGAATGATCAGCACGATGCGTTCCGGGCGCTCCATGAAGCCGACCTTGCAGGAGCCGATGAGAGCCTCGGCGCGCGCGCGGGTATAGCTGACCATCAGCGATGCGGTCATAACGAACGCGACGAGGAAGACGTAGAAGAAGCGGTTGCCGCGTGCGTAGAAGACGAGCAGGCCGAAGAAGAGGGCGACATCGGAGTAGCGATCGAGGACCGAGTCGAAGAAGGCGCCGAAGACCGAGACCTGGTTGGTCTGGCGGGCGACGCGGCCGTCGACCATATCGAAGAGACCGGCGCCGATGATGACCAGGCCGGCGTAGAGGAACATGCGGATGTAGTTGTCCGGCCGCCCATAGCCGAAGAAGAAGGCCGCGATGACGTTGATGAGCAGCCCGATGAAGGTGAGAGTATTCGGCGAGATCTTCGAGAGCGCGAGCCCGTTGACGATCTTTTGCAGCAGCCAGCCGCTGCCTTTGCCGAAGGCGCTAGTCCAGGTCATTTTTGCTACTCAAAGTTTATCGCGAATAAAGTCAGCCTGAGCGAGGCGATGCTCCCCGGTCGCGGCCTGGCGGCTAGTCCGCCGCGTCGTGGATGGTCGCCAGCCTCAGAATCTCGAGCTCGCGTTTGCCGGTCGGGGTCACGACTGTCGCCAGGTCGCCGACCTCCTTGCCGATGAGTGCGCGGCCGATGGGCGAGGTGGTTGAAATGAGGCCCTTGGCGACGTCGGACTCTTCACTGGTCACGAGCTTATAGGTAAGCTCCTCGTCCTTGCCGGCGTCGAACACAACGACCGTCGAGCCGAAGCCCACCCTGTCGCGGGGAATGTTGGCGAGGTTGACGAGCGAAAGCTCCGCCATGCGTTTCTTCATCTGCCCGAGGCGCGCGTTCACGAACTCCTGCCGCTGCTTGGCCATGTGGTACTCGGCGTTTTCAGACAGGTCGCCCATGGCCACAGCCTTCTTGATCTCGGCGGGCAGCTCGGTGGTGAGTTCGTACTCGAGAGCCTTAATCTGCTCTTGAAGCGACTTCATGATGTCTTGCATGGGCGGGTCTGCTTCTCGCGGCCTCGGAGGCGTAACTGAGGCACCGGGGATGAAAGCTCCATTATACGAGACGGCGGTTGGCTGCCCTTCGCCGCCGGCCTGGCGGGTTCAGGCGGCGTCGCCGGGATCCGGCAGCAACGACGGGCCGCAATGCTGTGAGAGGAATGACTCCAGCAGCAGCGTGGCGGCCACCTGATCGATCAGTTCGCTGCGGCTGACGCGCGCGGATGGCCCGGCGGAGCGCGGAGAGCGACCGGCAAGGTCCAGCAGTTCGTGCGCGTCGCGGGTCGTCAGGCGTTCGTCAAGCAGATGATGCGTCAGGGATGGATGCTGCGCTTCCAGAGCCCCAGCGAACGCCTGCGCCTTCGCAGCTTGCGGGCTGGGCGTGCCGTCCGCGTGCAGCGGGTTGCCGACGACCAGCGTCGTCACATGGTGCTGGCGGATGAAGCGGGCAATCGCCTTGAGATCAGCCCGCAGCGTGGTGCGATGCAGCGTGAACAGCGGTTGTGCGGTGAGGCCAAGCGGGTCCGTGATGGCCAGCCCGATGCGGCGGTCGCCGACATCAAGCGCGAGAATGCGCTGCGGATCCATGCTCCTGCGATCTTAATGCCTGGCCAGGGGGCAACTACGTGGCTCTGCGGTTCTTGCGCAAGATCGCGAAGAGGATGAAGAGGTACTCACACAGCCGCTCCAGGTAAACCCACGAGAAATTCGTGTCGGGAATCCCTTTGAAGACCATGATCGTGCGCGTCACAGCCTCTGCCGCGAAGGCGATCGCGAAGGCCATGAACAGAAAGTCACGTGTGCGCGTCCAGAAGCGAAGGAAAAACATGGCGGCCACCAGCGAAGCCGTGGCGACGAATCCCTGTGAGAACCCTTCAATCATGGGGCTACTCCGAATCCCATACCAAACCGTAGAGAAGCACCAGCATCGAGGCACCGGTGACTGCCCGGCGGAGCAGGTGAAGGTCGATCGTGGCGGGCAGCACACTCAGATCCAAAAACAGCAATGCGCCCGAAAGCGAGAGCCCAAGAAAGCAGATCGAGCTCCACAGCAGAAGCCTCTGTCGTGACTGCCGGTAGCCCCGCGCAAGCAGCACACCGCACGCAAGCGCAACAAACATGCCTAACAGGTAGACAGCCGCAGTCATTCAGTCCTTGTCCTTTCTGAAGCGAAATGCATTCGCGAACGCGCGTACACCAGCAGAGGGTTTGGAGTGAATTATGCCCGAGATTCGGATAAGTTCACGCCGGTAACTTGCGTCGACGGCTCTGAGCAGCCGGTTGCGACTCTCATTCTGCGTGTCGTAGAAATACGTCGAAGCCTGGCCATGGTCGCGGGCGATGAGTCCCCGCCGGTGCAGATCCTCGGCGATCGCTGTCCCCTGACCGGAATGGATATAGAGCTTCTGGGCGATCTGCGCGGCCGAGAAGGGCTGGGGCGCACTGCGCCACAGCAACAGCAAAGCCTCCAGGTGCGGCACGCTGTCAATCTCGTCAAGGATGAATTGATCGACCTTTTCGAAATTGCAGCAATCGACGTTCAGCGGTTCGTCCTGCATCATTTCAAAGCACAGCACTTCCGATCGTATATCGGTTCACGATAAAACAATTGCATCCTTCGTGGAGTCGAAGCGGAACGATGGTGTATGGCGCTGCCATGATGCAGGGCGCTCGAATCAAAGAAAACAGCGACTTAGACTGTTTGCGAGGTATCAGCGGTGCGTGTACTCAAATTTTTGCTGGTGCTGATCGTGGTGGCGGCTGCGGGGCTGGCCTTTCTGTTTCTCGTGCCGTACGGTCCACGCTCAGAACAGTTCGTCGACCTGGCGCCGGGAACGGGCACGCTGGCGATCGGCAGGCAGCTGAAGCAGGCGGGCATCCTGCGCACGGGCTACGAGCTCGAGGCGCTGAGGCTTTCGCGGGGCGGGACGCTGAAGGCCGGGGAGTACAAGTTCGACCATCCGGCGACCGCGATGGAAATCTACGACCGTCTGCACCGTGGCGACGTGTACACCATCGCGCTGGTCATTCCGGAGGGCTACAACATCTTCGATATCGCCAGCGCAGTGCAGGCGGCCGGGCTGGATTCGAGCGCGAACTTCCTTGCGGCGGAGCGGAGTCACACCGAGTTGATCTCCGCATGGAGCCCGCAGGCGTCGTCGCTCGAGGGCTTTCTGTTTCCCGACACCTACAAGTTCAACCACCACTCGACCGAAGAGCAGATGCTGGGGGCGATGGTGAAGCGCTTCGCGGAGGTCGCGACGCGGCTGCAGATCTCACCGGCAGATGCGAAACGGGTAGTCACGATGGCGTCGATCGTGGAGCGCGAGGTCCGCATGAGCTCGGAGCGGCCGCTGGTCGCCGGTGTGTTTGAGAACCGGCTGCGCGCCGGGATGCCGCTGCAGACCGACCCGTCGGTCATCTATGCGGCCCTGCTGAATGGTACCTGGAACGGCGCGATTCACCAGAGCGAGCTGCACTCGGACTCGGAGTACAACACCTACACGCATGCGGGCCTGCCACCTGGGCCCATCTGCAACCCAGGTCTCGCGGCGCTGCAGGCAGCCCTGCATCCGGCCCAGACCGACTACATGTACTTTGTCGCAAATCCGGACGGGTCGACGAAGTTCGCACGTGAGCTCGATGAACACAATGCGGACGTCTCGATTTACCGGCGCCAGACAAAGTAAAGGCCGCTTCGGCTGCTCGAATATCGATAAACGAAGCCCCGGTTTTCCATAGGGGTTACCGAAGAGGTACTTGGGGTATCACATGGTGCACCCCAAGGCGTTGTGTGTCCGGACGAACCAGTAAGTTTATCCGAGGGCGATCTCCTGCGGTAGGCGAAGATTCGGCGAAAGCTAAACCTAAAACTCCCGTAATATACGCCCAAGCCATTCTCTTGAAAAACGTTACGTTTGTCGGTCGCCTGTGGGAAATTTCTCGTTGACAGGGGGGTGGGGGAGGGTTCTATAACCGCAGAACTCCCTCGATGGACGGCGGGTTCGGAGATCGAAAGGTCCGGCGGCCGAGATCCAGGTTCTGGGGGAGCAATGTTGGGGCCGGTGTCTCCCATGGACCGGCCTTACCCAACCGAGACAAACAGACCCCAGGCTTGGGGGTGGCACTGCGCCGAGCAAGAGAGTGCAAACGCCTGCCAGCCAGAAGGTCTCAGCAACCTGTGCGAGCCCATCCGACCGCGAATTAGACGAGGCTCGACGGGGGAATCGTGTATCTGGAGAGAAAATGAAGCACTTTTGCGTTGATTTGAAGGTATGCGAGGGGTGCGGGGGGCTTTGGTTCCGCGCCCGGGACGGCAGCCAGCACCATGGGGTCTATTGCCGGCATTGTGCGCTCATGCTGTCGGAGTTTCCTGCTCCGCGCCAGCGCAGCCGGGCGGGGCGGAAGCGAAAGCCACGGCTGGTTGTCTGTGAAGGGGGACAAAGATAACAAACAACGCCCTGAGGATCCGAACCAGCGCAACGGTCGGAATCAACCTTGAGAACACAGTTGAGAAGAACAAAGCCGTGGGGATCGAAATGATGAAGTCGGTGAGTGGTCTGCGTCTGGTACACGTCTCGCGCAACGTCCGTCGCACGGAACTCCGCGAGGGCACTACAGGAAGGCCAATCGCTATTCCGCGGATCATGGCCGTCGCCGAGCCGATACGAGCGCTCATCGCGGAAAACCAGCCGGTTCCACCGCAGCCGAAGGTCGAACTCGCCTTCTATCGCAAGTACACGGAGGCGATGCTGCGCCGCTATGTACGCCTGTCGATGGAGGTCGGCCGTGTGCCATCGCTGATGGGGCGCGAGATGTTTCGCGGTCACGTCTCGCACTACAAGATGACAAACTTCGAGGACAGGGTCGTCTTCTGCGTAGATGTGGAGCGGTGCCTGGCGAAGTTGCGCCCGCTCGACCAGCGGGTCATCCGTCGCATCAGTCTTCAGGGCTACACGCCGGAGGAGGCGGCTCCGCTGCTCGGCCTGATGCTCCGGACGTGCAGCATCCGCTACGGTGAAGCGCTCGATCGGCTGACGGAGCGCTTCCTGGCTGGCCGTCTTTTAGAGCCTTTAAAATGCTGTCAAGAGGCGGGCGCGGTGGAAAACTGGATAGCTAACCTGGAATGAGCAACTTGGCCGAGGAAAACTTTCTGCAGATAATTTCACTCAACTTGGTATTCTAGAGAAGTACAGATCAAACGGGAGACCTCACCGGGGTTCCCAGCGGGCGTTCTTCGCTCGATGGGTGGCCTCACCGGGGTCTCCCGTTTACGTTTTGGGGGTAAAAGGGTGCGTTGTAATGGGCAAAGACAGGGACGGTGGTCAAGCACAGGTGCGGAGCTGACGATGGAGGCTGCCGAGCAGCAGGAGTCGCCGGAGTCGCAGGAAAAGCCGCTGCGGCCAAGGCAGTGTCACAAATACCTGCAAAAGACGCTGGCATCGGAGTTCAAGACGATTGTGGCCGGTTTCATCGGCGAGGCGCGCAACGGTGGTTGCGCCCACATGAAGCTGGCGGTCGAGTTGCTGGAGCCGGCCAAGGACGAGGGACGGCGGCGAAAGGGCTCGGCGCAGCGGCTTCTTGAAGAATTAGGCGAATGATTTGGAACATTTGGAACAAAGAGAGCGTTTCTGAACCAAATCCGGCTCCGGAGCATCGGATTTGGAGATGACCTTCACCGATATACTTAGAAGTCTGCAGGGATGAAGATTCGCCAAGTTTTGTCGGTGGTGGGACTGGTGGCGGCGGCCGGTTTGACGGGCTGTTTCCGGACGACGCACGTCGTCCAGCGGACCCAGGCTCCGGACATGTACAAGTCGACCTCCGTAGAGAACCTGGAGAGGATCATCTCGAGTCGTGATTCGACCATCAAAACGCTGAACGCGGCGGTTCTGATCACGGCCAGCACGGGCGGCGGCAAAGAGGGCAAGGTCATCACCTACACCTCCTTCAAGGGCTACATTTTTGTGCGCAAGCCGCACGATCTGCGGGTGATCATGCAGCTTCCGGTGCTTGGATCGATTGCGCTGGACATGGTCTCGAACGGGAGCACGTTCACGCTGGTGCATGCGACTGGCGGACATGGCAACGTGTGGATTCAGGGCAGCGACACGGTCACGACGCCCTCAAAGAACGGGCTCGAAAACCTGCGGCCACCGGTGTTCTTTGATTCGCTGATGGTTCCGGGCGTGAGCGAGGACGAGTTCGTCAGCCTCACGGATTCGACGCGGGTGCTGCAGCCGCAGTCGAAGCACCAGCCTGCGATTGAAGAACCGGATTACAACCTTGCGGTATTGAAGCGCGGGAGCGGAAACTCGATGCAGCTGGAGCGCCTGGTGCATTTCAGCCGGGTCACCCTGCTGCCGTTTCAGCAGGACATCTACGACGACAAAGGCGAGGTTGTGACCCTGGCCACGTACGACAAGTACCAGGACTTCAACGGCATTCAGTTCCCGACGCTGATCAACATCAAGCGCCCGCTGGACGAGTATGCGCTGAAGGTGCAGATTACGAAGCTGACGCTGAATCAACCGCTCGAGAACGATCAGTTCGAGCTGAAGATCCCGGAAGGCGTGACCGTGCAGAAGATGAACTGACCACCCTGGTCAGACGAGTCTGCTAAACGAGGCCCGCCCGGTGGGCGTGGCTGGCGATCTGTTGATTGATTTCAAGTGCGAGTGCGAGAGCAGCGCGCCCGGCCGTGCCGGTGACGCGGGGCTGGGTGCGATTGCGCACGGCGGAGAGAAAGTCTTCGAGCTCGAGCCGAAGCGGCTCGGCGCGCTGCGGGTCGAGCTTTTCGAGCGACAGTCCGCGCGACGGATGCGAACCCTCGGCTGCGCTGAGTGAGGATGTTGCGCCGGCGCTAAGTTGCGCGAGCAGTGCGGGGTCGACCTTGATGGTGAGCAACTCCTGGCGCGCGAAGTCGAGCGAGAGGTACTCGTGCGGCTGGAAGAGCCGGAGCTTGCGGACCTGCTCGGTGGAGACGCGGCTGGCAGTGAAGTTGGCGACGCAGCCGGAGTCGAACTCGACGCGCACGTTGGCGATGTCGACCTTGGGCGAGAGTACCGGAAGGCCAACGGCACGGACCTCTTTGACGGCGGATCGCGTCAGCGAGAGGACGACATCGAGATCGTGAATCATGAGATCGAGGACAACGTCGACGTCGAGTGAGCGCGGTGTGAAGACGGAGAGGCGATGGGCCTCGAAGAACATGGGGCGAGTGATACGCCCGGCGGCCGCGGTAACGGCAGGATTGAAGCGCTCGAGGTGGCCGATCTGCAGGATGCGATGGTTGCGCCCGGCAAGAGCGAGCACGCGGTCGGCCTCAGCGAGTGAGGCAGCGAAGGGCTTCTCGATGAGCACGTCGATGCCGGCGCTGAGCAACTGCCCGGCGACGGCCGCGTGATGGATGGTGGGGACGCAGACGGAAGCGGCGTCGAAGGGCGCCGCTCCGTTCTGCAGGGCTTCGTCGATCGAGGCGAAGGCGGGAATGTTGTAGAGCGCGGCGAGCTCAGAGCGGCGAGTCGTGTCTGGCTCGATGAGCGCGGCGAGCTGGAGTTCGCCGGGGTGTGAGGACTCCAGCTCGCGATAGACGCGGATATGGTTGCGGCCGAAGGCGCCGGCACCTACGACCGCGACGCGAAGTGTGCGCTGGAGCGGGGACAAGGAATTACTTCTTTGTAGAGGTTGTGGGGGATTCCACGGCTTCGCGGCAGCGGGTGTAGAGCTCGAGGAGCTGAGCGATCTGGTCCTCCGTCTTGCCGGCGTTGGGCGGGCCGAAGCCCGTGGATGTGGTGCCGGCGCGGCCGACGTTCGCGTGCGGTGCGATGAACTTGAGCAGGTCGAGAGCAATGTCTTCAGAGCGGCGAGCCGAGTTTGTGCTGGATTCCATGGTTGCCTTTCGAGGGTGTTCCTCAAGCGATGGTAGAGCATTTCTCCTGATACTGCGGGGTTGAAGGCAGCGTCGAATGCCGTTTTGTTCGAAGGAAAACGGTGCGAGCAGCGCCGCCCGCTCGACACCTTCAGGAGAAATGCTCGAGCGGTTGAACGGAGAGGCGCGCAACGGCGCGTCGTGAGGCTGCAGTTGGGCGGGTTTTGTGTGGGTGAACGGAAACGGAAGAGAGGTTCGATGCGTGGAGTGAAGCGGGGGCTGACCCTGGTGACGATCATGATTGCGTTGCTGGGCGCATGCTGTGAAGCGGCGGCGCAGGTGGCAACGACGGCGATCCAGGACACGGTGTATCGGGCGGATGCGACGCCGGCCGGCGGCACAGTGGTGGTGAGCTGGCCGACATTTACGACGGCCGCGGGCCAGGCGGTTGCGGCGGGCAATACGGCAGCGACCATCGGACCCAACGGTGCGTTGTCGCTGGCGCTCGCGCCCAACGCGGGAGCGACGCCGGCCGGCAGTTATTACACGGCGGTGCTGCACCTTGACGATGGAACGACGAGTCAGCAGTACTGGGTGATTCCGGTGAGTGCGACTCCGGTGACGCTGGCGGCTATCGAGAACCAGGTGCTGCCGACGAGTGTGGCGATGCAGACGGCATCGCGCGCCTATGTCGACGCGAAGATCGCACAGGTGCAAACCGGCGGGACGGGCACAACGTATGTGCCGACGACGGGCGGAACGATGACGGGACCGCTGGTGCTGCCGGGCGATCCGGTGACGCCGACGCAGGCAGCGGACAAGCATTACGTCGATACGAATATCACGGCGGTACTCGCGGGCGTGGGGCAGAAGGTCAGCATGCTGCCCTTTGTGACGCAGACGGTATCGCAACCTGCGGGTACGCAACTGCAGGTGAACACACTGAACGGTGAGTTGTACGCGAATCAGTTTCAAAGCGGCGACGGGGGCAATGGTATAGCGAACGCGCTGTCGAGCCAGAATTGCGGAAGCGACTGTCTGGTCATCGCGGATCCCAGCTACACAGCGGCCGAGCCGGTGATATCGACGCAGATTCCGAATGGAGGCCGGGTAGTGGATCTTCGCTATGGAGCGAAGGCTGAGACGTATGTGAATCCGGTGAGCCCATCCGGCAGCAGCACGGCTGAGACCCTGAGCCAGATCTCGACGAACTCAGATGCGAACTCGCCGGTCGCGGGCAGTGGCGTGGGAAGCACGCGGCTGACCTTCAGTGTTTCGAATACGGCGTTGGCAGGCGGATCCAACCAACTGCCCGGCAACATCGAGAATCCGCCGTACGGCAAGGCGAATTACGGCGTGTCGCTAGAGACCGGCAACTACTACACCGAAGGTCAACATGTGCAGAACGAGCACGTGATCAACTGCTTAGGGGTTGGGGACTGTCTTGAAGGCAGCTGGTTTCTGACGAGCGAGGGTGGCTATAGAGATGTCGCCGACGAGGGTGCACATCCCTTCGACCTCCAGGTAGCGGAGGACAACAACACCTTCCAGGGGACGTGCTCAAGCGGATGCACGACGGGATCGACGTCGCTGTTTGTGATTGCGACGGTGAAGGGAGGAAGCCAGGGTGAGGGTCGGTTCCTGATCGACAAGAATCCCGCGAAGACGATCAGCAGCGGGCAGCTTGTCTCTGGTGGCTGGACGGTGCTGGCGCTGGCGAACTTCACAGGAACGAGTTTTCCTGTGAGTGTCTTCATGCAGACGGCCGCGGCCGCGACCTCGCAGCCGAAGAATATTGCGCCGGGTACGGTTACGCTTCCGATGATTACAAGCGGAGCTCCGGCGGGATTTGCAGTGAACACGAGCCAGCTGCCATCGCAGTCGGGTGTCGCCTGCGTCGCCGACACAAACGATGGGCGCTTCCCCAACTTCGAGACTGCAAACTACACAGTCGTCGATGCGAGTCACATCACCTTCACGTTGAACAAGGTTCACGCGGCAGGAGCTGTGATCGCTGTCGGTGGGCTGTGCGGGTATGGCATTGAGCAGACCGTAGACACGGTGGGGGCCGTGCGGCAGGTGTTTCCGGTGATCGGATCGCCGAACGCGACGTCACTTTACTACGCGGCGGCAAGCACGCCGGTGCTGGGCGATAACGACGTGTCCAGCACGAGCGGCTATCAGAACCTCTCGTTACAGATCGCGTCGCTGAGCCGCCATGGCAATGTTGTAACGGTTACGCTGGCCGGCAATGCGCCGGTGGATGTGAATGGCTTGACGATGACGGTTGGCGGCGTGGCCGATGGAAGCTACAACGGCAGCTTCCAGGTAACGTCCACCGCAGGAAACCAGCTGACCTACAGCAATAGCGGTCCGGACAGCACCAGCACGGGCGGAACAGTCTCGCTACTGACTGGAGGGTATGTACTTTATCCCATGGCTGAGGTGTTGAGCGTCTATGACGCGAGCACGAAGAAGGTGGATGGACAACTGACGGTCGCGCCAAACACGGTGGCCTGGGCACCAGGCGATGCGGTCGAGGTGCCACACTACTACCAGCAGCTGACGGCCGCGGATACGGAGTGGGTGACGCAGTATGTGCCTCGTCCAATCCAGTTCAGCAGCGCTGGAAAGCTGTACATGGGGGAAGTAGGCCCCGGGATGCGCGGATGGCAGGTTCAGAATGGCGTGCCGGCGAACAACTACGTTGGCGCCGGTGGAACGCATGAACTGCCCGATGATGCCTATGTGGTTTCCGGTCCATGGAGAAATGACTTTGAAGTGGATGCCGGAACGGAGGCGATCATTCACGCTCACTGCAACCTTCATGGATGCAACCGATGGGACTCCGGCTACAACCTGTTCGAGCTCGACGCGTCGACCGGCCAGGACAGCCTGTATTACTCGCCGGTAGTAAGCACAGCAATATGGTCCCTGGGTGGTCAGCAGTTTACGTTTGCACCGGGCGGCTTCTATACGACGAACGTAAACGTAACGAACGTGAATGCAACGACGGTGGCGACGAGCAACATCGATGCGGGTTACCAGGGGCGGGTGCAGCTGGCTCCAGTGGGCACGACCGGCTATAGCAACTTCACGTTGAACGGGAGTAACGATAACGGATCGCGGCTCGGGTTTATCGGCGGCGCCCCCGGGGATGAGAACCTCTACTTCGACTCTCCCACCGGCGGCCAGTTCGTCTTTCGGGTGAACCAAGCGTGGGAGGTTACCCTGACCGGCGACGCCGGGGGAACGGTGAAGACCAACGTCGTGCAGGCGCAACAGGTGACAGGGGCGGGCGCAGCGCCGAGCGTCGCGGCCGGGAGCGCAGCCGGAGGTGGAGCGAGTGCGACGGTGAGTGGCACGCCGCTGTCCGGCGTGCTGTCGGTCACGACCGGAACGAGTCCGTCGGCTGGCAACACGCTGGCGACGATCGGCTGGACTCTGCCGTCGACGACAGCGCCGCAGGGGTGCTCGCTGATGCCGAGGAACGCGGCGGCGGCTGCGGTGAGCGGAACGATTTTCACCGGTGCTCCGGGCGGCAGCGGATGGACGGTGAACGTGGGAGCAACGGCGCTGGCCTCGTCCACAAACTATATGTGGTCGTATCAGTGCTTTTGACGAGGAGACGTGGCGAAGAAACAGTTGAATGATATTGAGGCACTGAGGGAGATGGGCCGCCGGACGAGGAACCGGCGGCCCAAATATCTGGTCGAGCCGGCGGAGAAGTGGCTGCGCATTCGCACGCGCGAAGGCCAGTTGAAACCACTGATCGCAAACCCGGCACAGCGTGCATTCGAGGAGAGATGCGGCCGGCAGAATATTGTGCTGAAGGCACGGCAGATGGGCATTACGACGTGGGTGTCGGCCAGATTTTTTCTGCGCACAATTTCGGAGCCGGGCACGTTGACGTTGCAGGTGGCGCATACGCGCGAGGCCGCGGAGTCGATCTTTGGGACCGTGCGGAGGATGTGGGAAGGGCTTCCTGAGGACCTGCGGGAGGGCCCGCTGCGGCTGTCGCGTGCGAACGCGGGGCAGATGGTGTTTGGTGAAATTGACAGCGAGTTTCGGGTCTCGAGCGCGGCGGAGTTGAATGCAGGCCGCGGCCTGAGCGTACAGAACCTGCATTGCAGCGAGGTGAGCCGCTGGCCAGGTGATGCGCAGATGACACTCGCGGGACTTCGGGCCGCGCTTGCTCCACAGGGAGAGCTGGTTCTCGAGAGCACGCCCAATGGAGCGTATGGCGCGTTCTACCAGGAGTGGTGTGCGGCGACGGACGAGGCGAATGCCGAGGGCAGTGTGGTGCGTCACTTCCTGCCGTGGTGGATGGAGCCGGCGTATCGCGGACCTGCAGTGGCGGAAGATGCGATGAGTATGGAGGAGCGCGGGCTGGTTGCGAAACACGGCCTGAGCGCAGAGCAGATCGGCTTCCGGCGAGGACTGGAGCGCACCTATGGTTTGCTGCGCGCTCAGGAGTTTGCCGAGGATGCCGAGACCTGCTTCCGCACGACAGGAGCGTGTTGCTTTGACGTCGATACATTGGATCAGCGGATGCGAGAGGCACCGGATCCATTGGACAGGAGGCGCAACGGAGCGCTGCAGGTGTGGCTCAAGTCGATTGCGGGGCGCGAATACGTTGTTGCGGTGGACTCGGCGGGCGGAGGCGAGGATGGCGACTTTGCGGCGGCGCAGGTGGTGGAGATCGCTACGGGGTTGCAGTGTGCGGAGCTTCGCGAGCGGCTGCGGCCGCAGGATCTTGCCCGCGTCAGCGTCGAACTGGCCCGGGAATACGGCGGGGCGTTGATCGCTGTCGAGCGCAACAATCACGGCGCGGCTGTGCTTGCGTACATCGAGACACGCGAGGGCTACAGGCGGGTGTACAGGCAACAGGGCGAGCCTGGGTGGCTGACCTCGGCTGCATCGAAGCCGGAGGTGTTGCGCGAATGGGAGTGCTGCTGAGCGAGACGCCGGAGCGATTTATGAGCCGGCGGCTGCTGGCCGAGTGCAGGACGTTTGTCGCGGATGAGCGCGGGCGGGCCGCTGCCGCCTCCGGATCGCATGACGATCTGGTGATGGCGATGGCGATCGCGCAGGCGGTGCGCGCAGAGACCATTGCATGGAGCGGACGCGCCTCAGGCGCCAGACCGCTGCACGGAGTGCAAGCGCGGGCATAGCACTGCTACCCTGCTGATACTCACCCCAGCGAACAAAGTTTGCCGGGGACCCCGGGGGAGGGAGTTCGGGCTTGGCTGTCGTAGCGGTGCAGGCGATTCGCAGGATGCGCGGTGGGGCGCAGAGCCAGCTGATGCTGGGGGCGGACGGGAATCTGTGGGTGGTGAAGTTTCAGAACAACCCGCAGCACGCCCGGGTGCTGGCGAACGAGCTGATCGCCACGCGCCTGGCGGAGGCGATTGGGCTCGCTGTTCCGAAGAGCGACGTCGTCGAGGTGAGTGATTGGTTGATTCGCAACAGCCCGGGTATGGTGCTGGAATTCGGAAAGGGCGTGCGCGAGCTCTGCGCGGCGGGGCTGCAGTTTGGAAGCCAGTTCGTCGGTGGCCTGATGCCGGGGCAGGTGGTGGATTATCTGCCCGAGCCGCAGATGGAAGAGGTGCGTAACCAGACGGAGTTCGCGGGAATGCTGGCGGTCGATAAGTGGACAGGCAACTGCAACGGGAGGCAGGCGGTGTTCGAGCGAAGGCCGCGTGAGCGCAAATATCGCGCGATCTTCATCGACCAGGGATACTGCTTCAACGCGGGCGAGTGGAACTTTCCGGACTCTCCGCTGCGGGGAGTGTTCCCACGGAACCAGGTCTACGCTCGCGTGACAGGCTGGGCAAGCTTCGAGCCCTGGTTGTCGCGGATCGAGGAGTTTGAAGCGGGGCGGCTGTGGGCAATTGCAGAAGAGGTTCCGCCGGAATGGTACGGCGGCGACCTGGGCATGATCGAGAGGCTGATGGAGCAATTGCTCGCGCGGCGAAGCAGAGTTCGGGAGTTGATCGAGTCGTTTCGTGATTCGGATCGCGAGCCATTCCCAAATTGGGGCGCGGCGAAGAGTGTGGTCGTGCCAAAGCGCTTTGCAGTTGTGGGCGCGGCTGGCAATCTGGTGATGTAACCTCGGCGAGGAGTGTGGTTTGGCGGAGCGGGTACAGTGCGAGTTCTCTCTCATCCGGTATGTGCCGGATGTGGTGAAGGGAGAGTTTGCGAACATCGGCGTGGTGCTGCGCGAGGCAGGACAGGCTGATGGCGCGACCGTGCGGTTCACGCGCGACTGGAGCCGGGTGCGCTGCCTGGACCCGAACGCCGATGTGGAGCTGCTGGAGTCGCTGGAGTCGGAGATTGCGGAGCGTCTGCGCGGCGGCCTGAATCCGCGTGTGAATGCGAAGCCGATGCTCGAACTGCTGGAGGACACGCTTTCGAACAGCGTGCAACTGACAGAGATGCGCGGCACGCTTGCGGAGAGTGTGCCGGCAGAGCTGGAGCAGTTGATGCGGATGTATGTGGAGCCGCTGAAGGCTCCGGCTGTGCGGCGGAAGGCGAGCGGGCGAACGGCGATCGCCGGCAGGATGCGTGATGAGTTCGAGCGCGCAGGTGTGTGGGGACTGATGCGGAAGCGAATCTCGGCGGCGCAATATACGCGGCCGGGGGATCCGCTGAAGATCGACTGTGGTTACAGGAACGGACGCGTGCGCATGTTCCAGGCGGTGTCGCTGGAGAGCGATGCGGAGGCGGCCAAGGGGCTGGCGTTCTCGGCGGAGGCGTTGCGCGCGGGTGTAACAAGAGTTGAAGGTATCGAGCTGGAGCTGACCGCGGTGGTCGAGCCGATCGCGTCGGTGGGGGACGCGGAGATGTACGGCTTTGGCGTTGGAGCGATGGAGAGCGCGGCGATCCGTGTGCTGACGACTGCGGATCTTGGACGTGTTGCTGAGACAGCGCGAAGAGAGTTGCGAGTGTAGGAGAAGTTAGGAGTTAGGAAGTTAGAGCGGGTGGTTAAGAGCGGCGCAGTCCTAGCTCTCTCACTCCTAACTCCCTAACTGCTTTTCGAACGGCGTGGCTTCGGCTGCGCCGTTTGCTTTTTGAGCGAGAGGAGAGCGGATGGGTGTTGGTACAGCGGTTAAAGATATGTGGGACCGCGTGACGGGAGTGCAGGCAGGACAGGATGCGGAGGGCGCTCGGAAGACGGTGGCTGCTCCGCTGGTGGGATCGATCTTTGCTCCGGCACGGGGAGGCGTCGGCGTCAACACGCTGCCGAAACCAACTGCGGCCAACCTGCGGCGGTTTGCGGAAATGCCGGCCGCCAGGCGGGCGATCAATTGCATCAAGGACAAGATTGCGTGCATGGAGTGGAGGCTGGAAGCAAAGCCGGATGCGGGCGATGAGAATGCAGAGACGCGTGCAGATCGGGCACGTGCGCTGCGGCGAGCATTTGAGACGCCGAACGAGAGCGACAGCTTCCGTACGTTCATCGAGCAGGTAATCGAGGATGTGCTCGTGGGTGGTTTCGGCGCGGCCGAGGTAGAAGTCACGGCTGACGATGCAGTGCCGGTGCGGTTGTATCCCGTGGATGGTGCGACGATCAAGATCAATGCGCACTGGAACGGCGATCCGAATCAGCCGCGCTATGAACAGGTGACGGGACGCCTCGGCAAAGACGCGGTGATGCCGCTGCTGGATTCGGAGCTGATGTATGTGCGATTGAATCCACGCACGCACACGGTGTTCGGTCTCGGCAAGATCGAGGTGGCGTTCGAGACGATCTCGCAGTTCCTGCAGGCGCATCGGTATGCGGGCAGGCTCGCGGCTAACAGCGTGGTGCAGTATGCGCTGTGGATGCAGGACCGCACGCCGGAGCAGCATGAGCGGCTGATCCAGTGGTGGCAGGACGAGGTTGAGGGCACGGGGCGCGTCCCTGTGATGAGCTCTGAAACCGTGCCGCAGGTGTTGCGCTTCGGTGGCGGAACGGATGCGGATCTCAGACTGCAGTGGCAGGAATTTCTGCTGACGATGATTGCGAATGCGTTCGATCTTCCGGCAATGCTGCTGGGCGTGTCGAAGGATGTGAATCGTTCGACAGCAGCGGAGTTTGCGGAGGAGGCATTCAACAATGCCATCGTTCCGCTGGCGAAGTTGATCGCCGATCATCTGACGCGCGACGTCATCGTGAAGCGATTGGGATGGGATGACCTGCGGTTCGTCTGGAATGAGCTGGAGAACCGTGATGGATCGACCCAAGCTCAGATCCAACTGAACCTTTTGAAGGCCGGCGTATTGACGGTCGAAGAGGTGAGGAGACTCCGAGGGCTTCCGGAGTTGCCATTGGAGGAAATCCGCAACGAATCGACAGAGGTGCAGATTCAGCTGGAGCTGCTGAAGGCCGGAGTGCTGACGGTGGAGGAGGTGAGGACGATGCGTGGTCTGCCAGCTTTACCGGAGCCTGCGCAGGAGCTGTAGCAAAAAAAAATGAGAGGAACAACAGCCAGGAGGAGTGATTGAGAGAGATGGAGGCGCGGCTGTGCAGGTCGCGCGGTTTGGCTGTGGCGGCGATGGCAGTGGACTTTCCGGAAGTGAATGGACATCCGAACCGTCTGCCGTTTGAAGGGTGCCTGACGCTGGTGGATGTGCCGAGCGATCGGGCACCGAGTGGAGCGCGAGGACATCGGGTCGTACTGACGAAAGAGGCTGCGGAAAAGGCGCTCGACCCCGCCTTCAGCTGCACCGGATGATCCCACACCAGCGCCTGGTTGTTATACCGCGTCGAGATCATCAGGTAGTATGTCCCGGCCGGAACTCCCGGAAGCGTCGCGCTGCCATTCGCATCCGCACGCGCTGCCGACGCCGCACTCGCCTTGATTGCATCCATAATCTTCGGGCAATCGGGACTGTGCGTTCCGCACGCCATCCCCAGCACCTTGTACGCATTCGATCCCGCGGGAACCGCCACACCAGCTTTGGCCACGAGACTTGGGATGCTGTCGCGCAGCAGTGTGTACGGATGCGACGCGAGTGGGTTCGGCACGCCCGGCTGCGCCGGGAATCCCGAGGCGATGGACAGCGTCGCATTGCCCAGCACATGCTGCGGCGTCGACATCGTCGCCGGATCTGCTGTATGCGTTGATGACGCAACCATCGCGCCGGCCGTGCCTCCGCTCGAAGGTATCGTCTTGCTCGCCGTCAGCACATCAAGCTCGCAGCTCTGCTCCATGGGCGCAAACGTGAAGTCGCCGTTCGCACCCTGCCCGGCAATGACGCGGCTGTGGACCTGGTACCGTCCTGTCGCGCCGGGATCAAGCGAGCGGTCATGCCGCAGCGCCAGAGTCAGCGGATGATCCGGCGCATCGATCCTGACGACCGCGCCATTTGCACCCGCAGTAACGGTGTACGGATACGCGCGTGCGGCATCGGGGCCACATCCCGGCACCGCCGACTCCGGGAAGAACTGAACACTGAAGCCGCTCGACGCGGCGAAGATTCCCTGCATCCGGATCCCTGGCGGCGTCGGTGGTCCCTTATCGCCGCCAAACATCGTCTTCAGAAGATCGGTCTGCATCGTCTGGCAATCGCCCGGAGGTAATGCAGCGGTTCATCGCGCGCTCATCGGCAGACAACGGCTTCTGCGGATGTTCACTGTATGCCGCAGCCTTCTGCTGCTCGATCGCCTGCAGCTGCTGATTCGACTTCGCCACGTTTGCGTTGTAGGCCGCCTGCTGCTTGTCCTGAAACGCTTTCGCCGCGGCCATCTGCTGCGCACTCGGCTGCTTGCACGTCGGCAGCAGCTTCTTCAAGTCACCGCGCGTCTCATACGTGTACTTCATCAACCCGTTCGCCAGAACCGTATCCGGATGACCGACCATGCACTTCGAGGTGTCGGCCGTGTCGCGGATGTTGCAGTTCTCAACGAAGAGGTGCTCGCCGCTGCAGACGTACGTTACGCCGATCGGAATATCCTGACCCGCGGCGAAGATAGTGCTCGCCAGCACAAACAGTGCGATCGCAAACTTCAGCACCACGCTCGCCACGCGAGGCACATCCTCGGGGCTCAAGTGCATGTGAGGTGATGGAAGTCGAAGATATGAGCCCATGATGAACCCCCGATTCCGAGCTGACGTCTCTGGCTGGGCCAGCTCCATAAGCGCTAAGAACCTGTTCGCAGCCCGAATTCCAGGGAGGGGAGCCTTATCCTGGACCCGGCGGCCAAGCCAGGGCAATGCCTTATATCTTTGCAGGTACCTGTCAGAGTCTAATGAGAGTGGGAGAGCGTTATGGGTCGACTACTCATCGCGGTGGGCATCGCACTCGTAGTCGCCGGGGTGGCCGTGCTCGCGCTGGAACGCGTAGGGCTGGGTCCGGGCAGACTGCCGGGAGACTTCGCCTGGCGCGGGCATAATGTGCAGGTGTGGTTTCCTCTGGGCACATGCATCGTGCTCAGTGTGCTGCTTTCAGCAGTCTTCTATCTGCTGTCGAAGTTGCATCGCTAGGCGTTACTTGACGCCTTTGCTTGGGTCCCAGGAACCCTGCAGCTTGCGAACATAGACGATCTCGCCAAGATGATAAGCGTTGTGAGCGCCCACGTGAGCGATGAGGTTCGCCGCCTTGGCCAGGTCGGCGTCGCTGGCCGACTTGACCCAGTCCTCGTAGCCGGTCATGCAGTGGTCGAAGCGGGCGACCAGCGCCGTCCACTCTGCAGCGGTGATCTTGTTCACGTCGTAGCCCACGAAGGTGTCCTCGTTGTTGCCCGAGAAGGCGGCCGGCTTCTCGCCGCGAAGCTGCGCGAGCGAGCGCTCGTTCCAGTACACAAGGTGGGCGACAAGTTGGGCGACCGAGTGCATCTGGCCGGGGCCACCGGCCTTGGGGGTCCAGCGGGCCTGGTCGGGAGTGAGGCCGGCGACCGCGGTGTCCAGGGGGACGAACCACTCGGCCTTGTCGTGGGTGGAGTGGAGCTGGGTGAGCAGGACCTCGCGCAGGTCCATCGGCTTGGGCTGCGGCGTCTGGGCCACAGCCGAAGACACGGTAAGAGGAGCCATGAGGAGCGCTGCAGAGAGAACGAGTTTGCGCATGCGCAGGATTGTAGCGCCAGCGATTAGCGTTCCCGTTCTGGCTTTGTGACGAGCTGTCAGGTTCCAGTGACTAGATTTTGGGGAGGATTTCGGTGGCGAGGGCCTTTTCGGCGGCCTGGTTGTCCTGGCGGCTGGCGTTGGGGATGTTGGCCTGAAGCAGCAGCAGGTGTTTTTTGCCGAGCGTATAAAGGTAGGCCGTGGAGCCGGCCGAGGAGACGAAGAAGGCGTCCTCGCCGACGCCCATGACGGAGACGAGCCGGCCATTGTGCTGCATCTGGGCTTTGGTGACGTTGTAGTTGTCGCGGGTCTTGAGGCTGACGTAGACCCTGTCCTCACCCTTGGCGTCCTTCCAGGTGCAGTCGGGGGAGTCCTTGGTGCCGCCGGGTGTGCCGGGGTTCACAGCCACGCTGACGACGGCCTTGATCTGGTCGACGGTGAGGAGGCTGCAGGGGGCCTGCGCATGCGCGGCGGGAACGAGGGCCTGCGCATGCGCGGCGGGGATGAGGGTAACTGCAGCGGCGATCAAGAGGGTCAGGCGGATCATGTTGGGCTCCGGGAGGTTAGATGCTGGCCGTTGGCATGGCAAAGGCGATTCAGTGGTTTCGCTCCACCCCAGCCCTGGGCAGAGCGGCACCCGATGAGTGCGCCACTCGCCGGAGGTCATGTTGCCTCCCCGGAAGTTGTGTTGTTTCCGCGGACTGGCTGGCGTAATCTTCGGCCGGTTTCGCATATGCGAGGTGCACATGAAAGCTTTTGCAAGCGTTCTTGCGGTGCTCCTTATGTTGAGTTCTACATCGCTCGCACAGACGGCTCCGGTTGAGCCGGCGACTCCGGTTCAGGAGACCGCTCCGACTCGGCAGGCAGCTCCGACTCAGCAGGCAGTTCCAACTCAGGCAGCGCCCGGAGGCGAGTCCGCCAAGCCGGAAGCTGCAAGGCCGGAAGCTGCCAGGCCGGAAGCTGAAACTCAGGCGCCGGCGCCATCGCCATCGCCGGCCGCGTCCACACCTTCCGCTGAAGCGGCCGCCGCGAGTGCGGACGCTGTTCTTGCCGCTCCAATCGCTCCTCTATTCGCTCCGGGGGCAAAGCTCTTCCTCGAGCCGATGAATGGATTTGAGCAGCTTCTGTCTCACGCGATCCTCAAGAAGAAGGTGCCGGTTGTTCTGGTGAATGAGCGCGCGCAGGCCGACTTCATAATGTCTGGCGGTGTGCATCTGAAGGACCCGGGGTGGCTGAAGGGAATGGTCATGGACACTCGCGGCAAAGGAAACGTTTCGATCAAGGACGCTCGTACGGGCAACGAGGTGTTCGCCCATAGATTCAAACGAGCGGATGCGAATCTGACTGAGGGTGAGATCTATAAAGCCTGGGCCAATGGCTGCGCGAAAGATCTGAAGAAGACGATGGAGAAGAAGTAAAGCGAAGGGAACGAGCTCATTGGGACCTCCCCCTTACCCCCGGTTTTTTGCGCAAAGTCTTCACCGGATTGGGGTTAGAGGTGGACTTTTTTCTAAAGTCTCTCGAATCAATAGTTTATACGTAAAGTCCTCCATTCAGGCAAGTTAACAGGTGGGGGGTCACTTTTTGTGAGCGGCACGCAGCCCAATTGCGTAGATGATTTGTAGAGGGCTCGACGGAGTTCCAGCATGGAAAGCATCCTCAAGAAGACGGGCTGGGCACGCTGGGGAGGACTGGCGGGTGGATCGCTGCTGGTCGTCGTCGGGCTGGCAGGGTTTGTGCTGCCGGTGATCC
>DATNGO010000147.1:0-4132 GCA_035605855.1 Acidobacteriaceae bacterium | reverse complement strand
CCGCTTCCGACCGCTCGAAGCCAAGCTCGGACATCGCCAGCCGATCCACGAACGCATCGATCACACGGCACACAGGATCGGCCGGAATAAGATCGTCCAGCACCACAGGAAACAGCGTCCCCTGCTCCCGCCCTTCGCCCCGGATATAACCCATAAACAACGATGCCCTCGCTTCCGCAAGGGCATCTTCTCATCTACAGATGTCTAAATCGGAGTTCCGTAACAGGTTCACACGGAGAGCCTTTCTGCATCCACGCCAGCTATCCCAGCAGCCGTTTCCAGTTCTTCTGGTTACGCCGGTAGCTCTTCTTCAGGTCCTCCAGAATCCGCTGAAAGTCTGCGTTCTCGCTCAGGCCGCGCCACGCCGGATTCTTGCCGAACCACGGATAGTTTTCATTGCCTAGATAGATCGCGCGCCTCAGCCAGTGCAAGGCCTCCGACGCATCCTCTTCCACCGCGAAGTACGTCGCCAGCCTGTACGCCATCTCGCTGTCGGCACCGGCCGCCGAGAGCACATCCTCCGTGATGAACGTCGCAGCCCGCGCTCGGTCGCCCAGCTGCACATAGCACATCGCAATCGTCGGAAAGACAATCCGCAGCGACGCATCATCGCGAATCACCTCCTCGAGCGTATCCACCGCTCGCGACAACTGTCCCTCGCGCATGTGCTGATACCCCTGCGAGATCCGCAGCAGCGGCTGCTTCGGCTCCAGCGTCAACCCCTTCTCGATCTCATCGTTCGCCAGCTCCAGCTGGTTCTGGTACTGGTACACGCGCGCGCGATGGTTATAGATCATCGCCGCATTCGACGGATTCAACCGCAGTGACGTATTGAACTGATCCAGCGCCTCCTCGTACAACCCATCGTTGCGCAACGTGATGCCGGCGACCAGATGCACGTTCCAGTCATTGCCCGCCTCCTGCAGCAGATGCTCAATACCGTGCCGCGCACTCTCCTTCTCGCCGCGCGAAAGCAGCATGTACACGCGATACAGATTCGCTTCGACCGAATCCGGATCACGCTCCAGCGCGCGATCGAACGCTCTGCGCGCCTCCAGCACGTGCATCTGTCCGCCCATGCCATGCCGCGCATACTGCAGGTGCGTAATGCCTAATCCGGACCACCCCGGAGCGTACCCTGCGTCACGCGCCACAACCCGCTCAAACAATTCACGAGCACGATCCAGTTCATCGCGGCTCCCTGTGCGCGTCATGAACGACGACAGCAGAGCGCGCGCCTGCAGATACTCCTCCGAGACCGCTCCACCCAGCGAGTTCCCATCCGCGGCCTGCCCCGCACCGCTCGTAAACTCGCCTCGTCCCTGAAGCTCCGCAAACACCTCGTCGCAAATCTCTGTCTGCACTGCGATCAGGTCGAAGCTCTTCACGCTGATCGCTCCGCCCGTCCGCACGCTCTGCCGCGGCACATCCAGAAGCTGCCAGTTCAGATCAAACCCCTGCTCCGACCGCAGAAAGCTTCCTGTCAGCACAAAGTCCACCAGCAGCCTCCGCCCCACACTCAGCGGATCCAGCTGGCGCGTGGGAATATTCATCAGCGCGCTCGACGGCCGCACTACCAGCGACGGCACCTTCGCCAACCGCGTCGCCACAGCATCCGCCAGAGCCTGCCCGTAGAAGTGCGTCGCCTCGGTCGTGCCCAGATTCACAAACGGCAGAACCACTATGTCCGTGCCCTTCTTCTCCTGGCTCGTCGTACTTTCGCGAAACCGCTCCGCCAGCATTGACAGGATGCCCGTCGTCCGCTTTTCTTCCTCCGGCGTCTCCATGTCCAGCCGCTGCTGCGCTGCCATAGTGATGGCGCCCTCAGTGGCCATCACCATCGTGTCCAGCTGCAGCGACTTCACAATCGTCTTCAGCCCCTCGCGTACCTCCGCCGCCGATCCATACCTCTCCGACGGCTGCTTCTCCAGGCACCGCAGAATCACGCTCTCCAGCTCGCGAGGAATGTCCGGAACGATCTCCCGCAGCGGTGGCGGAGCTGCAAACTGGATAGCTCGAATGCTCTGCAGCTCCTGCGCATCCGGCCGATGGAACGGATGCCGTCCACTCACCATCTCGTACAGAATCAGCCCCAACGCAAAGATGTCGCTCTGCACGCTGCTCTGGCCCGTCACAAATTGCTCCGGCGCCATATAAGCAATCGTTCCGCCGCGCGCCGTGTAGGTTGCACCCGGCGCAATCTGCGGCGGCTGCCCCGGCAACGACGGATCGAAGTTCCCATTCGGTTCCTGCAGCTTCTCGCGCTTCAACTGCCGCGCCAGTCCGAAGTCCAGAATCTTGATCAGTCCGCCGTCGGTCAGCATCACGTTTGCGGGCTTCAGATCGCGGTGAAAGATGCCCAGGCTGTGCGCCGCCTGCAGACCATCGGCGATCTGCATGCCGCTTGAAAGCACCAGCTGCACATTCGCCGGCCCCTCGGCAATCACCTTGTCCAGGCTCTTGCCTGGGATGTATTGCATCACGATGTAGGCCTCTTCATCCTCCTCGCCTACCTCGTAGATGGCGCCGACGTTAGGATGGTCAATCGCCGACGCCAGCCGCGCCTCCCGCAGCTGCGTCGCCCGCACCTGCTCGGCCGTCTGCACTCCGCGCTTCAACAACTTCAGGACCACGGGCCTCTGTAGCAGCGTGTCATTAGCAAGAAAGACAACCCCGCTCCCACCCGAGCCGATCTTCCGGATGAACTCATATTGCCGGATTACGCGGCGCTTCATGGGGGCATTATCTCAGCTAAGCCGTTTGATACCCGTGTGGAACGGCTGAGCGGGCCAGATGACACTCTCGTGCGATACTCGCTCGACCATTTGAATCGGTATGGTTCGACAAGGAACGGGCTGTCAGGCAGCCGCTATCGCCAGGAATGCATCCAAAAAACAACGCCTCAGCAGGTTGGTTGCCACTGTTTCTGGTCAGCAAGATATCTCACTACGCAAGGTACGAATGTCCGCCACCATCCTGCTTATCGACGACAACGCTGTGCAAGCCGCCACACGCCAGGCCATCCTCAAGCGTGCAGGCTACTTTGTCATCGCCGTTCTCAGCCCGGAGCGTGCGCTCGAGCAGTTGAAAAACAATGACTTCCCCGAGCCCATCGATCTCATCCTCACCGATCACATCATGCCCGGTATGACCGGCTCAGAGTTCGTCACCCGCCTCCGCGAGTTTCAACCGAACATCCCCGTCCTGGTCATCAGCGGCATGGCCGAGGCCGAAGAAGAGTACGAAGGTCTGGGCGTTGAGTTCCGCCTCAAGCCGCTGTTCCCGGACAATCTCCTCGCCAGCGTGCACCGCCTCATCTCTCATCACGCCCCCCAGGGCGCCTCCGCCTAGATCGAATCCCCAGTCAGGCTATAGTCCGCCTATCGCGCAGCAAACCTGCATCTCCCGCATAACTCTGCGAAAATAGAGGCGAGGACACTCGCGCGCCCATGCTGCATCCCATGCCGTCCTTCGGCAGCTTCGCCATACTCCTGGCCCTCGCCCTCTCTGTCTACACCCTGTTCAGCGGCGCGGTCTCGCTGCGCGCGCTCGCTGTTCGCCGGGGGCTCGCCGTCTCGCCGGAAGCCCTCCGCGAGACCTCACGCCGCGCCGGCATCGCCAGCTTCATCGCCGTCACCTGCGCCGCCGTCGCGCTTATCTGGGCCGCCTTTACCAACGACTTCTCCGTCGACTACATCCTTCACCACACCAATCGCGACCTACCCTCGCTCTACAAGTTCTCCGCGCTCTGGTCCGGTCAGGAAGGCTCGCTCCTGCTCTGGGCGTGGCTGCTCGCCGCCTATGGCTTCGTCATGCGCGTCCGTGACAAGGCCGACGTCACGCTTCATGCCTACGCCTCGACGATCCTCTCGGCTATCCAGATCTTCTTCCTTCTCCTGCTGGTCTTCGCCGCTCCGCCCTTCGCCATCGCACCCGGCGCCCTGCACGCCGACGGCTTCGGCCTCAACCCGCTCCTTCAGTACCCGGAAATGGTCATCCATCCGCCGATGCTCTACCTGGGTTACGTCGGATTCAGCGTGCCCTTCGCCTTCGCGCTAGGCGCGCTCATGATGCGCTACCCCGGCGAAAAGTGGATTCACATCACGCGCCGCTGGACGATGGTCACCTGGCT
>DATNGO010000146.1:0-4543 GCA_035605855.1 Acidobacteriaceae bacterium | reverse complement strand
GATTAGCCTCTTCCGGGGAAACCAAAGTCGGTAGCGATCTTCTAAGCTCTTTAGATCAAAAACTTAGCTTCTCCAACGATTGGCATAGGACTTGCTTCTACCTAACCGAACGACAACTGCGAAACAGCAGTGAGGAGACTGACAAATGGCAGCCACCCCTTTATTCACCTGCACCTGCGGAGTCCAGAAGAAGACCAGTAATCATTGGATTCTCGCCATAACCTCGTCTCACGACGTCAAATTCATGCCCTGGGACGCGAATCTCGCCTTGAAGGACAACGTTATCGTCCTCTGCGGTGAGCGCTGCGCCGCCGGTCTGCTCAGCCGTTGCCTGGGCGACTGGAAGGCCTCCGAATACACCGCGACCCCTGTCTCGGCATCCGTAGCCGCCGCCAAGGCCCGGACAGCCGCTGCCAGCGCCGCCGCCTGACACCCGGGTGCCCCACCCTCGACGCGCATCGGGGTCCCCGGCGAACTTGTTCGCTGGGGTGCAAGCATCGGGGTCCCGGGCGAAGTTGTTCGCTGGGGTGCAAGCATCGGGGTCCGCCGGCGAACTTGTTCGCTGGGGTGCAAGCGGCAGGGTGGTGGTATCGCGCGTTAAGACGCGCGAGTCTTTTGTTTTTCTCTCTGTTACCCACCAAACCGTCGGGTGCCCCCCATCCCGTTCTTCGAGATCTGGGTTCGCGGATTCCGCCTCTTCAATGGATCACTCCGGTTCCGCCACCACCGCCGTCCCGTACGCCAGCACCTCAGCCACGCCCTGCATAATCTCGTTCGCGTCATAGCGCACGCCGATCACGCCATTGGCGCCGATCTGGATCGCATGCGCAATCATCCGCTCGAACGCATCCGACCGCGTCTTCTCGCACATCTCCGTGAACAGGGTGATATCACCGCCTACGATCGTCTGCAGGCTCGCCCCGATCGTCCCGAACACCGACCGCGACCGCACCACGATCCCTCGCACCACACCCAGGTTCCGCGTGATCTTGTACCCCGCCAGGTCAAACGCCGTCGTCACCCGCGAGTGATCAAAATTCAACGTCGTCATCGAAGCATCGCTCATACCATCCTCCTCGAACGCCCTCAGCCTACCACTCTCACTTACCCCGACCTGTCATGTCCTTGAGCGTCTCAACCCATTGAAAACAAAAACGAAATCGACACACAGCCATTAGAATCTCAGGCGCCCTCCCTGTGAAGGCTATCTTGCTGATTACAGAGACTTTGCAGCTAAGTTCTATTGAATCAATACTTTGCGCAATAAGTCCACCCCTAAGTAGCACGGAATCAAGACTTTGTGCAAATTGTGGGGGATGGGGGTACCCAGCCACGCTTCGTTTCCCGGCCGGCACCTGATAGCCTCAGGTTTTATGTCGATCCGTTCCGAACTGCGCCGGGTGGTCGAGGACCGCGAAACCCTCAGCCTCGCCGAGGCCAGCGCGCTGATGCAGCGTATTCTCTCGGGCGATGCTCCCGAGATGGAGCTCGCGACGCTCCTCGGCGCCATGGCCGGACGCGGCGAGACCGCCGCCGAGATCGCCGGCTTTGCCCAGCTCCTGCGAGCCATGGCAACACCTCTCCCTCTCTCCGAGGACGAGCGCGCCACCATCGTGGACACCTGTGGCACCGGTGGCGACGGCAGCGGTACCTTCAACATCTCCACCGCCGCCGCACTCGTCGCTGCAGCCGCCGGCGCCAGGGTCGCCAAGCACGGCAACCGCGCCATCACCTCCCGCTGCGGCTCAGCCGACGTGCTTGAGGCACTCGGCATCCCCACCGAGCTCGACCCGGCCGCCTCCGCCGACGCCCTTCGCCGCCACGGCTTCTGCTTCCTTCTGGCCCCCGCCCACCACCCCGCCCTGAAGGGCCTCATGCCCATTCGCCGCTCCATAGGTGTGCGCACCATCCTCCACGTTTTGGGTCCGCTGCTGAACCCAGCCGGTGTCCGACGTCAGGTGATGGGCGTCTATGCCGCCCGCCTGGTACCCACGGTTGCGGAGGCGATGGCGCTGCTTGGCACAACGCACGGAATCGTTGTCCATGGCCACCAGGGGCTGGATGAGCTCTCTCTGAGCGGGCCCAGTGAGGTTGCCATCGTCCACGATCAATCGGTGAAGCTGGATGCGGTTTCACCAGAAGCTCTCCATCTCAAAGAGGCTCCGTTGAATGCGCTCGCAGGTGGAGACGCGCAAGCCAACGCCGCGATTCTTCGCGCCATCTTTAGCGGAGAACCCGGCCCACGGCGTGATGTTGTTCTGCTCAACGCCGCTGCTGTCCTGGTCGTCGCGGGAGTGGTGAAAGAGATGGCCGCCGGAGTTGCACTGGCAGGAGAGACCATCGACTCCGGTGACGTCGAGCGGCTGATCGTCAAGCTGCAGCGGTAGCTCGAAACCGCACACTGCCGTCGATAATCGCTTACTCTAACTTGCTCGGTGTTTCTCGTGGTCGCTACCATGACAGCGTCACTCTCGCTGCACTGGAGCGCGCATGAAGATACACGAGTATCAGGCCAAGGAGATCCTGCGGAAGTACGGAGTTGCCGTCCCCGCGGGTGAGATGGCCACGACCCTTGAAGAGGCCGACGCAGCCGCCAAGCAGCTCTTCTCGGCCGGCAATTCGGTTGTTGTCATCAAGGCGCAGATTCATGCCGGTGGCCGCGGCAAGGGCGGTGGCGTCAAACTCGCCAGGTCCATCGAGCAGGCCGACGAATACTCGAAAGCCATCCTCGGCATGCAGCTCATCACGCATCAGACCGGACCGCAGGGCCAGAAGGTGCAGCGCCTGCTGATCGAAGCCGGCTCCAACATCGCCCGCGAGCTCTATCTCGGCATCGTGCTGGACCGTGCGAGCTCGCAGGTGGTCTTCATGGCCTCACAGGCTGGAGGCATGGAGATCGAGGAGGTCGCGCACAACACACCCGACGCGATCTACAAGGAGTACATCGATCCGGCGACTGGATTTCAGCCGTACCAGGCGCGCAGACTTGCGTTCAAGCTCGGCCTCGAGCCCGCGCAGGTCGGTGAGGCGGTGAAGTTCATGATGGGCCTGTACAAGGCCTTCATGGATACCGACAGTTCGCTGATGGAGATCAATCCGTTCATCACGACGAAGGACGGCAAGCTCGTCGCACTCGACTGCAAGATCAACTTCGACGACAACGCGCTGTTCCGTCACAAAGATTTGAAAGAACTGCGCGACCTGAGCGAAGAAGACCCGCTCGAGGTCGAAGCCTCGAAGTTTGCGCTGAATTACATCAAGCTGGATGGCAACATTGCCTGCATGGTGAACGGCGCCGGCCTCGCGATGGCGACGATGGACATCATCCAGTACGCAGGCGGCTCGCCTGCGAACTTCCTCGATGTGGGTGGAGGAGCGAATCAGGAACAGATTGAGAATGCGTTTGGGATTCTGCTCTCGGACAAGCATGTGAAGGCGATCTTCATCAACATCTTCGGCGGGATTTTGCGCGTCGATGTGCTCGCGACTGCGGTGGTTGCTGCGGCGAAAAAACTCAATGTGAAATTGCCGATTGTTCTTCGCCTCGAGGGTACGAATGTTGAAGAAGGAAGAAGGATCATCGAGGAAAGCGGGCTCAAATTTCAGGTGGGGTCCACGATGAGAGATGCTGCTGATCTGGTAGTTGCAGCCGCGAAAGGAAGCTCCTAGCTGTTAGCTTCCAGCTTCTAGCTAAGGAGAAGACCACGTAGAGCGGTTCGGGAGCGGCATGGCGCAGAGGTTGGAAGATCTTCAGGTATGGAATCGAGCTATTGAAATGAGCGTGGCGGTTTACAAAGCGACAGCGTCGTTTCCAAAGCACGAGATGTATGGGCTCTGTTCTCAACTGCAACGTGCCGCCGTTTCGGTAGCCAGCAATATCGCGGAAGGCCGCGGAAGATTGAACAACGGAGAATTCAGGCAGTTCCTGGGAATGGCACAGGGATCGAACTATGAAGTACAGACGCAAATTGTCATCGCCCGCCAGCTTGGTATTGGCGATGCCGATTTGCTCCATAACGCGCAGGAGCTAAGCACGGAGGTGGGTCGAATGCTTTCGTCCTTCATCGTCTCCGTTTCAGCTAAGAGCTAGAGGCTAGGAGCTAGAAGCTATGGCAGTTTTGGTAGACAAAAATACACGCCTCATCGTGCAGGGAATTACCGGCCGTGAAGGCACCTTTCATGCGAAGGGCTGCGAGGAGTATGCGAAGCAGTTTGGGAACAAGCTTGTTGTGGGTGGTGTGACGCCGGGTAAGGGTGGAACGACGCATGAAGGCTGGCCTGTCTTCAATACCGTCGAAGAAGCGGTGAAGGCGACTGGAGCAAATGCGACGATGATTTTCGTTCCGCCGCCGGCTGCAGCGGACGGCATTCTCGAGGCTGCCGATGCGGGGTTGCCGCTGATTGTCTGCATTACAGAGGGTATTCCGGTGCTGGACATGGTGAAGGTGTGGGAGGTTGTGAAACATTCGAAGTCACGCCTTATCGGGCCGAACTGTCCGGGCGTGATCTCCCCGGGCAAGGCGAAGATCGGCATCATGCCGGG
>DATNGO010000145.1:0-4856 GCA_035605855.1 Acidobacteriaceae bacterium | reverse complement strand
CCCAAGGACACCATGACTCACGACTACACGGCCGACACCGAATCCACCCGCTTCCAGTGCCGCCACCTCTTCACCGACGGCCGCCGCTGCGGTAGCCCCGCCCTCCGCAGCCCCGAAGGCCCCGAGGGTGGCAGCGAGCTTTTCTGCTACTTCCACCACCGCTCGCGCCGCCCCGTCCAGCCCGGCGAGCGCGCCTCTCGTCTTCATCGCGCGGCAGCTACCGCCGCCTCGCAAACCGGCCTTGCCCTCCCTGCCGACCTCTCCGATCGCTTCGGCATCCAGCTCGCCATCGGCGAAATTCTCCGCCGCATCGCCTCCAATGAGCTCGACGCCCGCCGCGCCGGCCTGCTCCTCTACGGCCTCCAGATTGCCAGCCGCAATCTCCCCAAATCCAACCCTCGCGAAGAGCTCACCGAGCCAGTCTCCGAAATCACCCTCGACCCCGAGCATGGCCTGCTCGCCCCACCCGCCGAGTTCGAGGCCGACAAACCCAAAGGCTCCGCATGGCTTCTTCTCCAGGAGCTGGGCGATTAGCCATGCGCGAGGTCCGGACGTAAATTCTTTCTTTCAAAGACTTTGCGCAAAAACAGGGGGGGAGGGGGGTCTACTTCTTCAACCTGAAATCCACGGTCACCAGTGTCGCCACATCCATCGGCCGCGCATTCACCGTGTACGGCCGGTACCGCCTCCCATAGACCTCCCGAACCGCCGCCCCGCGCAGCAGCCGGTGCCCGTTGATCGCCTTCGCGCGAATCACCCGCCCGCTCTTGCCCACCACCGCCTCCACCGTCACCCTCCCCTGGATGTGTGTCATCTGCGCCATCATCGGATAGGAGGGAGGCGGCGCATACACCAGGTGACCAGACATCAGCGCCGGCGACACCCCGATCGCCGCCGGAGCCATATACTTCGGCCGCAGGTTCGCATCAGCGCCCGGCACCCCCGTCGCGCTCGCCTTCGCCATCGGCGCCCGCGTCGAACCCGTACTCGCAGCCACGTTCTCCATCTCCGCCGGCCGCGCCCCACTCGCCCCTGGAGGCGTCGGAATAGTGTTCGAGGTCTCCTGGCTTTCCGCAGGCAGCTTCTGATACGGCGTGTTCGGATCCCGCAGCGGCACGATCAACCCCTGGTGCACAAACAACCCCGCGCAGAAGGCCAGCAGCAGAGCACAGAATCCCGCCACCCACAGCCACGCCTTTGACCCTCTCTCCGGCGTCTCTCGCTCTTCAAAATCTTCGAACGGAACATGCCAGTTCAGGTCCGTGTGCAGTACAGTCTCCGGCTCGGTCGCATCGTCCTCGACCTTCCACTCGCCCGCGCGCTCCTCCATCAGAGTCTCCGCCGCTTCTTCCTCCGCCGCGATCCGCGCCCGATAGAACCTGTCTATCGTTGGATGCTCTGCCTGTGGACTCTCCGCCGCCTCCGCCGTCACCGCCTCCCCGCCAACAGGAATCAACGGGACCTCCGGCTGCTCGTGCATCTGACTCTCAAGCTCCGGCGCAGCAACCTGCCCCGCACCGTTACTCACCGCACCCGGATTCCGCCGGGTCCGAAACACGCTCTCCACAAATGCCAGGAGCCTGCGCGCGGCCTCGCGAACCTCAGGCGCATCCGCGTTGCCCTCCGCCGCCGGTCCACCCACCGCCGTCTCAAGCAGTTCGATTAATTCAAGTCGCGACAAGCCATCGCGTTCGCGATAGATGATCGTCCGCACCATCGACCCCATCTCGTCGGCAAAGCTCGCATCCGAATCCAGCCGCTCCAGAAATGGCTTCAGGTCCTCTGCTGAACCGAACCCGACCCCGCGTGTCGTGAAAAACGCGCGCAGCTCTTCAACATGAGGACCAGACCCGCCCACGGACGATCCCATCGACAAAGGTTCGACTTTCGAAGCAGTGGCCATGCGCACTCTTTTAGATGCGCATCAGTCCTTTCGGTAAGCCTCGCTTGAAGTTGCTACACAACCCGGAGATCGCCGCCCGTCATCTCCTTGGGCAGCTCCAACCCAATCAACCCCAACACAGTAGGCGAGATATCCCGCAGTGACCCGCCCTCACGCACGCCGATATCTTTTCCCTGCTCAGTCACCAGGATGAACGGCACCGGATTCGTCGTGTGTGCGGTATGCGGTCCGCCGGTTCGCGGATCGATCAGCATCTCAGCATTCCCGTGGTCTGCCGTGATAATCCAGCTGGCGTTCGCTCCGCGGACTGCGTTATATATCCTGCCGAGCTGCGCATCGATCGTCTCCACCGCGCGCACCGTCGGCTCAATCTTGCCCGAGTGCCCCACCATGTCGGCGTTCGCAAAGTTCACAATCACCACGTCAAACGCCGTATCCTTCACCGCGCGCTCGACGATATCGCCAATGCCTTCGGCCGACATCTCGGGCGCGAGATCGTAAGTCGCCACCTTCTTCGACGCCACCAGCTCGCGGTCCTCGCCCGCAAACGGCTTCTCAATGCCGCCGTTGAAGAAGTACGTCACATGCGCATACTTCTCTGTCTCCGCGACGCGCAGATTGCGCAGCTCATACTTGGCCATCACGTTTGCCAGCAGGTTGTCCATGCTCTCCGGCGGAATCACCACCGGCAGCGTGAATTTCTTGTCGTACTGGGTCATGCACACGTACGTAAGATCACGCGGCGTGCTCTCCACCGGGATCTCCGCATCCAGCTCCGCGGCCTTCGGCAGCGACATACCACCATCGGGAGCGAGCCCCGACCTCCGCGTCAGCACGCGCGTAATCTGCCGCACGCGGTCCGCGCGATAGTTGAAGCAGATCACCGCATCGCCGTCGCTGATCTTCGCAATTGGCTCGCCGTTTGCATCGGCGCACACGAACGGCTCGATGAACTCATCGGTGATTCCGTTGTTGTAACTCTCATGCACGCGCGCTACAGGATCCGCGTGCGCTCCGCCTTCCGCAGAGCCCGTCACCATCGCGCGAAACGCCTTCAGCTCGCGCTCCCAGCGCAGATCGCGATCCATCGCGTAGTAGCGCCCGCTGACGCTCGCGATCTTGCCAACGCCATATTCCGCAAACGTCTGCTTCAACTCTTCAAGATAGCCCGCGCCGCTCGTCGGCAACGTGTCGCGCCCATCCATGAAGGCATGCACATACACGCGCTCCAGCTTCTGCTGCGCGGCCATCTTCAACAGCGCCTGCAGATGCCGCAGCTGTGAGTGCACACCACCATCGCTTACCAAACCAATCAGGTGCAGCGCGTGCCCCTCGAGCACTCCGGGCTGCATCGCCTTCAACAGCGTCGGATCCCTGAAGAACTCACCGCTGGCAATCGCCGCATCGATACGCGTGATATCCATGTGCACCACGCGCCCTGCACCGAGGTTCAGATGCCCCACCTCGGAGTTCCCCATCTGCCCATCCGGCAGACCAACAAACTGCTCGCTCGCCCGGATCAGCGTATTCGGATACTCACGCAGCAACCGGTCATAGTTTGGCTTGCGGGCCAGGGCAATCGCATTGCCGCTCGTCTCAGACCGATAGCCCCAACCATCCAGAATCGTCAAAATTACCGGTCGTTTTCCCATCCTCTGACAATACCAAGCTGGCCCCAGTAACCGAAAACCCGATTACCAGTGTTCTCACCTTTCTATCGATGCACGATGCTAAACTTACGCCGCACACCAATCCTCAATTTTCTGGAGCCGCTCTCATGAGACGCGCAACAATCCTGCTTTTCGCCGCCGCCGCCCTGCTGCTCGTCTCCTCGGGCTCTGCCCACGCCGACACCATCTACACCGTCACGACAGTCCCCGGCTCCACCGGCACACTGTCGGGTACCATCACCGGAACGGGGATGACCCTCACCTCATTTAACCTCACTGCGGTCAGTCTCTCGCAGACCTTCACGTTCGACAGCGCCAATATTGGAACTGTCGGTTTCCTCAACACGGAGGCATATACCACCGCCTCCGGGACACCCGTCAATGAATTCGCCTTCATAAACTCCCAAGACGATGCCTTGTATATCGATGTGACCGGAGATTTCACGAGTGGTCTCACGTACCTGGACCCGCAGACCGTTTACTTCCCGGGCGGTGCATCGGGCTCTGATAGCGGTATTGCTCTGTATGACATGTTCCAGGAAACTTTGCCGCTCGGCAACCTCACCCTGACGCCGAAGTCCACCCTCGCCCCCACCCCCGAACCCTCCTCGCTTCTGCTCATGGGCACCGGCCTGATCGGAATCTGTGGCGCGTTGAGACGGCGACTGCGCGCATAAAACGAACGCACAAAAAGCCCGGCGCAAGCCGGGCTTCTCTTTTACTCTCCGCCGTTCAGGCTCTGCCGCCCAAGGAATTCCGCCGTCTGTCCGAGCTCTTCTTCGATGCGCAGCAGCTGGTTGTACTTCGCAATGCGGTCCGTGCGCGAGGCCGAGCCCGTCTTGATCTGGCCGGCGTTCGTCCCAACTGCGAGGTCCGCGATGAACGTGTCCTCGGTCTCGCCCGAGCGGTGCGAAATTACAGCCGTGTAGCCATTGCGGCGCGCCAGCTCAATCGCGTCCAGGGTCTCGCTGATGCTTCCGATCTGATTCACCTTCACCAGGATCGAGTTGGCGACCTGCTCATCGATTCCCTGCTGCAGACGCTTCACGTTCGTCACAAACAGGTCATCGCCGACCAGCTGAATCTTGCGTCCGACCTTCTCAGTCAGATACTTCCAGCCCTGCCAGTCGTCCTCCGCCAGCCCATCCTCGATCGACACGATCGGATACTGCCGCACCCAGTTCGCCCAGTAGTCGGCCATCTGGTCGGAGGTCTTCTCGCTCTTGTCCGACTTCTTGAAGATGTAGCGCCCGGCAGCCTTGTCGTAGAACTCGCTCGACGCC
>DATNGO010000144.1:0-10178 GCA_035605855.1 Acidobacteriaceae bacterium | reverse complement strand
CAGTCTCCTCACTGCTGTTTCGCAGTTGTCGTTCGGTTAGGTAGAAGCAAGTCCTATGCCAATCGTTGGAGAAGCTAAGTTTTTGATCTAAAGAGCTTAGAAGATCGCTACCGACTTTGGTTTCCCCGGAAGAGGCTAATCGAGGGAAATTATTTTCCACTGTGTGCAGAGGATTGCAACCTAAGGGGTACGATAGCACGGCGAAAGGGTTAGGTTGGCTGGTGGAAGGTGGTACGAAAGGCTATGGGGCCAGGGAAGATTCCCTCAGCTGACGGCGCGGCTAAAGCCGCGCCCTTTCAAAACGACGAGGATGGGTCGGATACCCAGGACGGGTTGCGGTCGTTCAACGAGATCCTTCGGCTCAGGACGCGGTGGCCCCGTCTCGGGCAGGCACTTGCAGGGTTACCGCAGCGAGCGTACCTCAGGGGCTAAAGCCCCATTCTCCGTGGAGCTTTTACGGCACGGCTGAAGCCGTGCCCTTAACAAAACCATGACTATTTGTTGACCATGATGGAGACGATCTGGCCGGCGACCCGGGTGTCTTTGACGTCGGTGGAGCTTTTACGGCACGGCTGAAGCCGTGCCCTTAACAAAACCATGGCTATTTGTTGACCATGATGGAGACGATCTGGCCGGCGACGCGGGTGTCTTTGACGTCGGTGTAGGTGACGACGGCCTTCATGCCGTCGATTTTGCAGGGGTCGAGGCCGCCCTTAGGGTAGAAGTTCCCGGCCCAGTAGTCGATTTTGTACATGTGATTGGTGTAGAGCGAGAGGGGTTTGGGGCCGCCGTCGAGGGTGAGTGTGAGGATGGTCGGATAGGTGCACTGGACTTTGTGCAGGACTCCCCTGACGGTGTGGCGCGGGCCGGTGGGCGGAGCGTCGGGGTAGTGCGGGTCGTCGTCAGTGGCTATTGTGGTTGCGAGACCCGGATGCGCGTGGTTGGCAACGGTGGTGGAGACGGTGATGGTGGAGACGGAGCCGCTGCCTGCCGATGACTCGGCCGAGGCGGCGAGCCGGTTCTGATAGCGGTGGATCTGCTCGGCGCGGGCGTTGAGCTCGGCGAGCTGGGCGGGTGTGTGGGCGAAGGGGCGGGCTGCGTCGAGGACGGAGAGCGCCGAGGGGATTTCGTTGCGCTGCATGTGGAGGCTGGAGTTGTTGAGCCGGTAGGTGAAGTTGTCGGGCTCGAGGGTGATGGCGAGGACGCTGAAGTGGAGCGCGTCGTCGAGGCGGTGATGCATGGCGTAGTAGCTGGCGAGCGCGTCGTTGGCGGGAGCGAAGTTGGGGTTGAGCTTGAGGGACTGCTGGAGGGCGGTTTCGATGGCGGGGTCGTCGTGGTTGCCGGAGCGGAGAGTGAGCGAGGCGGCGTAGTACCAGGCGAGGAAGCTGGTGGAGTGAAGCGCGACGGCTTCACTGTAGGCCTTGCGCGCGGCTTCGATGTCGTGTTCGCGGAGGGCGAGCATGCCCTGGCTCTCGTGGGCGAGAGCGTTGGTGGGGTTGGCCGCGAGGACGGAGTCGAGGAGCTTGCGGGCGTCGTCGCTGCGGCCGTCGGAGGCAAGGACACCGGCGCGAACCGCGTCAGCATCCGCGGGGGTGAGTGAGGCGACGTTGAAGGATGCCTCGTCGACGGGAAAGGCGAGTTGAAGGATGAAGTACTGGAAGGTGCTGGACCGGACCTCAGCCTCGAGGGCGCTTTGAAGTTTCTTGAGGTCGCCGAAGGCTGTTGTGGCAGCGGCAAGCGAGGTTTGTCCGGCGTCAAGCGCCTTGATGTAGCTGGTCAGCAGGGTGGTCTTTTTGCTGTAGTCGTTGTGGAAGAGCATGTAGGTGAGTGCCCATGATTGGGCGTAGAACATGGTTCCCTTCTGCTCATCGTGGTAGAAGGGCGAGTCGTGATCGACCGTGAAGAGAGTAGGGAGAGGAAGCAGGCGCTCGGAGGCAAGAAGCTGGAGGTCGCCTTCGCTGGGCTGGCCTAAGCGGACTTCTTTGGGGTCGATGTCCGTGTTCTCGAAGAACTCCGCCATGCCTTCGTTGAGCCACAGGGGATAGTTTTCATGGCGCGTGATGTAGTGCGTGTACTCGTGATAGATGACGGAGAAGGGGTGCGGACCTTCGGTGTCGAGGCGCACGAGGATGTAGTTGCGGTCAGTGTTCTGGAGAAAGAGGCCGGCGAGCTTGAGGCTTCCCTTCTGCTGGTAAGCGGCGGGCTGAAGGGCTGCAAACTCGCGGCTGTTCTTGACGGCGAGCACGATGATGGGGGAGCCGGGGTCGGGGTGGGAAGCGGGCAGAAGCTTCTGAAAGACGGCCTGCATGCGCTCGAACTGGCCGGCAATGTGGCGGGCCTGCTTCGCGGAGGCGTCGGTGACGACGGTGAAGTGCGGCGTGGTGACCTGGAGCCAGATGGGGGCGGAGTCGGCGTGGGCGCGGACGCAGAGGAGCGTCAGGGTACAGAGGGCCAGGATTCGGGAACGCATGGTTGGCCGCCAATGTAACGCAAGCGGGTCCGAATGGCTACCGCGATCTGGTGGAGGCTGGATTGACTCGGGCAGCGCTCCTTTCTCGCGCGTCTTTAACGCGCGATATCCCACCCAATTGAGCTAGGAGCTGACGGCGGCGGGGAGTTCGAGCTGCTCGGAGCCCTGGGCGTCGAGGTGCGGGGTGAAGTGGGCGCGGCAGCGGGCTTCGTAGAGGCCGGCGGCGCCGACGACGACGAGCTCCTGGGAGTCGCCGAGGCGCTGGGTGTGGATGGCGGGCTGGCCGCAGACCATGCAGACGGCGGAGAGCTTGGTGACGCGGTCGGCGAGCGCCATGAGGTTGGGGACGGGGCCGAAGGGCTCGTTGGAGAAGGTGGTGTCGAGGCCGGCGAGGAGGACGCGTTTGCCGAGGGCCACGAGGTCAAGCGCGACGGGGATGATCTCGGGGGAGAGGAACTGGACTTCGTCGATGCCGACGACTTCGATGTTGTCGAGCTGCGGATAGAGGATGGCGCGGAGCTCTTCGACGGAGGCGATGGGGACGGCCTCGTGGGTTTGGGAGGAGTGCGAGGCGATGGCGGCGCGGTGGTAGCGGAGGTCGATGTCGGGCTTGTAGCAGGCGACGCGCTGGCGGGCGATGCGGGCGCGCTTGAGGCGGCGGATGAGCTCCTCGCTCTTGCCGGAGAACATGGGGCCGGTGATGACTTCGAGCACGCCGGGAGTGGTCGGTTGCATGGGGATTAGGGTACTGGGAGGCGCGGTGGATATTTGGGTGGTAGAGGGTGCAGACTGTCTGCTTGTCTACTGTCTAGAACGCACTGTCTGGAGAGAGGCAAAGGCGAGTATGCTGGCGGTACCGTTTTTTGAATGCTTCCAGCGAGGTGAGTGCCATGAAGCGAGTAATGGCTGTGGCGGTCGGGGCGGCACTGGGTCTGGGTGTGGGTGTGGCGTGGGGACAGGCGGACCAGACGAAGAAGCCGGTCTCCAATGAGTTGAAGGTGAAGCTGGTGAGCTCGCAGGGGCAGCCGGCGGGGACCGTGACCTTCAAGGCGGTGAAGCAGGGCGTGAAGATGACGATCAAACTGGAGAATGTGCCGTTTGGCGAACACGCCGTGCATATTCATGAGCACGCGGTGTGCGATGCGCCGGACTTCAAGGCGGCGGGCGGGCACTTCAATCCGGCCGGGAAGCATCATGGGTTCGAGAACCCGGAGGGACACCATAATGGGGATCTGCCGGGGAATGTGTCGGTTGGCGAGAATCATAAGGGCCAGGCGAGCTTTGTGCTGAAGGATGTTTCGATGGATCCGAACCTGCCGGACTCGATTTTTGCCAACGGCGGGACGAGCGTTGTAGTACACGAACACGCGGACGACCAGAAGACGGACCCGGCGGGCAATGCGGGCAACAGGATCGCCTGCGGAGTAGTGAAGGAGTAGGGAGAGACAGTAGAGGGTAGACAGTAGAGGGTAGACAGTAGACAGTAAGAAGCGGGCGGACGGCGGGTTATCTCTACTGTCTACTGTCTGTTTGTCTACTGTCTGGCCGTGAAGGAGCAGGGAGACAGTAGAGGGTAGGAGTAGACGGTAAAAGATGGGCGGGGCGCGGGTTATCTCTACTGTCTACTGTCTATTTGTCTACTGTCTGGCCGCCTCTGGCGGCGAAGGATAGGGGAACTTTTCAGGCCGGGATTGCGTAAGTAGATACCATGACGGCGGCAACCATCCCGGCGGGTTTTGACCGCGGTACGGCTGCGGGATGGGGAACAAGGCTGGCCAGGCGCGAGCCAGCGGGACGACCGGTTCGGCGGGAGGCCCCTGTGGGGGTAGCGCCGGGCAGGCCGCGCGAGGAGAAGGCTGTGAGGGAGACGCGGCTCGCGCCAGAGGAGCCGGATTCTCGAGCTGGACTGGAAAGGGCTGCGGTGGTGGCCGAGCAGGCCGCCCTGGCAGAGCTGGCGGCACGTTGCCTGGCCGGCGACGCGGTGGCCTGGGAGCAGCTTGCCAAGACACAGCATCGGAAGGTGTATGGGCTGTGTTACCGGTTTACCGGATCGGCGACCGAGGCGGAAGACCTGACCCAAGAGGTTTTTCTGAAGATGTATCGCAACCTGGGGAGCTTTGACCCGGCGCGCGGAGGCTTTGGCACGTGGCTGACGACGCTGACCCGCAACCTTCTGGTGGATAACTACCGCCGCAGGAGAATGGACCGCGCGAGCGACTCGCTGGATGAGTCGATGGACGGCGAAGAGGATGGGCCGAGCAGGCTGGACCGACTGGCGGACCCGAGGCCCGGCCAGGAGCATCATGTGGCCGGGCTCGAGTTGAAGGTACAGATTCAGCGGGCGCTGGCACAGGTGTCGCCAGAGTTGCGCGAGGCGGTTATTCTTCGTGATCTGGAGGACATGGATTACAAGGAGATCGCGGAGATTTTGTGTATCCCGCAAGGGACCGTAAAGAGCAGGATCAGCCGGGGCCGGAGTGAACTGGCCAGACTGCTGAAGGGCATGGAAGGGAAGGTGATGCAGGCGTGACGAATTGGAACCAATTCGAAGAGATGAATGAGAACAAGCCGATTGAGTGTGCGGTGTGTGAGGCGATGTGCCCGGATGCGGTCGACGGCACGCTTGCAGAGGCCGAGCGCCGGGTGTTTGAGCGGCACGTGGCCCACTGCGCGAACTGCGCGCGGGAGCTGGAAGAGGCTCGGCGCGGGGCGGCGTGGCTGGGAATGCTGAAGGGACATACACCGGAACCTCCGGCGGCGCTGCTGGCGAAGATTCTGGCAGAGACGACGGGGACCGAGGATGCCGCGAATGCTATGCCGGAGTTCGTGCGGGCGCTTCCGGTGCGCGCGGTTGCTCCGGCGTGGGCACTGACCTCCGTCGTGCGCAAGGCGGTGGATGTCTTCCGCATCGAGACGAGGCGGGCGACGTTTCAGCCACGGATGGCGATGACGGCGGCGATGGCGTTTGTTTCGATTGCGCTGACGCTGAACCTGACGGGTGTGAGGCTGAAGAACCTGCGGGCCTCGGACTTTACGCCGTCCGGCGTGCGTCGCAATGTGGCCGAGGCGAGTGCAACGGCCGCGCGGAACTTCCAGAACATGCGGGTGGTGTACCAGGTGGAGTCGCGGGTGAGCGAGCTGCGCGGCGAAGGTCCGCTGGCACAGCGCGAGGATACGAATTTTACGGTGCAGCCGAACAGCACGACGGAGCAGCAGCCAGAGCAGCAGGCCGCGCCGGCAGCGCATAAGAAGGGCTTGTAAGCGGGGTGGAGAGGTTGATGTAACGGGCCAAGAGGTTCGAGAAGGCTGACGGGATCAAGCAGTGCAATTTACCGGTCCCCGGTAGGCAAGATAAGGACCGCGAGAAGGGAGGGTGAGCGAAATGATCGACGAGACGACAGGGCCGGGCGAGCAGAATACCGCGCCTGAAGGACAGACGACAGAGACAGGTGAGCGCGTGGCATTCTGCCAGCAATGCGGCAAAGGATTGACCAGCGCGACGATACGACGGGCCGGCTCGGCGGTATATTGCGAGCCCTGCCTGGTGGCGCGGCTGGAGGGCCAGGGGGCGGCTGGAGCCGGCTCGACGGCAGCGGGGTGGGCGCCGGTGAGCGGAGCAGGTCCGGTGGCGAGCGCCGCAGGGCAGCCGGTGGGAGTTCCGGCGGCCAATGAGCCGAGCCCGGGGCTGGCAGCTTTCCTGGGACTGATTCCGGGCGTGGGCGCGATGTACAACGGGCAGTATGCGAAGGGTGTGGCGCACCTGGTGATCTTCGCGGTATTGAGTTCGCTCTCGAATAATACGAATGGCATCTTCGGTCTGCTGGTGGCGGGGTGGATCTTTTACCAGGTCTTCGACGCGTACCACACCGCCAAGGCGCGCCGGGACGGCACGCCCCTGCCGAATCCGTTCGGACTGAACGATATCGGCGATCGCATGGGATTTGGGCGGAACTGGCCGGGAAGCGCGGCGCGTCCGGTGACGAGCTCGACGACAGCGGGATGGGGGAGCGCCACGGCCGGCCCGGCTACGGCGTCGCAGGGGCCAGCCGGTGGACCGGGATGGACGGGCTACGTTCCGCCGACGGGCTATACTCCGTCGAACTACGGCGCGACGGCAGCAACTCCGCCGCCACCTCCTCCCACTCCTCAGCCGACGCCGTATGCCGGGCCGGTGAATCCTGGATCATCGACCGGGTGGACGCAACCTCCCTATACGAGCGCGTATGCGGGAGAGCCCTGGCGCAGTCCGTCGGGTGTGCCGATCTCAGCGATGCCGCCTCTGCCGTCGCGGCGGTTCCCTATGGGCGCGGCGTGGCTGATTGCGCTGGGACTGATCTTCCTGATGGCGAACCTGAACGCGTCGTGGCGGCTGGGTGGGTCGTGGGTGGTGGCGATCACGCTGGCGGCGCTGGGATTCTTCATCCTGTTCCGGCGTGTGGAGATGGTGGTCGCATGGTCGAAGGCAGCCGGCGATATGGACCTCCATGACTTTGGAATCGCGTCAAGGGTGATGTGCCAGGTGCGCGGACCGGTGATACTGCTGGTGCTGGCTCTGCTGTTCGCACTGCAGGCGGCAGGCATTCGGACGCTGGGACAGACATGGGGCGTGCTGCTGATTGCACTCGGCGGGCTGCTGATCCTGGAGCGCACGGTGGGACGGAACACGTGGTATCCGGTGAACCCGCCGGGGAGTGTGAATGCGACGCCGACCGCGGAGACGCGAAAGGACGGTCAGTAACCATGTCGAGCTATCCACCACCACCGCCGCCGCCGCCGGGGTATGGCCCCGGACCGGGCCCGGGGGTTAGCTCGGGACCAAGCTACTCTCCGGGAAACTACGCGCCGGGATCTGCGTACGACCGCAGGGCGTGGAGGGCGCAGCGACGCGCGGCCAAGGTGCAGGCACGGTGGATGCGCGACCAGTACAGGATGCAGCGGCGCAGCCTGCGGCGCGGATCGATTGTCGGGCCGATGGTGCTGCTGGTACTGGGAGTGATCCTGGTACTGGAGCAGACGGGGAGACTCTCATGGGCGCATAGCTTTGCGTGGTACGCGCGCTGGTGGCCGGCGGTTTTAATCGTCGCGGGTATCGTTCTGCTGCTGGAGTGGATGTTCGACCAGCAGCATATGGAAGAGACAGGACGGCCGCTGCCGGCGCATGTGCTGAGCGGCGGAGCGGTGTTTCTGCTGATTGTGCTGGCGTGTGTGGGGATCTCAGCCCGATGGGCGGACAGCAACTGGGCGTGGCATGAGCACCTGATGGGACATGATCTTGCCGGGCTGGACAGGGTGTTTGGCGAGGCGCATGAGTCGGATGACTCGCTGAGCCAGGCGATGCCGCAGGGCGGGATGCTGGTGGTGCATAACCCGTGGGGCGCGGTGTCGGTGACGGGCTCAAGCGACGACGGACAGGTGCACGTGAGCGTGCATAAACAGGTGTACGCGTGGCGCGATAGCGATGCCGACGAGCGAGCTCAGCGGTTACAGCCGTCGTTTTCGACTCAGGGTAACAACCTGACGCTGGATGTGCCGCCGGTGCACCAGGGGCAGGCTGATCTGACGATCGAGATGCCGCATGGCGCGGGCCTTTCGTTGAGCGCGGATCACGGCGACGTGAAAGTGAGCGAGTTGCGCGGAGATGTGACGATCTCGGCTCGGAAGGGCGATGTGGACCTGAGCGGAATCGATGGACAGGTGCTGGCCCAGGTGAATAGTGACGACTCGAGCGTGAGCGCGAAGAGCGTGACGGGCCCATTTTCGCTGCAGGGACGTGCGGGCGATATCTCACTGACAAAGATTGATGGCCCGGTGATGCTGCGGGGAGATTTCTTCGGAACGACGCATGCGGAACAGATCAACGGACCGCTGCGGTTCGAGACCAGCCGCACAAAGTTTGCGACGGCAAGGGTGGATGGTGAGCTCTCGATTGAGAGCGGCGACCTGCAGGGCAACAAACTGCTGGGACCGGTGACACTGACGACGCGGAATCGGACCATCGAGCTGGATGATGTGTCGGGGCCGGTGACGCTGTCGAACCGCAACGGTGCGGTGTCGGTGACGAACGCGGCTCCGGTAGCGCCGATCAACATTCAGAATCAGCATGGATCGGTGGACCTGGGACTGCCGGAGCACGGAGGCTTCGTGCTGGATGCGAAGACCAGGAATGGCAGCCTGGAGAACGACTTCGGGCTGGAGTCGGAGGGCGAGGGCGATTCACACTGGCTGAGGGGGAAGGTGGGCGCGGGCGGACCCCAGGTTCGAGTAGAGACGACGGATGGCGATGTGACGATTCGTAAAGCCGTTGCGACGCCGGTGCCTCCGTCGCTGCCACCGCCTCCGAAGGTCAGCGACGTGCCGCCAGCGCCGGGCGCTCCCGGGGTACCCGCCGTACCAAAAGCCCCTGAGGCTTCGAGGCGGCATCCGAGATCGACGGTGAAGGCAGGTGAAACGCCGGCAGCTCCGGCCGCACCCGCCGCACCGTCGCTGCCATCACCGCAACGGCCGTCGATGGCCCGCGGAAATCTGCTGTAGGGTCAGGTTGTAAAAGCTTAAGGGCGTGTTTCCCGATTTTCCGGACTCTTAAACTCAAAGAGAACAATGAGCGTACTAACTATTGCTGCACTTAGGGATCTTGTGTGCCCCCGAATGCAGACAGTCGGACCGCAAGTGCTGCCATGAACCTTTTTGACCTAGGTGCGCGGAAGGGTGTGTAACGCCGAGTTCGGCTGCGAGGACAAAGTGCCGTCGAGGTAAGTTGCCGTCGCATTTGTAAGTGCAAGGGAAAAGCCCACCGCGAGGGTGGGCTTTTCCGTAATTAATGCCGGCGATCACCTAATCTCCCACACACTTACGCGTGCAGTACCATCGGCCCAACGAGGCTTAACTTCCGTGTTCGGGATGGGAACGGGTGGGACCCTCGCGGTAAACTCACCGGCAAATTGTCGAAGACCGCGGCGCGATCGTTCACAACTGAATAGATTGGGAGGCTTTTCTTCTTATCGTAGAAAGCCGATAACTACGAGGCTTGTGTTGAATGTGCTCTAGAACAATGACTAAACATTGCGCAGAGTAAATTCTATGGACAAGCCGAACGGGCGATTAGTACTGGTAAGCTACACGCATTACTGCGCTTCAACATCCAGCCTATCAACCAGGTGGTCTTCCTGGGCCCTTCATTACCCTTACGGGTTGGGAGATCTCATCTCAGAGCGTGCTTCCCGCTTATATGCATTCAGCGGTTATCACAACCGAACTTCGCTACCCAGCCGTGCCCTTGGCAGGACAACTGGAACACAAGAGGTTCGTCCATCCCGGTCCTCTCGTACTAAGGACAGCCCTCTTCAAATCTCCTACGCCCACAGCAGATAGAGACCGAACTGTCTCGCGACGTTCTGAACCCAGCTCACGTACCACTTTAATCGGCGAACAGCCGAACCCTTGGAACCTTCTACAGCTCCAGGATGTGATGAGCCGACATCGAGGTGCCAAACCGAAGCGTCGATATGAACTCTTGGCTTCGATCAGCCTGTTATCCCCGGCGTACCTTTTATCCGTTGAGCGATGGCCCTTCCATACAGAACCACCGGATCACTAAGGCCTGCTTTCGCATCTGCTCGACTTGTAGGTCTCGCAGTTAACCACACTTATGCCTTTGCACTCGACGGTCGATTTCCAAACGACCTGAGTGTAGCTTCGCGCGCCTCCGTTA
>DATNGO010000143.1:0-17238 GCA_035605855.1 Acidobacteriaceae bacterium | reverse complement strand
GGGCTGCGAGGCGTCGGGTTCGGCGGAGCGAATTGCGCCGGACTCCAGCGCATGGCGCAGCGTGTGGAATGCGGCGAGCGCGTCGGCGTTGCCGACGGCTTCGGAGCCGAGCGAAAACCAGTGCTCGATGGAATGCTGGAGCTTGTCTTGCGGGAGCGAGTTCGTCATCAATCAGTTTCCTTCTGTGGAACAAGGATGTGCCGTGATCCGGGGCGTGGGATAGGGTTGGCCGTCATCGTTCGCGGTGTTGACGGTCGCGCAGCTCTCGCGCTCGTAGCTGGATCCCTGGAACTGCCAGCGGATTCGTTCCTGCTCGTACGCCGACGCGTGACTGCTGGTAATGATGTCCGGCATTCCGCCGGGCCGCGCCGCGCTGACCGCGAAGCTCTGGATGCCAACTGCATTCAGGACGACATGCCGATGGCGGAGATCGACGATCCAGAACGAGCAATTGCCTGTAGCTCCGCAGAGTTCGTTTCCTGAAGGTTGAACTGCAAGCGCTTGATTGCCCGCCAAAGTGAGCCGCTCGGCGCGGAAGGAACGCATCAGGCCATTGAGCTGTTGTGAAGACTCGCCCTGAACGAGGGGACCGAGATCCGGTTTGAGCAGCGAGAGCGCGATGGATCGCTCGGCGGGCGGAAATCTCTCCAGCAACGTCGAGGTCTCATGCAGATGAGTGAGCGGCCAGGCGGTGGGCTCGGACCTATGCGGCGCGGCTGTCTGCGCAGACAGCACCGCGAGAAGTAAAGTTACGGAGAACATTGGCACAGGTTCAAGAGTAGAGCATGAGTCTGGACTCGTGGGTTTCCAGACAGAACAGGTGCCCGCTGACGCTCTTTGAGGACCAAGGTCAGGCCCTTCAACAGAGTCATTCCGTTCGTCTCGAATACCGGCAGTGCATGCAGTTCGTAATTTGCAGGGGGTCGCGGTCCTGGTTCTAGAAGACGCGGAGGTTCTCCTGCGGTGAGTTGGTTAACAGGCCCAGCTCGCCCAGGATGCGCTCCAGCTTGCGCCGAGTCTGCGTGGTGACGGGAACCATCGGCAACCGCAGTTCCTCATTCCCTCGGCCAAGCAACGCCATGACAGCCTTGATGGGAGCGGGGCTGGGCTCGCAGAAGTTCGCCTGCATGAGGTGGAAGTAGTGGCGATTGATGCGGCGAGCCGAGATCCAGCTGTCGTTCAACGCAGCGTTCACCATTTGGGACATCTGCTGTGGGATGGCGTTCGACGCGACCGAGACGAGCCCGGAACCGCCCACTGCGAGGATTGGCAGTGCGAGCGCGTCGTCGCCGGCGAGCACCTGGAAGGCGCGCGGCGCCTGCGTCAGCAGTTCGGTGATCTGCACCATGTTGCCGCTGGATTCCTTGATGCCGATAATGTTGGGAATGTCCGCGAGACGAAGAACGGTGGCGGGCTCCAGGTTCGCACCGGTGCGGCCGGGGATGTTGTAGAGCAACACTGGCAAATGCACGGACTGGGCGATGGCGCGGAAGTGCTGGTACTGGCCCTCCTGCCCGGGCTTGTTGTAGTACGGGTTAGCCGTGAGGATGCCGGAGAGTCCCTGAATTCGACCGAGCTGCTGCGCGCGGTGGATGGCTTCACGCGTGGAGTTGTGCGTTGCGCCTGCGAAGACAGGTACGCGGCCGTTGGCAGCCTCGACCGTGATCTCGACGACGCGCAGCCATTCGGGTTCGGTCAAAGTCGCCGCTTCGCCAGTCGTGCCGCATGGAATCAGCAGCGAGACGCCACAGGCGATCTGCCAGTGAATGTGAGCACGAAGGGCAGGCTCATCGAGTGAGCCGTCCAGACGAAAAGGCGTGATGAGGGCGGTGCCGCAGCCTTGCAGATTCATTTCAGAGTCGAGTTTAGCGCGAATTATCCGATGGCGTTCAGGCGGCGTGACGCCGGGTTTGCTCCACGATGCGGCGGGGCGGCAACAGCCAGACGAGGGCCACGATCGCGATCATTCCCAGAGCGCCCCATGGAGAAATAAAAGCCATCGCGATTGCGCCCAGGTCCATCGCCAGGGAAAAGAGTTCCTTCCCGAGACTCGCGGCGGGTTGAACGCCCGTGCATTTGCAGATGGTGTTCGACAGCACTGTAAACGCCGCCCCGGGTGCGAGAAAGCACAACACATAGACCACCACCGGAACGGGTTCCACACCACGGACGGCGATCCACTGCGTGCCGAAAGGAATTAGCGAAAGGCAGAACAATAGAGCGAGATTCGACCAGAGGATGCCGTGGGTGACATTCTCCAGGCCGTCAAGCAGATAGTGATGATTGACCCAGTAGATGCCGGTCTGCACGAAGCTGAGCAGATACACGAGGACCAGCTTTAGATCTTCGCGTATTGCGACCGAGTTGCCGGCCTCATGGATGGAAGGCACGCGTAGATCGAGCACCATGATGGTGATGATCACTGCAATGACTCCATCGGAGAAGGCTTCGAGCCGCGATGAGTTCAATTCGCGAAGCATAGGTTTTCGCAGAATATACCGGCGTCAGTTCGTCACCGCAGAATTCTTCGCGAGCAGCCTTTCCATCTGCCGGTAAACGCCGTTCGTCCAACCGAAGCCCACGACGTTGGTCTTATAGCCGGTAGTCACGTTCACGTCGGATGAGCCGGTGTCCATGTTGTACTTCTCGCGGATGGTGCCGTCGTGCTGGTATCCATTCTCCACGGCCGTCATGAACTTTCGCGCGATGCGGTCGGCATCGGCCGTATAGCCATACCTTGCGAGTCCGTCTACCGCAAGCCAGTTCGTCGGCGCCCAGCCGAAGGGTGCGTCCCACTGTTGACCGGTATCCTTGGTGCTCATCTGCAGGCCTCCGGCACGTTCGAAGAGCGGTAGATTGGCAACCAGGCGTTTGGCCTGTGCGGGAGCCGCCAGGCCAGCCCACAGCGCGTAGTAGGTGGTGACGTAGCGGTAAGAGGAACGCCGCTGGTTGCGCGCGTCATAGTCGAAGAAGAGACCGGCCGTGTTGTCCCAGAGAAGTGCGTTGATGCGCTGCCTGCGCAGCGCAGCGAGATGGTTCCACCGCGCAGCAGCGGAGTGATCGCCGACTGCCGCCTCAATTGTCGCAACATCGCGCTCGTACTTGTAGAGCAGAGAGTTCAGGCAGATGGGCGCGTAGTCCTCGGTGAACCCACTGAAGGGGCCAAAGCGCGAGCTGGTATCAAAGCCCGATTCACGCATTGCCCGATCGCCCAGGTAGAACTGCGACGTCAGCTCCACGCCGTCCAGGCTCGTCTGCAGACAGTTGGCGCGGTCCGCGCAGCGTGTGTTCGGCGTTGCGCCGGCGGGTTCGAGATATCCGGATGGTGTCTGCTCCGGGTGCGCCTTGAGCCAGCGAATCACGTCGATGTAGTACGTGCTATCGTCGGCCATCTCCGGCACAGGGCCGTGGCCGAGATCGAAGTAACGTGAGAGGCCGGTGTTGCCGGCGAGGTGCGGCGCGGTGGTCCAGAGAGCGTGATCGCGGATGAGGTAGGGAAGCGACTCGCGTAGCCATGCCCGCGCACCGGGCGCGTTGCGTGCGCGTTCGGCATCGTAGACCGCCATCACCATCGAACTGAGGAACGGTGGCTGCGAACGCGTGAGGTAATAGGTGCGGTTGGCATTGAGGATCGCGCCGTAGTGGTCCATCTCGTAGAAGAAGTTTTCGACTGTGCCGCGCGCAAGATCGAGCCGGTTGTCGGCGAGTTCGCCGAGCAGGATGAAGTAACTGTCCCATCCATACATCTCGTTGAAGCGGCCACCCGGCACGACGTAACGATGCGGCAGATACAGCAGTCCCGGGGCCGGAATATCTTCGGGCAGCAGGTCACCCTCGTGATGAATCTCGTGCGGGAGGGAGCGCACGTCGACACGGCACTTGCTCTCCATCGCCTTCACGTCGTGCGGTACCGTCTCGCCGGCGGGCAGATAAAGAACAGGCGCCGTCGTGAGCTTGGGATCGATCAGAGACGTGCAGTCCGTCATGGAACGCTGCAGCGTGTCCCAGGACTGATGGATGTACGTGTCGATGGACGGCGACGGGGAAGGTTGCGGTGATTGCGACGCAGCCGTAAGCGCAAAGCACAGGGCGACGGCGATGCTGCGAAGGCGAAGCACGATGCGATTGATGCTATCTCAGCGGGACAATCTCTTGCGAAAGAAACAAGTGGCCTGCGGATTGTCGTTATAGCGCTCGCAGGATTCATATCCGCGCGCATGGTAGAGTGCCCGGGCTGCAGCAAAATTCGCGCCAGTATCGAGATAAACCCAGTCGAGCCTTGCTGCCGCCGCGAAGCCCTCGACGTAGTCCATCAGCAACGATGCGAGACCCTGGCCACGCTGCTCGGGGACGACATAGAGTCGCTTGCACTCGACTGCCGCTGCGACGGACGGCAGCGCGCGCAGAAGAACGCAGGCAACGAGCATTCCATTCTCTTCAACAACGACGAAGCCGAATGGAACCGGCTGATCGAGATACTCCGCGATGCGCTCAGGAGCATCACGCTGCACAACGTCCCATTCGCTGTAGTAACGCTCCAGCAAGGCACTCAGCTGCGGGAGATCGTCGCGGGTGGCGCGGCGAACGATGAACTGCGCCGCGTTAGACCCAGTCGCCATTGCGCATAAGTGGTTCGGCCGTACCGTTCGTGCTGATCCCGTCGATGTTCATCGTCGGTCCGCCAATCATCCAGTCGACATGGATGATGCTCTCGTTGGCGCCGAGCTTCGCAAGCTCTTCGTTCAACATCTTTTCACCGTTGATGATGCACGTAGAGTATGCCTGGCCAAGCGCGATGTGGCTTGCAGCATTCTCATCGAACAGTGTGTTCCAGAAAAGAATGCCGGACTGGGCAATGGGCGAGTTATGCGGAACCAGCGCGACCTCGCCAAGCCGGCGCGCGCCATCGTCGGTCGCGATGAGCTTCTGAATCGCCTCTTCACCCTTCGTCGCCGTGACCTCAACGATGCGACCGTTCTCGAAGCGGCAGCGGATATTTTCAATGAGCGTTCCCTGGTGCGAGAGAGGCTTCGATGCAGAGACTACACCGTCAACCCGATCCTTATGTGGTGTTGTGAAGCACTCCTCGGTGGGAATGTTCGGCTGGCAGTAGATGCCATTACCCGCGGTCGCTCCGCCCCCGGCCCACAGGTGCTGATCCGCCAGGCCCACCGTTAGATCCGTCGCGCCGTCCGGCGTGAAGAAACGAATCGAGTGATAACGTTTCGCATTGAGCAGGTCGACGCGCCGCTTCAAGTTCTCGCCATGTCGTTTCCAGTCGGCGACGGGGTCGTCGCCGGTGATGCGCGAGGTTCGGAATATGGCGTCCCACAGCTTTCCCATCGCGAGCTCCTCGGGCTCGCCCGGAAAGACGAGCTCGGCCCAGTCGGGCGTAGCAGCGGCCACGATCGTCCAGTTAATGTCGTGCCGCGTAATCAGCTCCATTGCAGGCTTGTAGGCCTTCGACATTGCGATGTTTGCCCGCGAAACCTTCTGCGGGTCCTGTCCGGACAGGAGTGCGGGGTTGGCGCCGGTGATTCCCATGCGCGCGGCACCATTACGAAAGGCGTCCGCGATACCGTTGTAGTACCACTCGGGCGCGAAGTCGAAACTCCCGTCCGGTGCGGAGCGGTAGCGCGCCAGTGCAATCTCGTCATCGCTAATCAAAGGGGTAACGAACTTCGCTCCGGCCTTGTACGCCTGCTCTACGATGCGACGGACGAGCGGAAGCGCATCAGTGGGCGCAGTCAGCACCAACTCCTGGCCCTCCTGCAGGTTCAGGCCGACGCGGACGGCAACCTCGGCGAGGCGGTCCAGCTTCTGGTCGAAGTTGAGGGAGGCGAAGGCGGGATCGGCGAGTGTGGCAGAACTCATACCCTAAGCCTAGGAGGGCGCGCCGCTTCCTGCAACTCGACGCATGCCGTTGAACCAAAGCGCTAACTGAGCTTGTCGAAGATATCGCGGAAGTCATAGACGCCGGGCTTCGCCTTGACGAGCCACTCGGCCGCTCGAACCGCGCCCTCCGCGAACGGCCGCCGGGAGTGCGACTCGTGCGTCAGCAGGATGCGGTCACCCTCGTGCTCCGCCTCGAGCACGTGCAGGCCGACGGTATCGCCATGGCGGACCGACTTGATGGGAATGTCTCCCATGTTGCAGGAACGTCTCACAACATCCCGCAGCGTGAGTGCCGTTCCGCTGGGCGCGTCGAGCTTCGTGAGGTGATGCGTTTCGGAGATCGAGAGGTGGTAGTCCATACCTGCGAGCTCTTTCGTCATCATCTCCGCAAGCCTGAGCATCATCTGCACGCCGAGCGAGAAGTTGGTGCCGTAGAGCAGGCTCGCGCCCTTGCGCTCGGCGACCTCCTTCGCGCGCGGCAACCGGTCGTACCACCCCGTAGTGCCGACGACCATCCTCGCGCCGTTTGCAAGGCATGCGTGCAGGTTTGAAACCACCGCCTCGGGCGTCGTGAAGTCGACGATCACATCGAAGCCTGCGACAAACGGCGGCGTCAGCGCGGCGGCATCCTTGTTCTCCTTGGCATCGAGTACATGCACACTATGGCCGCGCTCCGCTGCTACTTGAGCGACGAGCTTGCCGGTCTTACCCACACCAAGGACGAGAATGCGCATGTGAAATCGTACTCCTAAACGTTGGACGTAACGGGTCGTGCCTGAACGTCGAAGATCGCCGGATCAGGTGCGGCAAAGAACTTCTTGTGCAGCGACCGCACTGCTTCTTCGACGTCCTCTTCGTTGATCATGAAGCTCATATTAATTTCGCTCGCACCTTGGGAGATCATTCGGATATTAACGTGCGAGACCGCCGCAAAGACCTGCGCTGCGATGCCGCTCTGGCCGCGAATATCCTCGCCCACAAGGCAGATCAACGCCTTGTCGCTCTCATACTTCACGTCGGCAATGCGGCCCAGCTCCTCGCAGATTGCCGGCAGCGTCTCACGCGAGTCGACCGTAACCGAGATCGAAACCTCTGACGTCGAAACCATATCGATGGCGCACTTATGCTTGTCGAATATGTCGAACACCATCTTGAGGAAGCCGTGGGCCAGCAGCATGCGGCTGGCGACGATGTCGATGATGGTCAGCTTCTTCTTCGCCGCAATCGACTTGAACGGACTTGCGCACGGCGGAGGAGTCGCAGTGATGCGCGTTCCCTCGTTGGTAGCGTTACGGCTGTTCAGTACATAGACCGGAATGTTCTTCTGCACTGCCGGCAGAATCGTTGCCGGATGCAACACCTTCGCGCCGAAATAGGCGAGCTCTGCAGCCTCCTCGAAGCTGATGGTGCGCACACGCAGTGCATCCGGGCAAATGCGCGGGTCGGTCGTCATAATGCCGTCGACGTCGGTCCAGATCTCGATCGCACACGCGTGCAGACCTCCGCCCACCAGCGCTGCGGTGTAGTCTGAGCCGCCGCGGCCGAGCGTCGTCGTGATGCCGTCGCATGAGCCGATGAAGCCGCCCATCACGGGCACGCGACCCACCGTCAGGAGCGGAAGGACTTTCTGCTTGAGCGCAAGCTCGATAGCTTGTTCATCCGGTGCGGCCTTGCCGTAGTGATCGTCGGTGAGGATCACCTCGCGCGCATCCATGTGCGCCGAGTCGAGCCCGCGTTCAGCGAAGGCCGCCGTGACCATCACGCTCGACAGACGCTCGCCGAAGCTGACGATGAGGTCGGAGGTGCGCGCGGTCAGCTCGCCCACGACGGCGATGCCGCGAACAAGCTCTTCCAAGCCGTCAAAGGCGCGGTTGATATCGAGCTGCAGCGAATCCAGCCGGTCGCCGTTGACGAGGTCGTTTGCAACCTGCAGATGACGCGCGCGCAGACGCGCAGCGATCTCCAGCGCGCCCTCGCGGTCGCCGCGTCCGGCAAGAGCCGCTGCCGCGCAGGCGAGGAGCTGGTCGGTCACCTTGGCCATCGCCGACACAATGACGACAGGGCGCAGCCCCTTCGCTACGCGGCCTTCCACGATGCTGGCCGTGCGCAGAATCGCGGTGGCGTCCTCTACGGACGTCCCGCCGAACTTCATGACCACAACCTCGGGATGTGCGGATGTGCGCTTCGCGCTCATGCAGGCACCGCGCTCTCTTCAAGAGCGGACCCGACGGGCGGGAAGCTGCGGAAGTCGAACTTGCCCAGCACGGCGAGAATCTCGGCGTTGAGAATCGCTGCACCGGCCGCGCCGCGCACCGTGTTGTGCGAGAGCAGCGTGAACTTCCAGTCGAAGATCGAGCACGGACGCAAGCGTCCGACGGTAGTCGTCATGCCGTGGCCGCGATGGAGATCAAGCTTCGGCTGCGGGCGCGTGTCGCCCTCCACGTAGGCAACAGGATGCAGCGGAGCCGACGGCAAGTGCAGGCCCTCATGGCCCCTTCCGCTTAGCGGTTGGAAGCTCTTCCAGGCGTCGAGAATCTCCTCGCGTGTCGCCGGCTTGCGCAGCTTCACGCTTACGCACTCCGTGTGGCCTTCCAGCACCGGCACGCGATTGCACATCGCGGAAACGGTCAGGTCGGCGAGTTGGAAACCGCGGGCATTCTCGCCCTCGACCCGCAGACCGCCCAGCAGCTTGGCGACCTCTTCCTGAAGCTTCTCCTCCTCATTCTTGATGAATGGAATGACATTGCCGAGAATGTCCAGCGAAGCAACGCCGGGATAGCCCGCGCCCGAGACCGCCTGCATCGTCGAAACGAAGAGTTTGTCGATCCCAAACCGCTGGTGCAGCGGAGCGAGCGGAAGCACGAGCCCGATTGCGCAGCAGTTGGGATTCGTCACCAGATAGCCGCCCGAGGACTTGCGCGTCGCCTGCGCCTCGATGATGTCGAGGTGGGCTTCATTCACCTCCGGCACAACCAGCGGAACGTCCGCGCCCATGCGGAAGGCAGAGCTGTTCGAAATCACCGCGCAACCAGCGGCGGCGAACTTCGGCTCAAGCTCGCGCGCAATCGGCGCGTCGACCGAGGAGAAGATGATGCGCGGCAGATTCTTCGCGCCTTCGGGAGTGTTCGGCTGCACCACCATCTCGGCAATGCGCCGCGGCAGGGGCGTCTCGAGACGCCACGCGCAAGCTTCCGCGTAGGTCTTGCCCGCACTACGGTCGCTGGCGGCCAGCCATGTGATGTTGAACCAGGGATGATCGGCGAGCAACTGGATGAATCGTTGTCCGACGGCTCCAGTTGCCCCCAGGATGCCTACATTACGCCGTTCCATCTACCAAGTTTATCGCAGTGGAAGTTCAGGCCGGTTCGGACGCGTACCTAGCCATCGACCTCAACCACCCGCCGGCGAGTAATCACGCGTCTCGAACCCCCGCCCCAGGCGATAATCAGCGCGATCGCGTGCAGCAGGAACCAGATCGTGATGCCCTGGTCCTGGTAGATCCAGAAGAGGATCAGGATACGCGGAATGAGTATGGCGACGATGATCTCGATGAGGTTGACGGATGCCGGAATAAACGTCGTCGGCAGACTGTGCTGCAGCCAGGCGACGACAATGCAGATGCGCGGCAGAAAAAGCGAAAGCACAAGAAACCACAGCGGAATCGCATGAACCGGAAAGGTAAGAGAGAAGTGCATCGGCAGCCTTTCAATACGGTATGGGTACAGCCAGAAACTGCAGGGCCAGACCTGTTCTCACAGCTTTGATTCACTTCGCGGAGTAGGTGAAATCCGCCTTCGCCGTCGATTTTGCGGGAACAGTGACCTGTAGATCCTGTTCGCCGAGCTTCTCATGGACGGCGGCCACAGTATAGGTGCCGGGAGGCAGTCCGTGAAGTGTAAAGCTGCCGTCCGGCCCGGTGACGGCGAAAAATCCGTTGGGCACCACGTTGATGAAGGCCTGCATCCATGGATGGTTGTTGCAGCGCACCGGAATCATCAGCTCCGGCGAGCGGAAGGTCTCCGTCTGCGGCTGGCTCCCCGGCATCTCGGAGACATCCACCGAGTGGTTCGCCGAGTCCTGGGGCAGCGTGTGCACATTGTGCGTCGCCGGGTCAGAGTTCCGGTACTCCACCTTGCCGCCCTGCTGCACGGCGATGACGTGCGGCACATACCGGCAGCCCTTCTGGTCCATCACAACCGGCGGCGCGTCGAAGGGCGCCGACCAGGCCGGAATTCCGCTCTTCACATACACGAGCACGTTCGCCAGCTTTCCGTTCGCGACGACATATTGTTCGGTGAAATTCGGCGTGTCGCTCAGTGAGCAGGCCGGGTCCGCCGACATATCGATCTTGATCCGCTCCGGAGCCTTGCCGTTGAAGTGCACCACGCCGGAGATGCTGCCCGCCGTCGCCGGATCAATCAGCGGAGCCTTGCCGGCAGTGGGCATGGGACCGCCGCCATTCGACGACTCAGTGTTGGCCGCATTACGATGACAGCCGCCCATCAGAAGCAGCATGGGAAGTACAAACCAGACAGCGAATCGATGAATAACCACGGTGCTCCTTTGGATGCGCGGCGGATGTCGCGCGGTTGGTATGTGAAGCCTACAGCGCCAGCAGCACTGCCTCAGTGAATGCACGCGTTCCCGCCGTTCCGCCGACGTCGCGCGTCAGCGTCGTCCCCTCGGCGTAGACGCGCTCCAGCGCCCTCTGAATACGCTCCGCAGTTCCCGTCTCACCGAGGTGGTGCAGCATCAGCACCGCGGACTGCAGCAGCGCCGTTGGGTTCGCCTTGTCCTGCCCCGCGATATCCGGCGCCGAGCCGTGAACCGCCTCGAAAATCGCCGCGTCTGCGCCGATGTTCGCTCCCGGCACCAGGCCCAGCCCACCCACAAACGCCGAGCACAGGTCCGAGAGGATATCGCCGTACAGGTTCTCCGTCAGGATGATGTCGTATTGATACGGATTCAGCACCAGCTGCATGCACGCGTTGTCGACGATGTGCTCCAGGTAATGAATCTCCGGATACTCCGCCGCGACCGCCTTGCAGCAGCGCAGAAACAGCCCGTCGGTCAGCTTCATGATGTTCGCCTTGTGGATGGCATGGATCTTCTTGCGGCCATGCCTGCGCGCATACTCAAACGCCGCCCGCGCAATCCGCGTCGATCCCTTCGTCGTGATGATCTTCAGCGACTGCGCCACATCCGGCTGCACCATCACCTCAAGCCCGGCGTACAGGTCCTCGGTGTTCTCGCGAAAGATGATAAGGTCAATCTTCGGGTAGTTTGTCTTCAGCCCCGGCAGCGACTTCACGGGCCGGAAGTTCGCATAGAGGTCGAACTTCTTGCGCAGCGTCACGTTGATCGACGAAAAGCCCTGCCCAATCGGCGTCGTCACCGGCCCCTTCAGTGCCACTGTGTTCTGCGTAATCGAGTCATACAGCGCCTGCGGAATGTACTCACCCGTTTTCGCAAAGGCATCCGCGCCGGCGTCGTGGCGGTCCCACTCGAAGCTGCATCCAGTCGTGCTGCCCGCGGCCTCCAGGATGCGCACGGTTGCCGCCGTGACCTCCGGCCCAATGCCGTCGCCGGGGATCAACGTGATCTTGTGCGTGCGTGCTGCTGCCATTCGAAAAACTTCTTTCTCTCCCCGGGGAATCGTTAACGCGAGTTGTGGCGCCGGGGTTTCGGATCTTTGCCGCGCAGCAGACCCTCGAGCTCTTCCTTGAACTCGTTCACGTCCTTGAAATCGCGGTAAACGCTGGCGAAGCGGATGTAGGCGACCGTATCGATCTCCCTCAACTGATGCATGATCAACTCGCCGATCGATGTCGTCGAACGCTCTCGTTCCGGCGAATCGATGACGAACGCTTCGGCCGAGTCGACAATCGACTGCATCTGCGCGACCGAAACCTTGCGTTTCTGGCACGAGTGCAGCAGTCCGGCAAGCACCTTCTGCCGGTCGAACTTCTCGCGACGACCGTCCTTCTTTACGACCATGTAAGGAATCTCGTCGAGCCGCTCATAGGTCGTGAAGCGCTTCGCACAGCGCTCGCACTCGCGGCGTCGGCGGATGGAGTCGGCGTCCTTACTCTCCCGGGAGTCGATCACCTTGTCCTGAGTAAAGCCGCAGTACGGACATTTCATGCAACTTCGATTCTATCAAGCATTTATCACGCGGCTGGCGCGCGCCCCGCGCCCTGTGACGATCCTTGCTCCGCGCTGTGCGCCGCCCCGCGCAACGAAAGCCCGCGCAGCCGCGCAAAGATCAATCCGCCCGGAATCACCGCGAGATACGTCACCAGGAACATGATCGCCGCGCATGCCGTCGCAGTCTCCAGCGGCACGTCGAAGAACCCATGCAGCGCCGCGGCCAGCACCGCAATCTGCGTAAACCACCCGACAATCGGCAGCTGAAACACCGAGCCACCGATGCTCGTCGCCAGCAGCAGCATCGTCGCCGCAACGCCGAAGTGCAGCAGCGACGGCGAGTCGAGAAACGCGCGCGCACAGATCATGTACGCCAGCGCCACCAGCGCCCACATCACCAGCGACAGCGTCAGCGCTGCGGCAAACTCACCAAACGTCGCCAGCGTCTGGAATCCCGCCTTCAAGTCGAGCAGCCGCGCCTCGACGAGCGCCCCAAACTTGGGCGAGAACCTGCCCACCAATCTCCCGCCCAGGGTCGCCACACGATCCCCCTGCAGCCGCAGCGCAACCGCAAAGATCACCACAATCAGCGTCGCCAGCGTCGACACGACTCCGGCGCGCGTGAACGCCTCATGATGCGGCAGCCCAGACGCTCCGAAGGCCAGCGTCACCGAGAACAGAATCGCCGCCGCGCCCAGATCAAACGCGCGTTCCACGGAGTACACCGCAAGCTGCGTCGCCACCGGCGTGTCCAGCTGCCGCGCGATGATGTACGGCCGCGCCAGGTCCGCGAGCCGCCCAAACAGCGCCACAGCGGTGAAGCCGATGATCTGCGCCGGAAAGACCTCCAGGGTCGAGGCCGGCCGCAGGCTCTTCAGCAGCACGGACCAGCGCATCGCCCTCAGCCAGTAGCAAACATAGATAATTGCGATCCCAACCAGAACCATCCACACCGAGACGGAGCGAAGCTGCGGCCCCAGCGATCGCCAGTCAAAACTGCCGCGCTTATGCCACAGGTACGCGCCGATCAGCCCCAGCAACGCGGCGATCAGGACCGTGCGCAGCGCCTTTCCTGAGCGTTTCTTTGGTGCATCAGGACGTATTGCAGCGGGCGGCGGTGCGGTGTCGCTCATAAGTTCGGGCATGAGATGTGAGATGTACTTTAGCGCTGCGCGGCTGCGCTCGCGGTTTGAACGGATGGCTGATGCGCCATCTGCTCCTTGCGGTGCTTGAACTCGGTCATCACGCGAGCAACATACGCGCGTGTCTCGCGATATGGTGGGATGCCGTGATACCTCTCGACCGCCGCCGGGCCCGCGTTGTAGGCAGCCAGAGCCAGCGCGAGATTGTCGTGATAGCGCGTCAAAAGCGCGTCCAGATACGTTGTGCCGCCGTTGATGTTCTGGTCCGGCTGAAAGCTGTCCTTCACGCCCAGATTGCGCGCGGTTCCGGGCATCAGTTGCATTAATCCCTGTGCTCCGGTGCGCGAGACGGCATTGGCGCGGCCGTCGCTCTCCGCATGCACGACACTCGCCAGCAATTCGACGTCGATATCATGCTGCTCGCCCGCATTGCTCAACAGACTGCGAACGTCTGCTTTCGCAGGAGCTGGCGCCTTCGCGGGAGCGGGCGGATCGGGCAGCGTCGCAACCGACTCAATCTCCGATGCCGGCAGATCGATGTAGCTCGAATCTCCGCTGCTCAGAAACAACCGGACACGTCCATCGGCAATCGGCTCGCGATGCGCACAGTCGTAGCTGAATCCATTGCGCAGGGTCACGCGATCGAAGGCGTGCGCAGCCGGGCTCGAAGCAACCGCGAAGGCCACGGCAGCCGCGAAGGCCATGGCAGCATGGATCAGACCACAATGGAGCCGGCGGGAAAGCACTTCCTATGAGACTAGCATCCGGCCCTTGCCGTGAGCGTTCCCCGATCGTTGCAGGGCGGCAGGCGAAGGTTTAGAGAAGCGCGGTACTCAGGTCACGATTCGCCGCGAGAGCGCCCTCAATCACTGACGCAACTCCGTCTTCGTCATTCGAGGGAGCGATAAGCCATCCGCGCTCCGCCGCGAGCGCACGCAGATCGGCCGGAGCATTTGCCATCACGGCAGACCGGCCGGCGATCTGGAACATCGGCACGTCGTTCCAGTTGTCTCCGATCGCGAGGATCTCACTCGCGTCCAGATCGCGCAGTTTCGCAAGATGCAGCAGCGCAGACGCCTTCGAGCATCCGGCGGGCAGAATATCGAGAATACAGAGGTCGCGATGCGGATACTCCGTGCGGTGCAGCGCCACCTCGATGCCGGGCTCGCACTGTCCGTCCACATTCGTAATTCGCGGATCGGTCAGCAGGTGCGCCTCGGCATCGCGCATGCGTTCGATCGGGCCGCAGAGCATCATCTGGATCGGAGCCGCATCGTCGAGCGCATGCTCGATGGGCGAGACCTGCTCGAAGTACGGCTCATTCGCATCCATCCATCGACCGATGCTCGCACTGAGTTCATCCAGGCGCTCGCAAACCAGTGATCCACGGTCGTCCTCGCCGTCCGCGCGCACCTTGTCGAAGGTGAGCACCAGCGTCCCGCGGAAATCCTTTACGTGTTCGCACAGCCAGCGAGCCGTCTCTACCGGCATGTGCTCGCGATGCAGAAGCTCCGAGCCAAGCGTACGAATGACCGTGCCGTTCGAACTGACCAGCGCCGTATGCGCCGGACGATCCAACTTGCGCAGCACTCGCATCGCGTAGCAGTGGCGGCGGCCGGTGGCAATCGCGACCTCGATCCCGTGGGCCTCGGCCTCGCGAATTGCGGCGAGGTTGCGTTCGCTGACGTGACCGTCGGTGTGGAGCAGCGTGCCATCCATATCTATCGCGATGAGTCGGGTTCCGGGCATTCCTGTTCAAGGATATCTGCCTTGATCCGGTAGCATCGAGACATGGCTCGAACTGTTCAACTCGCATGTACCCGCTGCGGGCATTCGCAGACGTACGTTGTCGAATGCACTGAGAACGACGACGCAGTTGCGCAGACCGTGCGTGCTTCAGGCGGTCGCGAGGTGGCTGTTGACGACACATCCGCGGCGATGCGTCTGCGCCGGCTGGAATCATTGCCGGCTTCGATGCCAGTCGGCGGGATCATCACGCCTGTTTAGCGGAGATGCGAGATGCCACTGCCGATCAGGGTCGGAGTCGCATCTCGCGTCTCGCGGTAATGCTTTACTTCGAGCAGGACTGGCCGCGATTGCCCTTGGCCCCCATGGCTTTGGCGTCAGCCTCCGTCATGTACTTTCCTTCCTTGGTCGTGCCGTAATAGCGGTCGCCATAGCAGTGGTAGACCTTTGTGGAGGTGTTGACCCAGACCATGCCGGGGCCGCCACCGGGGGCTGCGGTGGGGGACGGTTTCGGCGGCGTGGGTGATGTGGCCTTTGTCACTGGGGCCGGTGCAGCTGCTGGAGCGGGCTTGGCTGCGGGGGCTGCTGGAGCGGGCTTGGCTGCCGGGGCGGGTGCGGCAGCGGTGGAGGTGTCGCCGTACCAGGTCTGGATGCCCTGGTGGCCGCGGCAGGCTCCGGACTTGGAGGCGCCGGTCCAGTAGGAGCCGTCCTTGCACTGGCCGGTGGCGTTGGCTGGCTTTGTTGCAGGGGCTGCTGGAGCGGGTTTGGCTGCCGGAGCGGCTGGAGCAGACTTGGCGGCGGGTGCGGCAGCGGTGGAGGCGTCGCCGTACCAGGTCTGGATGCCCTGGTGACCGCGGCAGGCTCCCGACTTGGAGGCGCCGGTCCAGTAGGAGCCGTCCTTGCACTGGCCGGTGGCGTTGGCTGGCTTCTGGGCGACGGCAGTGAGGGACAGGAAGAGCGTACAGCCCAGGGCGATGCTTGAGAGTCGTACCTTCATTGGAAATCCTCCGGATCGTGTCTCGTGAGGCTGTGGCCCAATACGGCCTGAATCGTAGCAGCTTCAGGCGATCGAGGACACTGGCGGGTGACCACGGGTGGTGAGGACGATGGCAGCGAGGAGGATCATGGCGCCGCCGAGCCAGGCTACAGGGCCGAGGATCTCGTGCAGGACGAAGATGCCGAGCAGGGAGCCGATGAGGGGCTCCATGTTGAGCAAGACGGCAGCCTGTGAGGCGGGGACCTTGGTCATTCCCCAGTTCCAGAGGAGTGTGGAGGAGGCGGTTGAGAGGATGCCGCTGGCGGCCAGCGCGAGCCAGGCCTTGAGGGAGACTCCGTGCACTGGTGGAAGGCCGTAGAGCGGAGGGACGACGAGGAGGAGCATCACGGTGCCGGAGCAGAGACCATAGGCGGTGATGACGACGGCGCTGTGGCTCATGACCAGGCGCTGGTTGAGCAGCACCCAGAAGAGGGCGATGCAGAGGGAGAGGACGACGTAGAGGTCGCCGCGCAGGGTGGGGCCGTTGGCGGAGGCGTGGTGCGTTCCGCCGAGGGCGATGAGCGCGGCTCCGATGGTGGAGACGGCGAGAGCGACCCAGCCGAGGGTGTGGAGGCGTTCGTGGGCGAAGAGCGTGGCGCCGACGGCGAGGATCACGGGCATGGTTCCGACCATGAGCGAGGCGTGCGAGACCGTGGTGAGCGCGAGGCCGTGGAACTGGAAGAGGAACTGGAGCGGGACGCCGAGGACTGAGGCGAGGAGAAGGATGAGCCATTCCTGACGGTTCAGGTGAGGACGGTGCGTGATGAGGAAGGGAAGGAGACCGACGGCGGCGAAGAGGAACCGGTAGAGGACCATTGCGCCGGAGTTCATCTCGGCGAGGGCGATTTTGCCGAAGAAAAATCCACAGCCCCAGAACATACTGGCGAGGCAGCAGGCGGCGAAGCCGAGGGAGCGGTCGCGTGTGGCGCGCTGGTTCAGCGGTACCCCCTCCCCCGTCACTTTTTGCGCAAAGTCTTCGAAGCAGAGACTTTAAGGGTGGACTTTAAGGTCTCCGGGTGGTCCAAAACGAAGGCCCGGCGGAGGCCGGGCCAAGCGTCATTCCTTAAGTTCAGTATATCGTCCGCGTCAAGGGGATTTCCTCAGGTCAGTGCTGAGGATCAATGTCAGCCCTTAGCTGTGATTCTTCTCTAGGTTATTGTCTTATGGAGGGAGTCAGGGATGAGATATCACGCATTCTCGAAGCTGACGGTTTGTCAGCGGGAGCAGATGGCGAAGGCGGTGCTGTCGGGGCGGCTGAGCTTGAAGGAGGCC
>DATNGO010000142.1:0-33328 GCA_035605855.1 Acidobacteriaceae bacterium | reverse complement strand
TAATCCGCCGAAGGATTATGCGAAGTGGCAGGGGTTGGCGGAGGCGGTGGTTGCGCACCTGGTGGAGCGGTACGGCAAGGATGAAGTGCTGACGTGGTACTTCGAGGTGTGGAACGAGCCGGATATTTCGTACTGGCATGGAACGCCGGAGGAGTACTACAAGCTTTATGACGCGGCTGCCGCGGGCGTGAAGGCGGCGCTGCCTGGAGCGCGTGTGGGCGGGCCGGCGACGACAGGGCCGGGCGGGAAGACACGGGACGGCGGGCCGGATGGCGGGTACAAACTGCTGAAGGGATTTTTAGAGCATGTGCGGGATACAAAGCAGCCGCTGGATTTCATCTCGTTTCATGCGAAGGGACAGCCGAGGATCGCGAACGGCGAGGTGACGATGGGGATCAATCATGAGCTGCGGGATGTGGATGCGGGCTTTAAGTTGATTGCGAGCTTCCCGGAGTTTCGGAAGCTGCCGGTGATTTTGAGTGAGGCGGATCCTGAAGGGTGCGCGGCGTGCTCGGAGAAGATGAATCCGGCGAATGCGTATCGCAATGGCACGCTGTATCCGGCGTACACGGCGGCGGCGTATGCGCGGATCTTTCAGCTTGCGGATGAGCACGATATCAATTTGATCGCGATGTTGTCGTGGGCGTTTGAGTTTGAGGGACGGGATACGTTCGAGGGATTCCGATCGCTGGCGACGAATGGGATCGACAAGCCGGTGCTGAACTTCTTCAGGATGGCGGCGAAGATGAGCGGCGAGCGCGTGGAGGTGGAGTCGACGGGCGCGGTGCCGCTGGATGTGATTCGCGAGACGGGTGTGCGCGGGGCGCCGGATGTGGATGGGCTGGCGACGGTGAATGGGCGCAAGGCGATGGTGATGGTCTGGAACTACCAGGACAGGATTCGCGACGATCCGGCGACGGCGGCGAATGTGATTGTGAACGGATTGCCTGCGGGTGTGAAGCGGGCGCGGGTGCGCGAGTGGGTGATCGATGAGACGCACAGCAATGCGTATACGGCGTGGAAGGCGATGGGATCGCCGGCGCAGCTGACTGCGGCCGAAGCCGCCGAGCTTCAGGCGGTGGGGCAGTTGCAGGAGGTTGGCGGCGCGAAGAGTGTTGCGGTCGCAGGCGGTGTGGTGCGGTTGGAGGAGACGCTGCCGGGTGAGTCGTTGCGGCTGTATGAGGTGAGCTGGTGAGGTCGTGATAGTTTGGGGCTCATACCTTCATAGGAATGAACGAGGAAGTTTGACGATGTGCATGCGATCGATGATTGCCGTGGCCGCGATTGGTCTTGCGATGGGGACGACTGCCGTGGGGCAGAAGGCGCAGTATCCGGATTATCCGAGTGAGACGCCGGAGCACTTTCAGGCACCGACGGCGGGGATGGATTACGCAAAGCGCGAGGTGATGATTCCGATGCGCGATGGGGTGAAACTGCACACGGTGATCTTGTTGCCAAAGGGCGCGGCGCATGCGGGGATATTGATGACGCGCACGCCGTACAACGCGAGTGCGCTGACGATGAACTCGCCGAGCCAGCATCTGGGATCTGCGTTGTGGGGGTATGACAATGCGGTGGAGACGATCATCGGCGGAGGATACATTCGCGTGGTGCAGGATATTCGCGGCAAGTACGGCAGCGAAGGTGACTATGTGATGAACCGGCCGATGCATGGGCCGCTGAATCCGACGCCGGTGGATGAGTCGACGGATACGTACGACACGATTGACTGGCTGGTGAAGAATGTGCCGGAGTCGAACGGCAAGGTGGGGATTCTGGGCATCAGCTATGACGGCTTCCTGAGCCTGACGCCGCTGGTGCATCCGCATCCGGCGCTGAAGTGCGTGGTGCCGATGAATCCGATGGTGGATGGATGGCGCGGCGATGACTGGTTTCACAATGGAGCGTTTCGCGAGCAGAACATGCCGTACATCTACGAGCAGACGGCGACGCGAGCGAATGAAGAGAAGTGGCTGACGTCGAACTTCGACGACTATGACACGTACATGCGCGCGGGGTCGGCAGGAGCGCTGGGCAAAGAGCGCGGGATGGAGCAGATTGGGTTCTGGCGGAAGGTGATCGCGCATCCGGCGTATGACAGCTGGTGGAGCGGGCAGGCGATGGATAAGGTGCTGGCCGCGCAGCCGCTGACGGTGGCGACGATGCTGGTGGACAGCCTGTGGGACCAGGAGGATATCTACGGCGCGATGGCGGTGTATCGGGCGCTGAAGGATAAGCCGGAGGCGAAGAAGAATCTCTATCTAGTAGTGGGGCCGTGGCATCACGGGCAGGAGATTGAAGAGGTGACGCAGCTGGGGCCGGTGAAGTTCCGCAGCGATACCGGGCTTTATTTCCGCGAGGAGATTCTGGCGCCGTTCCTTGCGCATTACTTGCAGGGCAGTTCTCCGCAAGACGGGGCGCCTGCGATGGATGTGGCGCGGGTGACGGCGTTCGAGACGGGAGCGAACCGGTGGGAACGTCTGGAGACGTGGCCGTCCGCGTGTGATGGGCGATGCACGCCTACGGCGACTCCGCTGTATCTGGAGCCGGGCGACAAGCTGGGATTTGCGAAGCCGCAGAGCGGGGATGAGTTCGACGAATTTGTGTCGGACCCGGCGAAGCCTGTGCCGTATAGAGCCAGGCCGAGCCAGCCGATTGGATATACGCCGGATCTTTCGTGGGTGCGTTGGCTGGTGGATGATCAGCGCGAGTTTTCGGGGCGGCCGGACGTGCTGACGTTTACGGGCGATGTGTTGACGAAGCCGCTGACGCTGAGCGGAGAGCCGATGGTGCACCTGATTGCGTCGACGACAGGGACGGATGCGGACTGGGTGGTGAAGCTGATCGATGTGTATCCGGATGAGGTTGCGGGGCAGCCGGAGATGGGTGGATATCAGTTGCCGATTGCGATGGATATTCTGCGCGGGAGGTATCGCGAGAGTCTGTCGGAGGCGAAGGCGATCAGGCCGAACGAGCCGCTGGAATACAAGTGGGCGCTGCCGACGGTGAATCATGAGTTTCTGCCGGGGCATCGCGTGATGGTGCAGGTGCAGTCGAGCTGGTTCCCGCTGTACGACCGCAATCCGCAGACGTTTGTGCCGAACATCTTCTTTGCGAAGCCGGAGGATTACAAGAAGGCGACGGAGCGGGTGTATCACTCGACGGCGCAGGCGAGTTATGTGGAGCTGCCGGTGGTGAGTGCGCAGTAGAGCGGGGAGTTAAGACACGAAGGGCCGGGATCCGATGCGGATTCCGGCCCTTGATTTTGCTGGCTAGCGGCCCATCTCTTCGAGGTATTTTTCGACTTCGAGGGCGGCCATGCAGCCGGTGCCGGCGGCGGTGATGGCCTGGCGGTAGCGGCGGTCCTGGACGTCTCCGCAGGCGTAGACGCCGTGGAGCTGCACGCCCTGGCGGGTGACGAAGACGTTGTGCTCGGTTTTGATATAGCCGTCGTTGTCGAGGTCGAGCTGGCCTTTGAACATGGAGGTGTTGGGCTCGTGGCCGATGCCGAGGAAGACGAAGCCGACGGGAAGTATCCAACGCTCGCCGGTCTTCTTGTTCTGGAGCTTGAGGCCGCTGACTTCCTTCTCTTCGACGCCGAGGACCTCTTCGACAAGGACGTTGTGGAGGAAGTTGATCTGCGGATGAGCGAGGGCGCGCTCGAGCATGATGCGTGAGGCGCGGAAATTTTCGCTGCGATTGATGATTGTGACCTTGGTGGCGAAGCGGGTGAGGAAGAGCGCTTCCTCCATGGCGGAGTCGCCTCCGCCGATGACGGCGATTTCTTTGCCGCGGGTGAAGAAGCCGTCGCAGGTGGCGCAGGAGCTTACGCCGTGTCCGATGAGAGCCTGCTCAGAGGGAAGGCCGAGCCAGCGTGCGGAGGCGCCGGCGGCAATGATGAGCGAACGGGTGAGGACGATTTCGCCGCTGATGGTGAGCTCGAAGGGCGTCTTGCAGATGTCGGCGGCGGAGAGATGGCCGTGGACGATCTCGGCGCCGAAGCGCGCGGCCTGCTTCTTCATGTTGTCGATGAGCTCGGGGCCCTGGATGCCGTCGGGCCAGCCGGGGAAGTTTTCGACGAGCGTGGTGATGGAGAGCTGGCCGCCGGGCTCGTGGCCTTCGAGGACGAGAGGCTTGAGATTGGCGCGCGCGGCGTAGATGGCGGCGGTCAACCCGGCGCAGCCGGAGCCCAGGATGACGGTGTCGCGAACAGTGGTTTCAGGCATGACTATTAGATTGTAGAGGGTGCGGGCTGGGTTCAAAGGCAGGGATCAGGGATCAGGGATCAGGGGATCAGGGATTAGGGATCAGGGATCAGGGATTAGGGATCAGGGGCGGCAAGAAAAAGCAGCGGCGTAGGATTGGGGCATGGCTGATCTGGTTTTGGTGTATGGGATGAGGCTGCTGCCGGCGGATGAGGTGGTGGGAGTCGATGCGGCTCCGGTGATGCTGAAGAACGGCAACGAGGCGAGGGTGACGATGCATATTCTCGAGGGCAGCCGCGAGTCGATTGAGTCGCAGCTGCGCAACAGCATCGAGGCATTCTTCGACTTCTATCCGGAGATATAAGCGCGAAGTTGTAGCGCCCACCCCGTTCGGGTGAGGTGGTGTGCGGGTGTGCGTCGCGGTGCGTGACAGTGACGTTGTGAATCCTCCAAAACGACGAAAAGTGTCGTATAGGAGGACAGAAGCGTATGTCACGTTGGTTGATCTGGCTGCTGTGGCCCGCGATTGCGGGCGCGCAGCAGGCGGTAGTCGCGGCTCCGGATGCGAGCGTGAACGCGGCGCTGGCGAATCTGAGCCAACGTGCGGCGACGGTCTTTGTGGGGCAGGTGGTGGACATCCGGCGCAATGCCGGAGTGGTTGAGATCCAGTTTCGGGTGGATACACCGCTGGTCGGGCAGAGTGGCGGGAGCTATACGCTGCGTGAGTGGGCGGGGATGTGGCCGCAGGGTCAATGGCGCTACCGAGTAGGTGAGCGGGCGCTGGTGTTTCTGCATGGGATAAGCGCGGCTGGTTTGAGCTCGGCAGTGGACGGTGGAGAAGGTGTGATCCCGGTGATGGCGGACACCGACGGCACAGTGCTGCTGGATGTGCGGCGGCTGAGCACGCGAGTGTTGCGGCAGGTGGGCCAGCCGCTGGAGAACGGCAATGGCGCGATGGCACTGAAGGATGTGCTGCCGGTGATCGAGAGCCGAGGGACAAAGCCAGTGAGGCCGGTGCGGCGGCCGCTGCCGCCCGCGGCGGTGCAGCTTACGCCTCCTTCCACTGGAGGGACTGCGGATGCGACGGGTACGCAACTGACGATTGAGAGATCTGCTGATGTGCGGTGAGGTGAGGCGCCGGCGGTGGAGCGCAACGGCGGTTGTGTTCTGGGTGGCGATGGCGTGCTCGTCATACGCGAGGGCGGGCGGGCCGCGGTTCGTGACGGGGACGACTGCCTGGGTGGGGGCGGGGAAACCGATCGTGTTTTTTACAACGTCGCCGGCATATTACACGGACCCGGGAGATCTGAGCGCGACGGTGTCGCACGCGCAGGCGGATGCGATGGTGACTGTGAATGGCGCGCCGGCGACCGTGGTGAGTTTGAGTGCGAACCAGATTGTGGCGAAGGCTCCGAACATTGCAGATGCAGGTGCGTCGCCCGGAATTCCGGTGGATGTGATGGTGACGGATGTCGCGACGGGCGGACAGACGGATATCGCCAATGGGTTTATGTATTCGAGCGTGCAACCGGATGAGATGCTTGTGGCGTCACAGCCGGCGGCGCTGGAGACGGGGATGACGGCGACGACACCGTTTGCGGTGCAGTTGCTGAAGGCGGATGGCGTGACGCCGATCGCGAATGCGAGCGTGCTGTTCTCGGTTCTATCGGGAGTGGCGGGATTTGGTTCGTGTGCGGGACGCTCGACGTGCATGCTGCAGACGGATGCGACGGGTACAGTGTCGGCGACGGTGACGGGTGGCGCGGCTGGGCCGGTGGTGCTGAACGCCAGTGAGGTGAGCGGAAGCGCGAACCAGCAGATTACGCTGACGGATGCGAACCCGGTGCGCGCGGTGTCGATTGCCAATGCGCCGAGCTACCTGGCGGCGGGAGCGTCGGCGACGTGGACGATCTCGCTGGGTGCGACGCAGGATGCTTTGGCCGCGGCGGGTGTTGCTGTGGTGTGGACGGCAGGTTCGGGCGTGACCCTGAGCAGCGGAACGACGACGACTGATGGGACGGGTTCGGCCGCGGTCACGGTGAGTGCGACGCGGATGAGCGCGGGCACGGCGACCGTCACCGGATGTGTGTGGGGAACGGTCTGTTCGAGCTGGACAGTAACGGCGGTGGATTCGTCGGAGTGGAGGATTGCGGTATCGAGTGGCGCGGCGCAGAGTGTGAGCGCGGGGACGACGCTGGCGCCGGTGACGCTGGGTGTGATGGATGACGCGGGTCATGCGCTGCAGGGAGCAGAGGTGTCGGTGTATCAGACTGCGGATGGATGGGAGGGAACGTGCGCGGTGCCGGGACGGTGTCCGGCGAGCCCGGTGCTGGCGTCGGCGCAGAGCTCGGGGATTTCAGACAGCAGTGGGAGTGTGACGGTGACTCCGCTGGAGGTTCCCGGACTGCCGCAGGTGGTGAATATTGCGGCGGTCACGGGAACGCAGGGGTTTGTGACGGTGTCGCTGCCAGTGGGGCCATGATGGCAGCGAAGGTGTAGAGCTAGATGGGCTCGACGGGGATGAGGGCATCGCGAGCGACGGGGCGGCGGATTGCCATGATGCCGAAGATCGCGACGTATATATAGCAGATGGCCGGCAGGATGAAGCTGGGCTGCAGACCGATGTGATTGGCGAGAATGCCTTGTAGTTTGGGGATGATTGCGCCGCCCAGAATGGATGCGATGAGCAGGCTTGAGCCTTTGCTGGTGAGCGGGCCTAGGTCCTGAATGCCGAGGGTGAAGATCGACGGGAACATGATGGAGTTGCAGAAGCCGACGGCGAGCACGGCGCCCATGGCGAAGTGGCCGGATGTGAAGAGCGAGATGATCACCAGAACAAAGGCGCCGATGGCGGCGAGGCCGAGGAGCCAGCCGGTGCGGACCTTCTGAAGGATGGCGGAGCCGATGAAGCGGCCGGTCATGGCGCCTCCCCAATAGACCATGAGGAAGTAGCCGGCGGTGGCGGCGGGCAGGGCCGCGATGTTGGGGAGGCCCATATAGCTGACGAGCAGGTTGCCGATGGAGACCTCGGCGCCGACGTAGACGAAGATGCCGATGGCGGCACAGATGAGCCAGGGGTGACGCCAGATGGAATCGGGCCTGGCGGTGAGCGCATCGGCGAAGGCACCGGGGCGGAAGTCCTGCGTGTGCTGCGAGACGCCGGTCTGGGTCTTGAGCTTGATGAGCGCGAGGGCGAGAGCGAGCAGACCGAGGCCGAGCGCGATGATGAGGTACGGCACGCGGACGGTGGATGCCTGCTCCGCGCGGTAGAGCTGTTGCTGCACGATGGTGAGGATGTGGAGCTGGTCAGTGCTCATTGGGGGCTTGGCGTTACGGAGGATGAGCCAGGTGCCGATGAGCGGAGCGATGAAGGTTCCGACGGAGTTGAACGCCTGCGCGAGGTTGAGGCGGCTGGCGGCGGTCTGCGGCGGACCGATGACCGTGACGTATGGGTTGATCGCAACCTGCACGATGGTCATGCCGCCGGCGAGCACGACCAGAGCGGCGAGGAACATGTGGAAGGAGGCGAACTGGGCCGCGGGCAGGAACCCGAGCGCGCCCAGCGCCATCACTAACAGGCCGACGACAGTGGCTTTCTTGTAGCCCAATTTTTCAACGAGCTTGCCAGAGGGGTAACTGAAGACGAAGTAGGAGCTGAAGAAGTAGAAGGGGACGTTCTGCATCTGCGAGTAGTCGAGGAAGAAGATCGACTTGAGATGCGGACTGATGACGTCGTTGAGGCAGGTGAGGAAGCCGAAGGAAAAGAAGACCACGGCAGCCACCGTCATGGCGCGCGTATCGGTACTTGTGGGGGTGTCCTCGGCGTAGCCGGGCGCGCTGACGTTTTTCAGTGGGACCGCCAAGAGATGGCTCCTTGATTAAGGTTTGAATATCGATTGGCTGCTGCGGGATGCCGCTCAGCGAGGGCCAAGGTAAGAGTAACTGGTTTGGGGGGTCTGGTGCGCGGGAGCGCCGGACTAACGGAGGTCCATGGAGAAGAGGTTGCCGGTGAAGACGCGGGCGCGGATGAGGGGTTCGTTCTGCTGGGTGAGGCCGCCGAAGACGAAATCAACGGCGTCGTTCTGGCGGGAGTCGGCGAGGCGGACGAGCTCGGTTACGTGGCCGTCGGGGATGCTGATGCGATCGATGGGCTGGGCGGGGTCAAGGGAGGCGTGGATATATAGATAGCGGCTGTCGGAGGACCAGACGGGATCGGCGCCGGAGGGCACGGGCAGGGTCGTCCAGGTGCGCGCGGCGAGATCGTAGAGGCGAACCTGGCGCTGGTCGAGAGTGAGGGCGGCGATCCAGCGGCCGTCGGGCGACCAGCGTGGGCTGAAGAGGTTGTCGGAGCCGGGGACCTCCTCGATCTGGCTGGTGTCGAGGTGGAGGATGTGGAGGGTGCGCGCGGCGTTCTCTTTACCCATGTAGTCGTTGACGCGGCCGAAGACGAGGGACTTGCCGTCGGGAGACCAGGAGGGGTCGGCGGCGTTACGGGATTCGCGGAGCAGCGGATGGAGGTCTTCGCCCTCGGCACCGATGACATAGATCTGCCAGGCCTTGCCGGGGTCGCGGGCCATGAGCGCGAGGTGTTTGCCGTCGGGCGCCCAGTGGGCGAGGAAGACGACCATGCTTTCGGGCGTGAGCTGGATCTTTTCGTCGCCGCTGCTGCGGGCGCGCCAGAGCTGGCCGATGGAGTCGGTCCAGGCGACCCACTGGCCGTCGCGGGTGTAACCGACGCGGACGGCGGAACTCAGGAAGCCTTTCTCGGGGACGAGCTGGCCGGCGGGGTTGAGGCGCTCGAGCTCGGAGCGGGCGTCAACGCCCAGGAAGAAGATGCGGTTGCCGGTGCGAGCCGCGACAGGAGAGCGGAACTGCAGCGGGCCGTTAGTGAGACGGACGGGATCCGAGGTGGACGTGCCGGTAAGGCGCCAGAGATCGGAGTTTCCCCCGCGACTGGACTGGAAGATGAAGTTGCGTCCGTCGGCGGTCCAGACGCCGCAGCACTCGGAGGCGGGTTGGCTGAAGTTGGGAAGCAGACGCTGGGGTGTGTGGTCGGAGGCGGTGAGCTGCCAGAGCGAGGTGGTGTGGGTCAGCGGGTCGATGATGGTGAAGCGAAGGAGTTTGCCGTCAGGGGACCAGCGAAGCCAGAAGGCGCGGCCAGGGAGTGTGGCGTAAAGGGTGGGCGTGCTGCTGGTGATGACGGAGAGGTAGAGGTTGTTGCCGTTGGCGTAGAGGATGCCGCCGCTGCCGGGCATCCAGGTGGCGTCGTGCGCGAGGACGTTGCCGATGCGCAGTGCGGAGCCGCCGATGGTTGGGACGGCCCAGAGGGGCTGCTCCGATTCAGGGGAGAGGTGATCGCGGAGCAGGAGACGGGAGCCGTCCGGGGAGATGTCGCCGAGGGTGGGACCGGCGACTTCGGCGGGCACGGAGAGCGGGGTGATGGAACCGTCGGCGAGTGAGACGCTGGCGACGTCGTCGTGGCCGTTGTCGATGGTGGCGGCGAAGAGGCGGACGCCGTCGGTGGCGGCTGGGGCGAGGCTCTCCATGGCGTCGACGCCGGGCGCAAGGTGGCCGCTGTGGGTGAGCTGCGCGATGTGCGGCGGTGCGATGGAGGTGTGCTCGTAGCCGGCGAGGTAGCTGGCGATGAGCGCGACGATGAAGAAGCTGGCGAGGATAGCCAGCGCGCCACGGGAGGGTCGCAAGACTTCGGCGTAGCGCGCGGCCGAGTGGGGGGCGGCTGCGGTGTTGGGCTGGACGGTGGCGTGTTCGGCGGAGCCGTCGAGCGGAGTGGGTGGCTCGGTGGATTGGGTGTCTTCTATGCCGGAGGTGGGCGTGTGCAGGACATTGACGGGGGCGATGAAGCGGTAGCCGCGCTTGGCGAGGGTCTCAATGTAGCGTGGGCTTTCGGCGGAGTCGCCGAGGGCCTCGCGGATCTTGTTGATGGCGGTGCCGAGAGAGTGGTCGAAGTCGACGACCGTGTCACGACCCCAGAGGCGGAGCTGGAGGTCCTCGCGGGTGACGATCTGTCCGGGGCGCTCGAGCAGCGCGGCAAGAACTTTAAAGGGCTGCGTCTGCAGCTTGACCCGAAAACCGGCCTTCCAGAGTTCGCCGCTCTCGAGGTCCACCTCGAAGAGCCCGAAGGTGAGTTTCGAGTTGGAGACGGGGGCCGCCATTGCGCGAACAGACCTCGCGGACTTGACTTTATCACTCGCGTATCTGGCGTCGCCATAGTTGATACACCAACGGTAAGTTCAAGAAGAGCGGGAATTTGCCAGGAGATAAAAAATTGATGGACAAAGGGAGCGGAGAGGATTGCGAAGACAACTGAGTTTGCACAACTTTGGCCACAATGCTTCCCCGAAAGACCGTGTGTGACCGGATTGTCCGGGCCAGCCTGGATTCGTGGAGGCAGCTTTGGAGGCTTTATGGAACGCACATCTTTTAGAGCGCTGCAAGGCCGGATTCTGATGGTGCTGCTGATGGTTATTGGCATCACGATAGCGGCGAGGGCGCAATCGGATACGGGGCGTGTGGTCGGCACAGTCGCGGATGCCACCGGGGCGTACATCCCGGGAGCGACGGTTACGCTGACGAATACGGACACGGGCGTGAAGGAGACGCGGACGACCGGAGGTGTGGGCGAGTTTACGTTCCCGGCGCTGCCGCGCGGAAATTATTCGATGACAGGCACGGCGAGCGGATTTGCCTCGGCGATGCAGAAGTTTCAGCTCGACGTGCAACAGGTGCAGACGGTCGATTTCAAACTGACCACCGGGTCGCAGAATACGACGGTGGATGTGACGGGCGCGGCTCCGGTGATCGACCTGGCCACCTCGTCGACGGGTGAGACGATCCAAGGGCGGCAGGTGACGGACCTCCCGTTGGGACAGCGGAACTTTCTGCAGCTGGCGACGCTGACCCCGGGTGTGACGCAGGGAGCGTACGGGTCGGATGCGTCGGGCATTAACCAGAACGTGGAGACGATGCGGTATGCGGGAAGCGGGGGGGCGGCGCTGACGGTTAATGGACTGCGATCGCAGTCGAATAACTTCCTGCTGGATGGAACGGATAACAATGAGTCGCTGGTGAATACGATTGTGTTCTTTCCATCTCCGGATGCGATTCAGGAGTTTCGCGTGACAACGGCGGTCGCACCGGCGGAGTTCGGACGGGCGGGGGGAGCGATCGTCAACACATCGATCAAGTCGGGAACCAACCAGATTCACGGGACTCTGTTCGGATACTTCCGCGACCAGGTGTTTGACGCGAACCCGAATTACTTCACTCCGGGCACAGCGGCGCCTCCGTTCCAGAGGAAACAGTTCGGTGTAGCGGCGGGCGGACCAATTTTGCACGACAGGCTGTTCCTCTTCGGCGACTACCAGGCGCTGCGGCAGAAGCAGCCGCAGGATGCGGGATTTCAGACGGTGCCGACGGCGCTGATGCGGCAGGGCAATTTCAGCGAGCTGCTGGGGCAGGGAACGACGACGCTTCCGGATCCGACGCTGACCGGGTGCAAGACGGTCACGATGGCGAACGGGCATGTCTACAGCACGGTGACAGGCAGCGGCAAACTCACGGCGCAGCAGGTGTACAACGCGAGCGCGGACAAGGGCGGCGTTTTTGATCCGGTGACGTGCAGGCAGTTCACGTCGGGCGGCGTGGCGAATGCAATTCCGACCGCACGGAGCAACGCAGCGGCGCTGAAGTATTTTGCAGCGTACGACAATCCGACGCGCGCAGGAGTGATCAACAACTACTTTGTGGCGCGGCGCAATATCACGAACTACAACGACTTCGATGTGCGGCTGGATTATCACCTGTCATCAAAGGACCAGTTGTTTGCACGTTACAGCTACGCGCAGGACAACAACACGATTACGAGCCTGTTCACGAATCTGCCGGCAGGCTTCGCGTCGGGCAACAACGTGAATCATCCGCGCGGAATTGCCGCCGGTTACACGCGCATCTTTACACCGAATATTGTGAATGAGTTCCGGTTCGGATATTCGCGTCCGTACTATGCGTACATCAACCCGTTCCAGGGTGTGCCGATTTCGCAGAACCTGGGAATCGTAAATGCGAACCGCAGCCCGCTGCTGGGTGGCGGAGCGCTGATCGGGGGAAATAACACGGAGATTGCGTACACCGGTGACGGCGGACCCTACGCGGTGCCGGAGCACACGTATCAGTATGCGGACGCAGTGACATTCGTGCATGGGCCGCACACGTTCAAGTTCGGCGCGAACATCATCCGGCGCGAGGTGGACTTCTTCCAAGGCAACGATGCGAAGGGCTACTTCATTACGGGTGGCGTGAACTATCCGGGCACGGGAAGATTTACGGGCTACGAAATGACAGAGATGATGGCCGGCTTCTCCGATTATGAGATCGGTTCGGCGAGCACGTACTTCCACACCTATAACTGGGAGACGGGATACTTCGGCCAGGATGATTGGAAGGTCAACCACAGGCTGACGCTGAACCTGGGCCTGCGGTACGACCTGTACACGTATCCGTATGAGTCGAACAATAACCAGGCGAACTACAGCTTCTCGCAAGCGACGCTGCTGATCGCGGGAGTGAATGGGAATTCGCGCTCGCTGATCAACACGGACAAGAACAACCTGGCACCGCGGATCGGCTTCGCGTATGACCTGTTCGGCAATGCGAGGACATCGCTGCGCGGCGGCTACGGAATCTTTTACTTCCTGGATCGCGGAGGCGTGGGCAATCAGCTTTCGAACAATGCTGGATTCAATGGCGTACAGGAGTACACGGCGAGCTCCGGGTACCGGCCGACGTTCGTTGGCCAGGGACCGCTGAACGACAACAACAGTGTGGACGCGACTCAACCGCTGCCATTGCCGGTGTTTGGACCAAGCGCGATTACACCGAAGCTGATTGCGAACTCAAGCCTGATCGCAGTGTTGCCGAATAACCAGAACGGAATGGTGCAGCAGTGGAACCTGCAGGTGCAGCAGCAACTGGACCGGTTTACTTCGGTGACGGTTGCGTATGTGGGCAACAAGAGCGATCACCTGACGACGTGGTTCAATGCGAATGCACCTGTGCTGGGTACGGGATCGCCGACCTATGCGAATCGTCAGACGATTACTGAGGGCAGCGCAGAGGGAGCGGGGAATTACGCCGGCCTGCAGATCTCGGCGAATCGCAGCGTCGGCAATAACCTGCTGGTGACGGCGGCGTATACGTGGTCGCACACGCTGGATAACTCGAATGGTGCGTTCAAGACGAGTGGCAATGGCGCAGCGGGTGCGGGCAACCGCTTCTTCATTACGCCGGCGGGACCGGGATTCCGGCTGAACTATGGCAACTCCGACCAGGATGAGCCGAACGTGTTCACGGCATCGGCTGTATATAACCTGCCGTTCGGGCATGGGCAGCGATTCGGCAACGACATTCCGATGGCGCTGAATGAGGCGATCGGCGGATGGCAGTTGAACAGCATTGTGATTCTGGATGGAGGCACGCCGTACGACATCAACACCAGTGGTATTGGGAATATCGATAACCGGGCGGATGTGCTGTCGTACAAGCGCGTTTCGCGCAGCCTGGTTGGCGGAAGCAACAACGCGAACAACAGAACGTTTTTTACCGGGACGTTCGGTGTTCCGACGCAAGCTACGAACCCGGGTGGAGGGACGTACTACGTGAGGCCGGGCAACGTGGACCGGAACCAGTTCTTTGGCCCGGGATATTACGTAGCCAACTTTGGAGTGTTCAAGGACTTCGCGATTACGGAGCGGGTGAAGTTCCAGCTGCGTGCGCAGGCGTACAACCTGTTCAATACGCCGCAGTTCACAAGCCCGGATAGCGATATTCACAACGGAACCCAGCTATCGAACGGAACCTACACGACCGGACCGGGATTCGGTTTCGGGTCGGTGAGCTCTGTTCGCCAGCAGTCGGAACGGCAGCTGGAGTTTGCTGCTCGCATCAACTTCTAGAGATGGCAATTGCCTCAGCGGCGGCATTGCGGGCTGCAATGCCGCCTTTTTTTCGGACAGAGATGAGAAAACAGAGATCAGGATCTGTTATGTCAGGGCGAATGATTTTGCGCAGGCTGCTTGCGTTTGCTCTTTTGGGATTCGTCTCCGTGGTTTCTGCTGTTGGGCAGACGGCGGAGCAGAAGGTTTCAATTCAGAAGATTGATCCACCGAACTGGTGGGTGAAGATGCCGGCTCCGATGTTGCTGGTGCGCGGCGAGGGATTGCATGGAGCCCGGTTTTCGCTGAGCGATCCGGGACTGCGGATCGCCAAGACGGTTGTGTCAGACAACGGGCACTGGGCGCAGCTCTGGCTGTCGACGACGGCGGAGCGGCCGGAGACGGTCATGATTCGCGCATGGCGCGGCGGGGAAAGTGGCGAGGCGAAGTACAGCTTTGGCGCGCGGAAGCCAGGGAGTGCGGGTTTTGCGGGTTTCTCATCGGCCGATGTGATGTACCTCATCATGACGGACAGGTTTGCCGATGGTGATTTGAAGAATGATGGGCCGCATGCAGAGGATGCAGCGGCGAGCCCGGCGGCTGCGGCGGAGCGCGCGAAACCGAGAGGATGGCATGGAGGCGATTATCGCGGCATTGAGCAGCACCTGAATTATCTGCAGCAGTTGGGCGTGACGGTGGTGTGGGTGACGCCGCCTTACGAGAATCTTGGAGCGGAGAGCTATCACGGGTATCACGCGACGGATATGTATCGCGTGGATCCGCACTGGGGGTCGATGGAGGATCTGCAGGCTTTGGCCGCGGCATTGCACGAGCGCGGGATGAAGCTGGTGCTCGACAATGTGCCGAACCATGTGGGACCGCTGAATCCATGGGTGCGGGACGAGCCGACGCCAGAATGGTTTCATGGCACGGCAGAACATCACATTGCGGGCGAGACGAACTTTGAGGCGCTGATTGATCCGCATGCTCCGGAACGCGATCGAGTGGGGACGCTGGATGGATGGTTTGTGGATTCGCTGCCGGATATGGACACGGACGACGCGACGGTGGCGCAGTATCTGCGACAGAACGCGGTGTGGTGGATTGAGGAGACCGGCGCGGATGGGTTGCGGATCGACACGTTCCCGTATGTGGGGCGCGAGTTCTGGCATGAGTATATGGCGGAGCTGAAGGCGCTTTATCCGCGGCTGACGGAGGTGGGTGAGGTCTCGAATGCAGATCCGGTGATCAACTCGTCGTTTGCGGAGGGAGTGGCACGCGCCGGGGTGGACACGGGTTTGTATACGCCGTTCGATTATCCAATGTTCTTCGCGGCGCAGGATGTGTTTGCGAAGGGTGCGGCCTTGTCGAAATTGGCGGCTGTGCTGGGCCAGGATAGTTTGTATCCGCACCCGGAGAGGCTGGTGCCGTTTCTGGATAACCATGATCAGAAACGGATTGCGGAGCTGGTGCCGGATGCGTCGCTGCGGCGCGTGGCGTTTGCGTACCTGCTGACGACGCGCGGGATGCCGCAGATGTATGCCGGCGACGAGATTGCGATGAAGGGAGGCGATGATCCTGATAACCGGAGGGATTTTCCGGGTGGATTTCCGGGGGATGCGCAGGATGCATTTACGCAGACAGGGCGCACAGCGGAACAGCAGGCGGACTTCGCGTGGATTTCAGGGTTGACCAAGCTGCGGCGTGATCATCCGGCACTGGCGTGCGGCGGCGAGCAGGTGCTGGCGGCGAATGGGGATTGGCTGGTGACGCTGCGCGATGTGGGGCATCAACGAGCGGAGCGGTGTGAGGCCAAGGGGAGCCGGAGCGAGCGCGTGGTTGTGGCGCTGCATCGTGGGAGTGGAGGGGCGGTGCTGGATGTGCCGACGAAGGGGACGTGGGCGGACGGTTGCAGAGTGTCGCAACGGCTGCTGGGCGAGGGTCAGGTGAGTGCGTCGGGAGAAAGAATTCATCTGAGCGTGAACGGGAATGATGTGCTGATCGCAACGTGCGAGTGAGGAAGTGAAAGGCCGGCCGCTGTCATACTGATAGCGGAGGATGTGATGGCATCAGGCAATAGCGGCCCGGCGGGAGTTGAGAAACAGCACGGCGCGAAGGGTGCGCCGCAGATTGCAGTGCTGCGACCGTGGCTTTCGGAGCGCATCTGGGGATGTATGGAGCTGCCGGCGTTTCTGGAGCAGCCGAAGCCTGGACATCCGGTGGGTGAAGCTTGGCTGACGTCGGTGGATTGTGCGGTTGAGGGGCAGGCGAACCAGACTCTGGGTGAGGTGACGAGCGAGTGGCCGAAGGAGTTCGGCGCAGAGCAGCCGGGTGAGTTTCCGCTGCTGATGAAGTTTCTGTTTCCGCGCGAGTGGCTGTCGGTGCAGGTGCATCCGAACGATGCGGAAGCGCGGGCGATTGGGCAGCCGCGCGGAAAGAATGAGTGCTGGTATGTGCTCTCGGCTGAACCGGATGCGAAGCTGGCGCTGGGCTTTTGCGAGAAGATGACGCCGCAGGAGATCGAGCGTGCGATTCATGAGGGGACACTGGAGAGCAAGCTGCAGTATGTGCCGGTAAAGGCCGGTGACATGGTGTATGTGGAGGCGGGGACGATTCACGCGATTGGGCCGGGGATGGTTGTGCTGGAGACGCAGCAGTACAGCGACACCACGTATCGGCTCTATGACTACGGGCGGCCACGGGAGCTGCACCTGAAGGATGGGTTGGCGGTGACGAAGGCGCAGACAAGGTCGGGTCAGGTTGCGCCGGTGGAGCAGGATGGGTTTACGCGCCTGATCCGCACACCGTACTTCGTTGTGGACCGGTTCTGGACTGCGGTGGGGAGTTCAAAGGATCTGGAGATGCGCGGGCGGATGCAGATTCTGGTGGCGCTGGGTGAGCGTGCGTGGGTGCGGACGGGCAATGGCGCAAGAGTTCGGCTTCCGGCCGGGCGCGCGGTGGTGCTGCCGGGACGCGAAGACGGGCAGTATCTGCTGGAAGGGGAAGAGAAGGCCGAGGTAATTCGGGTTTTCACGGCTGTGAGCTGAACGAGGGCGATCTTCGGTGGACGGCGGGTGGAGACCGGCGCAAGTCTGTTACCCTGAAGACAAAGGGATTTGCGCATGCTCACCGAGCCGTTTTACGACCCGGCCAGGAGTTACCTGGAGAACTTCGAGCAGGGCCCTTTTTCTTTCTTTGCCGAGCGGTGCGTCTATGAGGACCGCGGCGACCCCCGATACAAGTTTCTTGGTCATGAGGTGCACCTGCCGCTGGGAATTGCGGCGGGTCCTCTGCTGAACGGCCGGTTTGTGAAGGCGGCGCTCGATAAGGGCTTCGACCTTCCTGTTTACAAGACCGTGCGTACGCGGCGGTATCCGTCGCATGCGTGGCCGAATGTGCTGGCAGTGCATCCCAAGGGCGATTTGAGCCTGGATACTGCGCCGCTGGTTGGCGACGAGGACTACAGCGAGCCGCTCTCTATTACGAATTCGTTTGGTGTGCCGTCGTTTGATCCGGATTTCTGGCAGCCGGACATTGCAGATGCGGTGGCCCACGCGAAGCGCGGACAGGTGGTGGTCGCGAGCTTTCAGGGAACCACTTCGGGGCACGGTGATGTGGACGCGTACATCGAAGACTTTGCGCTGGCGGCACGGCTGCTGAAAGAGACAGGCGTCAAGATTATTGAGGCGAACCTGAGCTGTCCGAATGAGGGAACGGCGAATCTGCTGTGCTTCGATGTGGATCGGGCGCGGCGAGTGGTGGAGAGGATTCGCGAGGAGATTGGGTCGCTGGGCCTGATGGTAAAGGCGGCGTACTTCCGTGATGAGGAGCGGCTGCGGACATTCGTGCGCGAGGTTGGTCCGATGGTGGATGGAATTGTCGCGATCAATACACTCCCCGCGAAAATTCTGGATGCCAAGGGCGCGCAGGCGCTGCCGGGTGAGGGCAGGCTTTCGAGTGGTGTGTGCGGGCGAGCGATTCGATGGGCTGGCCTGGAGATGAGCGGACGCCTCGCGCGATTACGCAAAGAGATGGGGCTCAAGTTTTCGATCATCGGTGTTGGTGGGCTGAGTGATGCGAAGGATTATCAGGCTTACCGGGAGGCAGGAGCGGATGCGGCGATGATGGCGACGGCTGCGATGTGGAATCCGCGGTTGGCGCAGGAGATCAAAGCCCAGGAAACGAAGGAGGCGCTGGATTGAGCGAGACGATTGCTTCGGCGTTACTGAATATCGGCGGGGTGAGGTTCCAGCCGAATGATCCGCTTACCTTCAAGTCGGGCATTGTGTCGCCGGTGTACTGCGACAACCGGAGATTTCCGTTTCATCCGCGAGAGTGGCGCGAGGTGGTGGAAGGCTTTGTCGAGCTGATGGCAACGGCGGGACTGAACTTCGATGTGATTGGCGGGATCGAGTCCGCGGGTATCCCGCATAGCGCGGTGCTGGGCTTTGTGACCGCGACGCCATCGGTGTTTATCCGCAAGGCCACGAAAGAGCATGGAACGAAGCGGCGTGTGGAGGGTGGCGATGTGTATGGCCGCCATGTGCTGCTGATTGAGGACCTGGTGACGACGGGAGGCAGCAGCCTGGCGGGTGTGCAGGCGCTGCGCGATGAAGGTGCGATCGTTACGGATTGCATCGCGATCGTGAGTTACCGCTTTATGGATGCGGTGGAACAGTTTGAGAAGGCCGGTGTGCAGCTGCACACACTGACGAGCTTCGGCGAGATTCTGGAGCTGGCGCGAAAACGCGAGCTCGTGACGGAGGCTGAGGCGCAGAGTGTAGCGGCGTGGCTGCATGATCCACATGGATGGGCTGCAACGCGGCAACGGCGTGGAGAGATTGCTTGAACGCGATTGCGGAGAAGCTGGGGCGACGAATCGAAGCAGCGAATTCGCTGCTGTGCGTGGGGCTCGATCCGGATTTTGAGAGGCTGCCACAGAGGTATCGTGGTCACGTTGATGCGCAGCAGAGATTTGGGGAGTGGGTCGTTGATCAGACCGCGCAGTATGCGGCCGCGATCAAGTTGAATGCGGCGTTCTATGAGGCGCGTGGGGCAGAGGGTGTTGCGGAGATGGAGCGCACGGTGGAGTACGTGCGCGCACAGTATCCGGAGCTGGTGACGATCTGCGATGCGAAACGCGCGGATATTGGGAATACGAACAAGGGATATGTTGAGGCGATTTTCGACCGCATGGGGTTCGATGCGGTGACGCTGCATCCTTATCTGGGACGCGAGGCGCTGGAGCCGTTTCTGAGCAGACGCGACAAGATGTGTATCGTGCTGTGCCGGACGTCGAATGCGGGTGCTGGTGAGTTTCAGGATCTGATTGTGGGGGAGAGGCCGCTGTGGCTGACGGTGGCTGAGCGTGTGAGCTCGGCGTGGGATGTGGATGGGAACTGCGCGCTCGTGGTCGGCGCGACGTACCCGGAGGAGATGCGGCGCATCCGTAAGGTAGCGCCGCAGACGACGATGCTGGTTCCAGGAATCGGCGCGCAGGGCGGCGATGTGCAGGCTGCGGTGCGAGCTGGGCTGGATGCGCAGGGTGCAGGGATGCTGCTGAGCGCTTCGCGGTCGATTCTGTTCAGAGAAGATCCCGGCGCGGCTGCGCGCGCGCTGCGGAATGAGATTAATTCGGCGCGGGAGATGGTGCATGCTGCGCGTTGAGGGGAGAATCGCGAACGAGGATGCGGAGTTCGATGGCGCGATTGAGATCGATACGGAGACGGGACTGATTGCGAGCGTCGGGCCGCGCAAGGGTCGGAGCGATCTCGATACAGAGGGTTGCGTTATCTTCGCGGGATTTGGCGATCTGCATGTGCATGCGCGCGAGGATGTGAGCGGGCGGGAGATGTATAAGGAGGACTTCGCGAGTGCGTCGGCCGCGGCGATTCATGGTGGCGTCACGCACTTTGCGGATATGCCGAACAATCCGGCGGCGCCGATCGACGATGCGAGCTATGCAGCGAAGGAGAAGCTGACAACGGGCGCCGGAGTGCACATCACGCTGTATGGCGGAATTGGGCCGGGGACGAGGCCGCTGGCGCGAGCGGTTCCGTACAAGGCGTTTATGGGGCCGTCGGTGGGGGAGCTGTTTTTTTCGTCGCCGGAACAGCTTGAGGAGACGATTGCACGGTATCGCGGATGCAATGTGAGCTTCCATTGCGAGGATCCGCTGATTCTGAACTCGAGCCGCGGGGCTGCGACGCATGAGCAGCGCCGGCCGGCGCAAGCCGAGATCTCAGCGACTCGGTTTGCGCTGCAGTTGATCGAGAAGTATGAGCTGCAGGGGAAGTTGTGCCACTTCTCGACGGGCGAAGGGCTGAAGGATGTGATTGCGGCGAAGGCGCGCGGGGTGAAAGTGACGTGCGAGGTGACGCCGCATCATCTGTTCTTCGATGACACGATGCTGAGCGACGAGAACCGGCTATGGCTGCAGATGAATCCGCCGCTGCGCGGGCGCGAGGACAGGCTGAGGATGATTGAAGCGCTGCGGATGGGTGCTATCGATTATCTTGCAACGGATCATGCGCCACATTCGCTTGAGGAGAAGGCCAATGGCACGAGCGGCGTTCCGCACCTGGATACGTATGGTGCGTTCACGACATGGCTGATGGTGGAGCATCGGTTTACTGCGCCGCAGATTGCGAAGGTCTGCGCGGCGAATCCTGGGAGGTTTGTGCAGCCATACCTTCCGAAGGGTAATGGCAAGGGGTTTGGGCGGGTGGAAGAGGGATATGTGGGCTCGTTGACGGTGCTGGATTTGAAGAAGCCGTATGTGGTGACGAGGGAGTCGTTGAAGACGAAGTGTGGGTGGTCACCGTTTGAAGGAGTCAGCTTTCCAGGGAGTGTGCGGCACACGGTTGTGCGCGGGCGTGTTTATTCGCAGGGCGGTGACAAGAGATGAAGAAGCTGCGGCATGTGATTCGCGCAGAGCAGCTGGTTGATCCGGTTCTGCTGGATGAGCTGTTCGCTTCGGCGGATGACCTGGAGCGAGACGATAAGACGCGCGCGCTGAAGTATCCGCTGCAGGGGCGGATTTTAGCAACGATGTTTTATGAGCCGAGCACGAGAACCAGATTTTCGTTCGAAGCTGCGATGCAGAAGCTGGGCGGCGGCGTGCTGACGGCGGAGAACGCTTTGGATAATTCGTCGGCTTCGAAGGGTGAGACGATTGCTGACACGGTGCGCGTGGTGAGCGGGTATGCCGATGCGATTGTGTTGCGGCACCCGCAGGTGGGAACGGCGGAGACGGCTGCGGAGGCGTCGCCGGTGCCGATCATCAATGCGGGTGATGGCGCGGGAGAGCATCCGACGCAGGCGCTGATCGATGTGTACACGATTCGCAAGGAGCTGGGACGGCTGGAGGATCTGAACATCGCGCTGCTGGGCGATCTGAAGAACGGGCGAACGATCCATTCGCTGCTGCCATTTTTGATTAAGGCTCCGGGTGTTTCGCTGACGCTGATCTCCCCGCCGCAGCTGCGACTGCCGGGCAAGTACATTCGGATGCTGCAAGAGGCGGATACGCGGTTCGCAGAGACGACGCGGCTGGCGCGAGTACAGCCGGCGGACGTGGTTTATGTGACGCGTGTGCAGCGTGAGCGGTTTTCGTCGGCGGAGGAGTACGACGCGGTAAAGGATTCGTACCGCATCGATCTGCACGTAGCGGACTCGTTGAAGACGCGGTCGATCATTTTGCATGCGCTGCCGCGAACGACGGAGATCTTACCGGAAGTAGACCAGGATGCGAGAGCGGCGTACTTCCGGCAGGCACGTAACGGGCTGTATGTGCGGATGGCGCTGCTGAAGTATCTGATGGATTGAATCACACCGGATTTTCGGAGATGATTCGCAGGATATGGCTTGCCTAATCTCATGATGAAGCTGTAATGTGGCTTTTCACAAGGGTGAATGCTTTCGTTCACCAATCAAAGTATTTTGCAATTCTGAGGATGAGTAGATGAGCTTTGATCGTCGGACGTTTTTGGCTGGAGTGGGTGCCGCAGGGCTGGGTTGCGCTCTTCCTCAGGAGATGCTCGCTGGAGAATATCGCGGGCCGATTGCGCATGAGGTTGCGCAGGCAGACCAGCAGCTGGCGACGCCAAAGTACAAGATCAAGTTTGCGGTCGCGGGGATGAGTCATGACCACATTTATGGGATGGTTGGGGCGATCCAGCGCGGAGGCGGCGAACTGGTCATGGTGCAGGGGACCGAGCCGGATAAGGTTGCCGCGTTTAAGAAGCGCTATCCAGATGTGAAGTGGGCGACGAGTGAAGATGAGATTTTGCACGATCCATCGATTCAACTTGTGCTGAGCTCCAAGATCGCGCGCGAGCGTGCTCCGCTGGGCATTCGTGTGATGCGCTCGGGGAAGGACTTTCTCTCCGACAAGCCGGGCATCACAACGCTGGAGCAACTGGCTGAGGTGCGGAAGACGATCGCAGAGACGAAACGCATTTACGGAATCCTGTACAGCGAACGGCTTGAGGTTAAGGGATCAGTGAAGGCCGGTGACCTGGTACAGGCGGGTGCAATCGGGCGAGTCATTCAGACAATTAACATTGCGCCCCACCAGATCAACCAGAAGCCGGGTGACAGCGGCGGTGGGGGCGGAAGGCCGGATTGGTTCTGGAACGACACGCAGTATGGTGGAATCCTGTGCGATATCGGATCGCACCAGGTGGATCAGTTTTTGTACTACACGCGATCGACGGAGGCGGAGGTTGTGGCCTCGCAGATTGCGAACGTCGCGCATCACGATCACCCGCACTTTCAGGACTTCGGCGACATGATGTTGCGCGGGAATCGTGGGTTTGGATATGTGCGGCTGGACTGGTTTACGCCCAATGGGTTGGGAACGTGGGGGGATGGGCGACTGTTCATCCTGGGCACCGAGGGGTACATCGAGGTGCGGAAGTATACGAACGTCGCGGTGAGCAAGCAGGGCAATAATCTGTTTATCGTCGACGCTAAACAGGCACGCTATATCGATTGCAATAACGTGACGCTGCCGTTCGGGCCGCAGTTTGTGTCGGATGTTGTGAACCGCACGCACACGGCGCAGGACCAGGCGCAATGTCTGCTGACGGCGGAACTGTCGATCAAGGCGCAGAAGAATGCGAAGTTTGTGAAACTCGAGGCCTGAGCGACCGCACCGACTTACGAGCAAGGGCGCAAAGGAGGCCGGCCATGGCAAAGGTGGATCGTCGATCGTTTGTGAAGGGATCGCTGGTAGCCGCGGCCGCGGCTGGGTTTCCGACGATTGTGCCTGCGCGTGTGCTGGGGCAGGACGCGCCATCGAATCACATCAACATTGGAGCGATTGGTGTAGGCAGGATCTCGCGCGGCCACGACATGCCGGGCGTGCTGCAGTACACGGGTGCGACGGGGCCGAGGAACAATCGAATCATCGCGGTGTGCGATCTGGATGCAAACCGCGTGGAGGATGGAAAGAAGTTCGTCAATGACGCATACACGAAGAAGCTGGGGAAGCCTTATACGGGAACTTCCGGGTACACGGACTATCGTGAACTGCTCGCGGACAAGCAGATTGATGCGGTGCTGATCTCGACGCCGGATCATCAGCATGCGCAGCTGGCAGTTGCCGCGACACGAGCGGGCAAGGATGTTTATCTGCAGAAGCCGTCGTCGCTGACGATCAGCGAAGGCCGCTACATGGTGAATCATGTCAACGCGACAGGACGCATCCTGCAGGTCGGATCGCAGCAGAGGAGCTGGAAGCAGTTTCATCGTGCGTGCGAGCTGGTGAGGAATGGACGCATCGGAGACATACAAAGGGTTGAAGTCGGACTGCCAGGAGATCCGGCGGGCGGCAATCCGGCAAAGATGCCGGTGCCGAGAGGGTTTCAGTATGACGCCTGGCTCGGGTCGACGCCGGAGGTCTACTACACGGTCGACCGTGTAATGCCACAGGAGGGTTTTGATCGACCGGGCTGGCTGCGAATGGAGCAGTTTGGTGCGGGCATGATCACCGGATGGGGCGCGCACCATATCGATACGGCACACTGGGGCATGAACACAGAGCTGACGGGGCCGATTGAGGTGTGGGGATCGGCGGAGTTTCCGACCCATGGATTGTGGGATGTTCATGGGCCTTTCAAGACCTATGGACGATATGCGAATGGCATTGAGATGACGATTTCGGGTGAATTCCAGAACGGGATCAAGTGGTACGGCACGAAGGGGTGGATCTTTGTACAGCGCGATGGGATGAACTCCCCGACGGCGAAGCCGGGAGATCCTGTGCCGAAGGTCGAAGTGCTGCAGGCGAGCGATCCGAAGATTCTAACCAGCGTGATCGGACCGAACGAGGTGCATTTATACACGAGTGACGACCAGCACGGGAACTGGCTGGATTGTATTCGCAGCCGGCGCGCGCCAACTGCGCCGCCGGAGATTGGGCACCGCGCGTGCTCGACCTGCCTGTTGCACTGGATTGCAATGAAGACGAAGCGGCGCCTGCATTGGGACCCGAAGGCGGAACGTTTCATCAACGATGATGGCGCGAACGCCATGCTGAGCCGGCCGCGGCGCCCAGGGTATGAGCTGGTCTAGATGGGCCTGCGCAGCAGAGGCTGAAGACTCAATGCTAATGAAGTAGCTCCCGGAGCCGATAGGGAGAGCAGGTACCCCTCTGCCTCGGCCCCTGCTGTAAGGAGCTTCATGATTTCGCTTGTCGGCATCCTGGTTGTTTTTGCTTCAGTGATTGGGGGCTTTCTGATGGAGAAAGGAAAGCTCCCGGTGCTGCTGCAGCCCTCGGAGTTTATTACGATTGCGGGCGCGGCGTTGGGCACGATCGTTGTTGCGAATCCGACGCGGGTGCTGAAGGGCATCATGGCGGGATTATTAGAGGTTATTAAGGGTACGGGCGTAACTGAGAAGTTCTATGTCGAGTCTCTCAAACTTCTGTTCGAACTTTTCACAAAGGCGCGGAAAGAAGGGATGATCGCGATTGAGGGCGATATTGAAGAGCCGGAGAAGAGTCCGATCTTTTCGAAGTATCCGAGGTTCCTGAAGGACCATCATGGAACGGCATTCGTGTGTGACACGATGCGGATGGCGGTTACCGGTGGTGTGAAGCCATTCGACCTGGATCAGATGATGGAGCTCGATCTGGAGGTGCATCATCACTCCTCGCTTGCGCCGACACAGGCGCTGACTTCGGTGGCGGACGCGTTGCCTGGACTGGGCATTGTGGCCGCCGTGCTCGGAATTGTGGTGACGATGGGTGCGTTGGGTGGGCCACCGGCGGAGATTGGCCAAAAGGTAGCGGCGGCGCTGGTAGGGACGTTTCTTGGCATCCTGTTGTGCTACGGCGTGATCGGCCCCATCGCCGCAAATATGACCAAAGCCGTTGAGGAGAAACAGGCGTACTACGGCGTGCTACGGACAACGCTACTCGCCTTCGTCAAGGGGACTGCGCCGATCATGGCCGTGGAGATGGGGCGGCGGGCGATTCCAGAGTATGTGCGGCCGAAGTTTGCCGCGCTCGAGAACGCGTGCCGCGACAGGGAGCCCGTGCCGGTGGAGGCCGCGGCGTAGCCATGCATGAGATGAAGCATGACTCCGTCATTCTCATCAAGAAGCGCCGGGGTTCCCATGGGGGACATCATGGTGGTGCGTGGAAGGTGGCATACGCCGATTTTGTGACGGCGTTGATGAGCCTGTTCATTGTGTTGTGGCTGACGAGTACGAGCGACACGGTAAAGCACTCGATCGCCCACTACTTCAACGATCCTCTTGGAACTTCAACACTGGAAGGCACAAATAAGAACGGAGCAGGACACGCGCTGCCACTTGATCGGAATGGCATGAAGAAGCTGAAGGAACAATTGCTGGATGCAGCGCAGCGTATGCCAGACTTCGACAAGCTGAAGAACCAGGTACAGATTACTGCTGAGGAGGACGGTTTGCGGATTGAGCTCCTGGAGCAACCCGGTGGGACGTTCTTCAGGTTAGGCAGTGCTCAGCCGACCCCGGCGCTTCGAGATTTTCTCAAGGCTATTTCGCCTGAGCTTGGCAAACTGGGAAACCAGATCTCCATCGAGGGTCATACGGACTCGGTGCCGTACAGCGATGACAGTTTGTACTCCAACTGGGAGCTTTCGACCGACCGCGCGAACGCGGCCCGCCGACTGATGCAGAGCAACGGGATCGCACGCGGTCAGGTTGCTGAGGTGCGCGGCTTCGCAGATCAATTGCCGCGGAGGCCGGATCATCCGAAAGACCCTTCGAACCGGCGAATCACGCTGATTGTGGCGCCGAGCGCATTGCCTGCAGTGCCCGATGGATCGAAGCAAGCTCCTCCGGTGGCACTGCCAATGCAGCCAAGTGCTGTGAAGGATGCAGTTGCCGGGACAAGCAAACGCTCCTGAGAATTGCCATCACCCAAAAGTGTCCCAAGACGGCTCACGTTACGTCTTTATGCGTCGATAAAGGAGTCAGAACAGCTCCCTCAAGCGAGGGGGAGGGTTTGCAGTAGCAGGAGAAGATCGTCGTGGGCAACCTGTCAATCCTTTCGCAGCTGGAAAGCTATCTCTCGTTAACAAGTCAGCGAGAGAACGTTATTGCGTCGAATGTGGCTAACGTCGATACGCCCGGGTACCGGACGAAGGACGTGGACTTTCAGCATGAGCTGGCACGTGCGGCGGCGGCCCCGGACGGAAGCACACCGCACGCGGCGGTTCGAGATGTGAGTGGGCTGTTGGAGCGGCCCGATGGAAATAATGTGGACATCGACCGTGAGGCGATGAAGCTGTCGGAGGTTCAACTGCAGTATCAGATGGGTACTCAGCTGATGAAGGACCGGTTTCATCAGATCATCACGGCGATTAACGAAGATCAATAGAGAGAAAACCTATGGGAATTTTCAGTGCACTGAACATCAGCGCGTCCGCGCTCTCAGCAGAACGCGAGCGATCAGAGGTTGCTGTGTCGAACCTTGCGAACGTGGATACCACTCGCACCGAAGGCGGTGGTGGACCGTATCGTCGGCGGGAGGTTGTGCTGGAGAGTGTGGGGACAACGCCATTTCGGTCGGTACTGAATAGTACTGCTGACCTTCGGGCAGGCGTAGCGCCTGCGGGTGGCGTCAAGCTAACGCGTGTTGTGGAGGATAGTGCAGATCCGATCCGGCGGTACGATCCCGGCCACCCGGACGCGGATAAGGACGGCTACGTATCGTTTCCGGCGATCAATCCAGCCGAAGAAATGGTGGACCTGATGGGATCGGTGAGGGCGTATCAGCTGAATGCGTCGGCAGTGTCTGCCTCAAAGCAGATGATTCAGCAATCCATTGACCTTCTAAAGAGCTAGGAGAGAGGCACGAATGATCAACGGTATCGTGTCAGGAATTCCCTCGATCGCGACAGGGCTATCGACCGGCGCGACTGGAGCTGCGAATGGCCAGGCGCCTGCGACGAACTTTGCCGATGTATTTCAATCGGCCGTAAGCGATGTGGACTCGCTGCAAAATAATGCGGACCAGCAGGTTGTGAACCTTCTGCAGGGAAAAGGTAACGCAGACATAGGTGGCGCCATGGTGTCGGTCGAGAAGGCCGATGTGGCTTTTCAGTTGATGATGCAGGTGCGCAACAAGGTCGTCAGTGCTTATCAAGAGATGGAAAAGATGCAGTTCTGAAGGGCGCTGACCGATGCAGAACAAGGTGGTGGAACAACTGAAGCAGGCCTGGCAGCGGATGAGTCCGCGACAGCGCATGATCGTCGCTGGAGGAACCATGGCGACGGTGGCGGGCCTGGTGGTGTTGACGGTCATGATGAGTTCGACGGACTACAAGCCGCTGATGACAGGGCTTGAGCCGGAGGATGCCCAGGCGATCTCACAGCAGCTTGCGATGAAGAAGATTGACTTCAAAATGCAGCCGGATGGAAAGGGAATCGACGTCGCGGCGAGTCAACTCGATGAAGCTCGCATGGAAGTGGCGTCCCAAGGTGCGACTCACAGCGGCCGAATGGGCTTTGAGCTGTTCGATAAGAGCTCATGGGGACAGACCGAGTTCGATGAGAAGGTGAACTATCAGCGTGCGCTCGAGGGCGAACTCGAGCGGACGATTGGAACTTTGAGCAACGTCAAAGGTGCGCGCGTGCACCTCGTGATGCCGCGAGATTCAGTGTTTCTGGATCGATCGCAGCCCGCAAAAGCTTCGGTAGCTCTTCGTCTGAAGCGTGGCGGATTGAGTCAGGATCAGACGGACGCCATCGCGCGCCTGGTAAGCGGCGCGGTCGAAAATCTTGCGCCGGCCGATGTCGCGATCATCGACGCCGACACGAACGAGTTGCTGAATCGGCATAGCTCGACGATGGAAGGCCGGGAGTTGGAGGACGAATTCTCGAAGAGGCTGATAGCGACTTTGGGACCCGTAGTTGGAGTCGATAACCTGCGGGCGAGCGTAAACGTAGAGTATGACCTCACTAGCTCGGAGGAGAGCGAAGACAAGTACGATCCCAATGTGAGTGCTCTGCTCACCACGCAAAAGACGATGGAACAGGCTGGACAGACCGACAATGGGGGAGTCGCGGGCACAGCGAGCAATCTCCCGGTTACTCCGGGCAAGGGAACGACGCAATCGCAGGACGCTAATGCGGATGGTACGACGCAGACCTCGAAGTCAGAGAACTCGACGTTTGGCGTGAACAAGCTCTCGCGGCATACGGTCGCTCCGCCAGGACGAATTCGACGCATCACGGCGGCAATCCTGGTCAATGATTTTTCCGACAAGAAGATGGTGGATGGCAAGATGGTTGGCTCGACCTACAAGCGGTCGCCTGCACAACTGAAGCAATTGCAAGATCTCGCTGCCGCGGTCATTGGGGTGGATGCGCAGCGTGGCGATGTGGTGACGGTAGAGAATATGACCTTCAGTAATACGGGTGACATGGATGCCGCTCCCACGCTGGGCGAACGGGTGCAGAAGACGGTCAATGACAATGTCAACACCTTGAAATACGCGTCTCTTCTACTCCTCTTTGTATTGGCCTGGGCGCTGATCTTCCGTCCTGTGCAGAAGCAGATTGTCAGTGTAGTACGTGAGCTGGGGGCAGCGAGTCAGAGTTCAATCGCGATGGCGGAGCTTGCGATTCCCGCTGAAATCCCGGTAGATGACTTTGACAACCTGCTAGAGGCTGATACGAACACGGTCGGTCTGAAGCGGCGATTGACGGAGATGGTGCAGACCGAACCTGCCCAGATGACGCGCACACTTCAGAGCTGGCTGCAGGAGTCAGAAGGATGAGCGAGCCTATCGAGTACAAGCAGCTAAAAGGAGTGCAGAAGGCCGCCATCCTGATGACCGTGCTTGGCGATGATGCCGCAGCCGTCTTCTTTCGGAATCTTCCTGAGGATGACCTGCAGCTGGTCACGAAGGAGATTGCAAAGCTCGGCCGGGTTTCGTCTCAGATCTCGCAGCAGGTGTTGCGTGAGTACCATCAGATGTCGGCGGGACGTGAGCTGCTTACCCAGGGGGGAACCGCAACGGCGACCCGCCTGCTGGTGAAGGCTTTCGGGGAGAACGGCGCCAAGACGATGCAGAGTCAAATGGTGAGGACCGACGAGTTAAACTCGGGCCGAGCTGAATCGCTGCAGAAGGCGGATCCAAAACAACTGGCGCGGCTTCTTGAAGGTGAGCACCCCCAAACTGTCGCGCTTGTGCTGGGGCATCTTGAACCAAAGCAGGCCTCGGCATTGCTGATGCAACTGCCCCGCTCGGCGCGAGCAGAGTCGGTTCGCCGGCTGGCGAATCTTCGACAGTTCTCGCCCGCAATGGCGGAGCGCATCTCGGCAGCTTTTCATCGGAGACTGCGGTCTGCAGGTGAGATCAACAAGAGAACTTATTCCGGATTTCAAAACGTTGCAGCTTTGATGAACATCGTTGACACCGAAACATCGCGCGAGATCCTGGAGAGCATTGAAGGGCAGGACGCCAAGCTGGCCGGCAGTATCCGAGAACTGATGTTTACGTTCGAGGACTTTATGCGGCTTGACGACAGCCAGCTCCGCGAGCTATCAAGTGCAGTGGAACGCGGCCTGCTGGCGATGGCCCTGAAGGGAGCGAGTCCGGAACTGCGTGAACGGTTCTACAAAACGCTGTCGGCACGGGCAGTGGAAATGCTGAAGGAAGAGATGGATGCGTTGGGGCCAGTCCGAAGCAAGGACGCGCTGCGTGCCCATGGAGAGATGGTAAGTATCGCGCGTCAACTCGAAGAACAGGGACGGATGAACCTGCGCAGCGATGAAGGAGAATCGTTTGTCTAGTATGTGCCCGTTCATCCTTCCATTGGAGTATCAGGAAGCTGGCGAGGCTACGCTCGCGTTGCCGCTGTCATCTTCACCGCCGGCAGATGAGTCGTTGCCCCCCGTCGTGATCGGGGTGCCGGAAGATGAAGTCGAGCGGCGGATTCAGATTGTCCGAGATGCTGCAGTTGCGGAAGCAGACCAGCGGGTGCGAACTGAGTGCGAGCGCGGAAGGCAAAACGCGCAGCTGAAGATAACCGAGGTTCTGAGAGAGTTCTCGGACGAACGTGCCGAATACTTCAGAAGAGCAGAGGGAGAAGTAGTTCAGTTGGCGCTTTCAATCGCGCGGAAGATTCTGCAGCGCGAAGCGGAACTGGATCCGACACTGCTGACTGCGTTGGTGAGGATCGCTCTTGAGCGGATGCAATGCGGCTCTGTAGTGCGTATCCGGGTCGCCACCGAGAATGTAGAACACTGGCGGAGATGCGGAGACGGCAACGGAGGATCACCGCGATGGGAGATATCCTCCGATGACGCGCTAGGTCCTGGCGACTGCATCGTTGAGACAGAGCTTGGATCAGCGAACTTCGGATTAGAGGCGCAGCTGCGAGACGTGGAAGAGAGCTTCACGCAGCTGCTTGCACATAGACCGGGTGCACAGTCACGCCATGCTGCAAGAGTTTGAACAGCATTTGAGCCGGTGCTCAACCGTCCGTTGGAAGGGACGGGTCACGCGCGTGACGGGCAATTTGATCGAGTCTGAAGGCCCCTTTGGGTCGATCGGGGATGCTTGCGAGATAAGTGCCGGCGCCGGTTCCCGGTTCAAAGGTGAGATCGTGGGCTTTCGTGGGCGGACGATCCTGTCAATGATGACTGAAGATCCAACGGGCATTCGTCTGGGAGATGCGGTTACGTCGCTCAGTGGCCGGCCATCCGTTCCCTTTGGGCCGGACATGCTGGGTCGGGTGCTTGACGCGAACGGACAACCGCTCGACGGGATGGGAGGATATCGTTCAACCCGCATGGTCGAAATTGATGGATCAGCACCAAAAGCGCTCGAACGATCGCCAATTCGCGAACCGCTGGGGTGTGGCATTCGTGCGCTGGACGCGTTCACAACCTGTGGTCGTGGACAAAGACTTGGAATTTTCGGGGGGAGTGGTGTTGGTAAGAGCACGCTGCTCGGAATGATGTGCACGGGAGCGGCGGCGGACGTAATTGTAATGGCGCTGGTTGGGGAGCGCGGACGTGAGGTTGGAGAGTTCCTGGAGGTCATTGGAGATGAAGGACGCAGGCGTTCGGTGATCGTCGTCTCGACCTCCAACGAGCCGCCACTGATGCGACTGCGCGCCGCACTATTGGCGACTGCGATCGCAGAGGCGTTCGCAGCAGAGGGCAAACATGTACTTCTAGTGGTGGACTCGCTGACCAGGTTCGCGATGGCCCAGCGGGAGATTGGTTTGGCTGCAGGAGAGCCTCCAACAGCAAAGGGTTATACGCCGTCGGTGGTGAACAAGTTAGCGCGCCTGGTGGAGCGCGCTGGGAACTTTCGTGAGGGAAGTATAACGGCCTTCTACACGGTGCTGATGGAGGGAGACGATCAGCAGGATCCTGTCGTCGATACAGTTCGCTCGCTGCTGGACGGTCATATCATTCTTGATCGACGCCTGGCAACGAAGGGACATTATCCCCCTATTGCAGTACTGGATAGCCTGAGTCGACTAATGCCCAGCATTGTCACTCCCGAGCATTTGAAGAAGGCCACGGAACTGCGCCAGTTGCTAGCAGCATATGTGCACTCTGAGGACCTCATCCGGATCGGAGCGTATCAGCGCGGGAGCGATGCTGTGCTAGATCGCGCAGTCGAAGTGCTGCCCAAGATGGATGAGTTTCTTCGCCAGAGCACCTCGAGCCTGTGCACGTTCGAAGAGACGGCGCAGTTGCTGTCGTCGCTTCCGAGTTAAGCATGCGATTGCCCGATTCCATACAGATCCTCCTGCGTGTGCGATGTCAGAGGGAAGAGGTTGAAGAGCGCAAACTGGCAGCAATTGTTGAGGAGCTGAAGATCGCGCAAGCCGAGGTTGCAAAGCTATCAGGCGAATTGGGGTGCATCACAACGACACGCCTTAGCGAGATTCAATGCATTCTGCCGAACACACAGCACCAGGCTGTGGAGATCCATTCGAGATCGCTCTGGCGACAGCGTGCTGACCAGATAGCAAAAATTGAAGGACTGAGAGAGGCTCAGGCGCAACAGATGTCTGCCTATTTGTCGGCTCACCGGGAACGCGAGGTTATGGAGAGCCTCAACAACCGCCGCGTCGATGTGCTTGCGATAGAAAGACGCCTGCGCGAACAGAAGCTGAACGAGGATCTATTTCTCGCAAGAAGAGTTGCGAAATGGGACACGTGAATCCGAGCTGCTGAAAGTGATGGGGCGAAAGAGGGAGCACAGAATTCCGCAGATTCGCCGATAACGAAGGAGTGCGCCGAGGCTCGGCGGTGATGTTGGGAGGCGGTTGTCTGGTGAAGGTGAATGTGGCACAAGTCGCGAAGGGGCAGATGGCAGGTCAAGTAGATCTGGCATCCCTGTTAACCGGCGGCGACAATGCCAGCTTTGCCTCCTTGCTGGACTTGGGTGGGAACAAATCTGGCTTAGCCCATCGAGCAGACGGGGATCGCGGGAAGCAAGGGAGTCGATCGAAAGAGAAGGACAGCAGCGAGGGGCAATCTTCACTGTCAGGGAATGCGAGTCCTGGGGCCACAACAGGTCCCGTGGGACTGCAAACCCTTCCGAACGTCGGCATCGCACCGTGGTCGATCGAATTCGGCGACCTTCCGGTAAGTGGAGACGCGCGAGACGAGGCCCGTTCGCTGTCAGGTGTCAAGGCAACGATCGA
>DATNGO010000141.1:0-7506 GCA_035605855.1 Acidobacteriaceae bacterium | reverse complement strand
CCTGATGAAGGGTGTTGCCATCCTGAAGCGGACTTCCGGGTCGCCGTTCGAGAAGGGTGCGGTGGACGATACGTCGATCGACTCGAACTCCGGGACCCTGACGGTGGATTACTCCTCGTCGGACAGCGAGTTTGCGGGGCTGCTGAGCTCTCCTCTGTTCCAGCAGGTTGTGGTGAAGTAAAGTTGTAAGTTGTAAGTGGTTAGTTGTTAGTGAAAGGCGGCCTTCGGGTCGCCTTTTTGCTTCGGCGGAGGGTACCCCTCCCCCCGTCACTTTTTGCGCAAAGTCTTCAGGGCAAAGGAGTTAGGCTTGGACTTCAAAGGTAGCGATTTGTGCAAAGTCTTGATAAGAGATGGGTTACGCTGTCATGTTGCCACAAAGTCTTGATGATAAAGAAACTTAGGTGGATTAAGCAGCGATGCCCGGCAGTGAGCCGGGCGAAACTTCTCCTGATTCGATTATATCAAGGGCGTCAAGTGGTTCGAGGCTCGAGGGCCGGTTGTCAAGCTCCGCCGGGCGGGTTTGATACGGCGCCGGTGCCCCTCGCGGGCCAAGGTTCATCCTCGATATCCATCGTGGAGGGCGAGTGCGGTTTCACGGGAAGCGGATCCCGAGCCGATACCGGAGGGATGTAGAGGCCGGCGGCGATGCTCTCATGGAGAATTTGCTGGGCACGGATGCGAAAGGGAATCCAGCGGTCTCCGTAAAGGTAGGCGATCTCATCGGGGATGAGGTCCAGCCGTTCGGGGTGGCGCTCCCAAAGGATGAGGTGGGCGATGAGGATCCGCTGGCGAGCATGCATGACGCGGTAGGCATGGATCTGTGAGGCGATGCCGAATGCGATTGCGCAGGAGGTTGCGAGCCCAATGACAGCGGCCCAGGTTGAGCGTAATCGAAGGCGGTGGGGAACGAAGATCCGGAGCACGGCCAGGTACTCGGCAGAGAGAAGCATGAGGGGGTACATGCGATAGCGGCTGGTCATGGCGGACTCGACACCCTCGCTGAAGCGGGCAGGTGTGATGGCTGCGGCGGTGAGGATGCAGAACAGGGCGATGCAGAAGGTTTCCGGACTGAGGCGAGCCCACCCGCGAGTGAGGAGAAAGACGAATCCGGCCACGAGAACCACGCCGAAGACGGTGCAGGCAGGAAGCGTTGGGAAGATGCCGCCGAGAAAGGCAAATGCGAAGGTAAGGCCCCCGCCGAGCGATGGCAACGAATGGCCCATCGGCACGGATGTGTAGTGCACACGATAAACGCCACCCATCAGGCAGGCAGCCAGAGCGACAGCGAGTGCTGTGCGGAACTTCCGCTGATACACGAGCAGAACAAGAAGCGCGAAGGCCAGGATGAATCCGCTGCCGTTGGCAGCGATGCCGAGGATGAGAAAGAGCGTTCCCCAGAGCGTGGCGCGCCGGTCCGACGAGGTGAAGAAGAATACGGAGGCGAAGGCAAGCGGAATGATAGCGAGCGCGAAGAAGCCATTCATCGCCCAGTTCACTGTTTCGTAATAACAGAGGCTGAGGAAGAGGTACCAGGGGATGAGGATGAGCCAGAGTGAGTGCTGGAGGGGCCGTCGCTGACGGGCGAGGAGGAGCCACAGGAGGCAAAGCGCCGCGGGGATGGATAGATCGCCGAGCAGCTGCAGTGCCCTGAAGTTTGCGTGTCCGATGAGGTGGTACTGAAGGGCGGCGACTGTATTGAGCAGGATCAGTTTGTATTGATTGTGCTGGGCTGTGAGGATCCAGCCGATACGGGCGAGAAAGCCCTGAGTATGCATGTAACGATAGAGGAACTCGGCGATGGCGTCGTAGTCATCGGTCAAGGGGATATTGACGCTGGTTTTAACCATTGTCACCAGGGCGGTGGCGAACGGAAGTCCCAACAGCAGCAGAGCGACCGGGGTGACGGCCGTAAGACGCGATGCGACCGCCGGGTTAACGTCAGTGTGCTGCTTCATGAACAGACAGGGTCAGGAAGGATTTTAACACTCTGGATTCAATTACTCACAGACCACCTTGCCGAAGAATATGCGAGCGATGAGCGCGGGTATGCAGATGCCGGTGCTCACGTTGACGAAGGCAGCGGTTACCAGCAATCGCCCAGGATGTACCCGGCGAAAAGATGGCCCATGTGGAAGCATAGGTTGCATCTTCCAGACCGCAGAAGCCCTGCGCCTGAATTCTTTCGGATATCAGGAAGGTCGCTGTTGACATAACGTCCCTTCGGGAGCGGAAAGCAGAATTTGCAGGAAAGGCGGGAGAGCAGCGCCGGGCTGTCTCCCGTCCGTTTTATGCTGCGTCTGCGGCTTGTTCTGTTTTCATGCGCTCGGTCCGAACTGCGACCGGCACTCCCTTTGTGACAGAGTCAAAAACGGGCGAGAATCCTGTCCCCAGGCCGGCGAGTTCCTTGAGTTGTTCGTCCGTGACATCGGCGTTGATGGCCAGGGAGAGGCGGATGTTCTGGAATCCGTTTCGCACGCCGGGGTCGAGCCCGAGGAAGCCGCGCACATCAATGTCTCCCTCGACCTGCGACTCGACCTCCTCGATCTTGATGCCTCGCGCGGCGGCGTGATAGACGAGCGAGCTTGTGACGCACGAGGCAAGGGCGGCGAGAAGGTATTCAACGGGATTGGGCGCCTGGTCGTTGCCGAGAAGAACGATGGGCTCATCGGCGTGGATGACGAACGGTGTGGCATGATGGTGCAGCTGGCCGGCTCCGTAAATCTCGCTCAATGTGGAACGGTTGTGGCCACCTTCCAACCATTCGTTCTGCACGCGGAAGCGAAACTTCGCGAGCGTGGTATCGGCTTTGACTTCATCCGTGATCCGGCTCAGGCCGGTGACATTGACACCGTTAATAATCTTCGACATGGAGTTGCTCCTTCTGCATTCGGATGGACTGCAAGTGCGTGTGACATCTCCGAACGCTGAATAGACTATGCGCTGAGAGAGGGCCTGGCACTTGCTCGCGCGTCCGAGTCTCTTATCCAGGGCGCGGTGTGATTGTCATCCACTTGTCCCAGCGTCCAGGTAACTTTGCTTAGAGTGCGGAAAGTCGATGGAGAGCGGATGGATGTCCTCTAGAGAGTGGCCAGCGTCCTGTCGGCTGGCACAGTACAGATCGCTCGAGCCGAGGCACGTGATGCCCTACCCTCTGCTTACGCAGGTGGGAGGCCTATGGCATATGTTGCTGTAGAGGATGGTGAGCGAGTCCTGCTCTCCGCCGGAGGTCGTCAAGGGCCCACCCGGGATGACGGCCGTGAATGAGGATCGCGGGGAATGATCGGGGAATGATCTAGGAGGAGCGGGAGGAGGCGTCGCGAATGAGTTCGGCGTGGAGCTTGGCCTTGGCCTCGGCGCCTTCCCTGGAGGCATTGCATCGCGCCATGATGGCGGATCGGAGGCGATTGGAGAGCTCTTCGGGGAATTCGTAGGGCTGGCTGTGCCGGTAGACGTCGATGGTTTTGCGGGTGGTGTTGACGACCACTTCGCAGTGGTGGCAGGTTCCGAGGTGTTCTTTGACTTCCGTTAGGAGATCGGGGTCGATCTGGCCGTCGAAATAGTCGGTTAGTTTCGCGAGAAAATCGGTGCAGTTCACTTCGAGCCCTCGTTGGCTTTGCGGAAGTAGCGGCTGAGGCGCTCGCGTAGTTGCAGGCGCGCACGCAGCAGTCGTGACTTCACGGCAGGGACGCTCAATCCTAGCGCCTCGGCCGTTTCCTCAGTCGACAAGTTTTCGATGTCCCTGAGGGTGAAAACGGTTCTAAAACCCGGGGGGAGGCCCGCAATTGTTTTTCGGAGGATGTCGCCAAGCTCGCCCTGCGAGTAAATCTGCTCGGGGTTGGGGCGCCATTCGGCGAAGTCCCGGGGGATGGAGCCCTCGTCGGTCTGGACGTCCTGGTCCATGGAAACGGTCTTTGAGGTCTTGCGCTTGCGGAGGCGCATGAGGCTCTCATTGACGGCGATGCGGACCAGCCAGGTGGAGAATTTGGAGTTGCCCTGGAACTGCTCGAGCTTCTGGAAGGCCTTGAAGAAGACGTCCTGGGTGATGTCTTCGGCGTCCTCGCGGTTCTGGGTGATGTGGAGGGCGGTGCGGTAAATCTGGCGGTCGTACTGGCGCACGAGCTGCTCAAAGGCGGCGGTGTCGCCGGCTTTGGCGCGTTCGACGAGTTCGAGGTCCGGGTGGGGCTCGATGGCAGGGGTGGCCGCGGAGAGCTGGGCGGGGTCTTCTGCGAGAGATGAGGGGTGTGCCGCCATGGCTGTTAGTTTACAGGAGGTGATCGGGTGAGACCACAGCGCGGGCCGGTTCGCGGGGACGCCCAGCCTGTTCGCTGGTTGAGATTGCATACGATAGGGACGCAGCGAAAGTTGCGCTTTGCCATGAGCGATAGAAGATTGTCCGCGGCCATTTCGATTGTTGTGCTGCTGGGGTTGGGGACTTTCGGGTTTCCATGTGCACTGCAGTCACAACAGGCGAAGGCGCCGACGCTGGACGAGATTCTGCATAGGTTGGAAGCGAATCTGAACCACTATGACAAGGGGTTGCCGAGTCTCTTCTGCGATGAGCAGGTCGTATCGCGGGTAGAACCCGGCGCGGGCAACCGGGACACCGTCACCGACTCGGTCTTTCGCGTGAAGCGGACTGCCAACTCCAGGAACACGAGCTCACTTGTGGAGTCGCGCGAAATCAAGAGCGTTAACGGCAAAGCGCCGAAGTCGCAGGATATAGAGGGCCCGAGCCTGCTGAGCGGAGTGTTCGAGGGCGGGCTTGCAGTTGTCTCTGTCAATCAGAAGGTTTGTATGAGGTATGAGCTGGAGCGGATCAAGAGCAACCGCCCAGACGGGCCTTACGTTATCCGCTTCGCCACTGCTCTCACACGGGAGAACTCGGCTGACTGTCTCTTGCAGGAGAAGAGCAGGGGCCGTGTTTTTGTCGATCCTCTGTCGATGCAGATTACGCATCTGGAGCTAACGACGCCGCATCACCTTATCGTTCCGGGGAATGCTTATGCATATCCGGTCGTCGGGGAGCGGAAGCTTAGGGTGGACTATGCGCCGGTGTCGCTGGGCGGGGAGACCTTCTGGCTGCCCTCGTCGATTACGTCGCGTGATATCGGCGATGCCAAGACCTTCCACCCGACGGTCTGGTCGTTTCAGGCGACCTATCGCAACTACCACAGGCTGGAAGTTACGTCGCATATTCTCGCGGGGAGCGAGGCGGTGCAGTGACCGCAGTGACGGTCCGGTGCATGAAACAGTTGCAATGGATTGGTGCTAGCATGGGCTCGCGCCGGGTCTCGCTGGCAGCCGGAGCCGTTCAAGCCCCGCGGCTCCATTCTTACCCGGATCAAAAAAGGAGATTCCCATGGCAACATCCCCCGCCACGCCTGCTGCTCTCACGACCTGGAAGATCGATCCGGCCCACAGCAGTGCCGAGTTCAAAGTGAAGCACATGATGATCTCCAACGTGAAAGGCTCGATCAAGGGCATCACCGGTGACCTTACGGAGCACGCCACCGACTCATCTCTTTCTTCTGTCGAGGCCACGCTGGACGTTGCGACGCTGAGCAGCGGCGAGGCTCAGCGCGATGGGCATCTGAAGAGCGCGGATTTTCTCGAGGCGGAGAAGTATCCGACGATCACGTTCAAGTCGACGAAGGTGACGCGGAAGGGCAGCGAGGAGTATGCCGTGACCGGCGACCTCACGATCCATGGTGTTACGCGGCCGGTTACGCTGGAGGTCGAGGGGCCGTCGACGCCGCAGAAGGATCCGTGGGGCAATACCCGGATCGGCCTCTCGGCCACGACGAAGATCAACCGCAAGGACTTTGGGCTGACGTGGAACTCTGCGCTCGAAACCGGCGGAATCCTGGTGGGTGAAGAGGTTCATATCACGGTCGACGTGGAACTCATCAAGGCTTAGACCTTCACTGCATTGGAAACGCCAGCAAGATCATGAGCCCACCGGTGACTCCGGTGGGCTCAGTTTTGTCAGGTGTACCTGCGGTGGTACGGATGACACGGAGGTGTGGATGCAGAGTCTTTTCGCAGGCCGTAGAGTCGAATCAAGGTGGAAGTTGTGACCAAGGGTTCTGGGTTTCGTTGGGGTTGGATTATCGGCGTGGTGCTGTGCGCGGCGGTCACGGTTGGGTACGCGCAGAGCTCGAGCAGGAACACGCAGAAGAAGAAGCCGGCGACGACGTCGGGGAAGAGTGCGTCGCCGAAGAGCACGTCATCGAAGAGGACGAGTAAGACGATCCAGGGAAGATCGGGCAAGGGTTCGGCGCATCATGCGACGGCGAGGCGGACGTCCGCGAAGAGGGGCCGCGCGAAGGTGCGGCGGAAGCATCTTGAGGTGGCTGCAACGGCGCTGAGCCGGAGACTGCATACGGCCTTTGTGGCGAGCGCGCAGCTGCGGCCGATGGCGCAACAGCTGGTGACGACTCGGAGTGCGGCGGCGTATGACGGCGTGCGGCACTGGGCGGCGGGACATCCGGGTGATGGTGCGGCGGCGGCGGAGTTGGCGCTGGGGCACGCGCTGATGATGGATCACAAGTATCCGGAGGCGCAGGAGGCGTTTACTGCGGCGCAGAAGACGGGCAATGCACTGGATGACTACGCGACGTATCTGGGCGCGCAGGCGGCGGTTGCGGCGAACCGGCCTACAGATGCGATTCCGGCGCTGGCGAACTTCGCTGAGAAGTATCCGGACAGTCTGTTTGTGCCGAATGCGCCGGTGACGCTGGCGCAGGCGTATCTCGCGAACCATGATGCGGCGAGCGCGCTGCGTGTGCTGCAGCCGCTGGTGAATACGCCGGCGGGCGGGCATGTGGAGTTTCGCTCGACGCTGGCGAAGGCGTACCAGGCGAATGGAAATATGGCCGAGGCGGCGAAGCTGTATCGCGGTATCTACCTGGGTGATCCTCTGAGTGGCCAGGCGAACGATGCGAAGAATCAGCTGGGGGTGATGCAGATTCCGCTGACGGTGGCGGAGAGAAAGCAGCATGCGGATGCGATGTTCAACGCGCATCAGTATGGCGATGCGGCGATTGAGTATCGCGAGCTGCAGAAGGATGACAAGGACCTGACGCAGGCGGACCGCGATGCGCTGGAGATCTATGCGGCGGTGTGCGACCTGAAGCTGAAGAGGCTGAGTCGCATGGACGTAGAGAGGCTGCCGGTGACGGGCGATGACTCGGCGGCACTGAAGCTGTATCTGCAGGCGGAGCTGGCGCGAAATGTCGGCGACACGAGCGCGCAGGATGCGCTGGTGCAGGAGCTGACGACGAAGTATCCGCAGAGCCGGTGGCTGGAGGAGGCGCTGTACTCGGGCGGGAACATGTATCTGATCCGCAAGGATTCGGGGCGTGCGATTGCAGATTACGCAGCGCTGGTGGAGCACTTTCCGAAGAGCGTTTATGCGCCGAGCGCGCACTGGCGTACAGCGTGGCTGAACTATCGCATGCGCAACTATGCAGAGGCTGCGCGGCTGATGGATGAGCAGATACAGAA
>DATNGO010000140.1:0-19737 GCA_035605855.1 Acidobacteriaceae bacterium | reverse complement strand
CGCTCGCTCGGCTGCGCGCCACACGCCGAGGCTGTGACCTCCTCGGTCGCGGCGCTTGCGGAGGCTGTCCGCGCAGCCATTGATGATAAGCCGGAGTCGGCGAGCTAGTGTGAGCTCCAGGTCTTGTCCGCGGAGTTGCAGAGGTGTTCGAGGGTGCAGCGCTCGCACTCGGGCTTGCGCGCAATGCAGACTTGCCGTCCGTGGTGAATGAGCTCATGGGAGAACTGAATCCAGCGAGCTTTGGGGATCACTTTTTCGAGGTCCTGCTCGACCTTGACGGGGTCGGTGTTGGCGGTGAGCTCGAGGCGGCGCGAGATGCGGAGGACGTGCGTGTCGACGACGACGCCGGAGGGAATGCCGAACCAGGAGCCGAGGACGACGTTGGCGGTTTTGCGCGCGACGCCGGGGAGCTCGAGCATCTCGTCCATGGTTTCGGGGACCTGGCCGTGGAATTTGTCGACGAGGACGCGCGAGGCGCCGATGATGTTCTTCGCCTTGTTGCGATAGAAGCCGGTGGACTTGATGAGCTGCTCGACGGCGGTGGGGTTGGCTTTGGCGAGCGCTTCGGGAGTGGGGAACTGGCGGAAGAGCTCGGGCGTGGCCTTGTTGACGCCGACGTCGGTGGTCTGCGCGGAGAGGATGGTCGCGATGGTGAGCTCGAAGGCGTTGCGATGGTTGAGAGCGCAGACGACGTTAGGGTAGGTTTGGCGCAGCGCGTCGAGGATGGCGGCGATGCGGTCGGGTGCGAGAGGGTTTTTGGTTTTGCCGTGTTTCGATTTGGGTGAGACGGGCTCTCTGGCGGCGATTTTTTTTGCGCGAGCGGACGGTACGCCTTCGATGGCGGCGGCGCGTTGCGCGGGCGAGAGCTTTTGAGGGGGCGGGAGTTTTTTGGTGGCGCTCTTCGTTACGGCTTTAGCGGGCATGGGAAAAGCGTAGCGCAACGAGTGCCTGAGGGAGGGGACGGCATGAAACCATGTCTCAAAAGCAAGCCGTGGGGCATCCGGCCCCTGGCAGAACCTTCTGAAGGGGCCTCGCCAGTCACCATCGACCTATATTGAGTCTACGAGGCCATCGATGCGAAAAGCTTTCGTTTTTGCGGGTGTATCCATACTTGCGGTTCCTTTGTTTCTCGCGTTGTCTTACTTGGCCGCTGTATATCTCTCGCCCGTCGACGCGCTAACGGTGGCGATGCCCCGGGCACTCCGGAGCACCATCAGCAATGCACTCGTAGACAAAGCTCATTTCGAAGCTAAAGATTTTCCGGCGGCAAGGCGGGCGGCAAGACTGGATCCTACAAACGAGTCGGCATGGACGATGATGTGCGCGACTGGTGCTAGCAATCGAACGACCATGGGAGACGCACTTCAAGCGTGTTCTCGTGCAGAATCGATGAACGCCACGTCGGATTATCCAGCCTTTCACGCCGAAGTGATCGCCGACGCATACGCCGAAGCGGGTCGGCCTTGCGATGGCTTACCTATCCTGCGAAAAACGATGGGCGAGGAAACGGTAAACAACATCAGCCCAGTCTTCAACGTTGGTCGTTTGGAGGCAACCTGTGGGCAAATGAATGAGGCCGAAGAGCATCTCCGTGCTGTTGTGAGACTACGAGAGGAAGATCTCCGCTCCAACAATTGGGAAGACAGGCCGCCGGGTTCCGATGGTCCTCCCGACACCTATGAGAAAGCGTTCCGGTTGTATCTTTCACAAGCGAGGCAGAATCTTTCCTCACTGCTCGCGTTGCGTCATAAAGACGCCGAAGCGCTACAGGTGTGCCGTGCTGCTTTAGGGCGTGGCCTTAGCCAATGTACCTGCCGGTTCAAGCCGAAAAACGGAGTAGCCTGCGCTACCGTAACTTCACGGTAGATGAGAATCACCAAACAGTCCGCATGTTACCCGAGGCGGTCGAGCATCTCGTGGGGCTTTAGGCGGACGCAGGAGAAGATGGGGTAGTCCTTGAGGGTGTACATGGAGATTTCGGTTTCGCGGAGTTGCTGGACTAAATCCAGGAAGTCTTCGGGGAAGTTGGTTTCGAAGGCGACGACGAACTCCTGGTCGTCGAGGCCGAAGGAGTAGGTGGTGTTGAGCTTCACGCGCGGGTATTTGAGGCCGATGCGGATGTGCTCGTCCATGAGGCGCTTGCGTTCTTCGAGCGAGAGCAGATACCAGGCGCGCGTCTTCCAGAAGGGGTAGATGAAGATGTACTTCTGGCCGCCGGGACGGATGGCGCCGCGGGCGTCGCCTTCGCTCTCGGCTTTGCTTTCCGGGCCTTCGGCGCGGCCGATCTGGTACTGCGAGCGCTTGGTCATGGCGAGGAAGTTGTGCGGGGTTTCGAGGTAGCCGCCGAGCGGCGTGGCGAGGAGCTCGCTGCGCATGCGGTTGAGTTCGTCGATGGCGTAGTTGATGGTCCAGACGCAGAAGTCGACGTCGCCGCGGGTGCCGAGGGTGGAGTAGGTGATGGAGACGAATTCGCCGGGCTTGTTCCAGCGCTCCAGCACTGCGGCGAAGGCGGCCTTGTGCGCGGCGCGTTCGGCGGCGGGGAGGCGTCGCCACTCGGGCAAAACCTTGTAGAAGCTGAAGCAGACGATCTGTCTCTTCACAGGGGCTCCGCCAGGCGCGGGGCGGCCGGTCTGGATCCCGGTCTGGGGCTGGCTGGCGGGGTTCGAGGCTGCGGCTGGGGCGACGGCGCTTGCTGCTTCCGGCATAACTCAATGCTAACAAAGCCGCGGGCATGTCGACGCTATTGCAAGATCAACAAACCTTCGCGTGACGGGCGCGAAGTGCGAAATTTTTCTGGGATATGACGCTGCCCGAGTAGTACGCTGCTTCACACCATGAAAGTCCGGGCTCCTGAATTCCCGTAGGAGTGAACCCATGAGACCCACAATCTGGCTACCTGTCGTGCTGACCGGCTGTTTCCTTGGGACAGCCGTTCCAGTCGCACATTCTCAAAGCATCATGGATCGGATCAAGGCGAAGGCGAAGGCAAAGATCGACCAGAAGCAAGACGATGCAGCGAGTTCTGCCGTGAATGCTGTCGATCCAACAACAACCCACGGCGGTTCATCGAACACGTCGAACACAACGTCCTCGTCCACCACTTCAACTACCACCACTACCAGTTCCAGCGCGACTGCGCCTCCGGCATCTCCTTCGGGCGCGGATGTGGGCAACCCGCCGGTCAGCATTCAGGCCTACCAGAATTATGATTTTGTCCCCGGCGAGACCATCCTCTTTGCCGACGACTTCACGGCAACGCCGGATGGCGAGTTTCCTGCGCAGTGGGAGATAAACGCGGGGCAGGCGGTGGTCAACAAACAGGCTGGATATGAGGCGTTCCTCATAACCGACGGCAACTATGGGACGGTCAATCCGCGGATGAAGACGAAGAGCTATCTGCCCGACCAATTCACAGTGGAGTGTGATTACTTCCCGGTCGCGGGAGCCGAACCTATGCACATCTTCTTCAAGCATCAGGGCGAATCTTCCCAGTTCGTCGTCGAGCCAAGAGATGTGAAGTACTACGCTGACGGCGTGGACCTTACGGGCTCGTTGCCGGCATCCATGCGAGACCAGACGTTTGCCAACAAGTGGCACCACATCGCAATCGTCTATCACAAGCAGCAGGCAAAGTTTTACGTCGATCAATACCGGATTATGACGGTTCCGGACACAAAGCTCGCACCTGAGTGGGTCCAGTTCGGAGGCGCCGGCAGCCTGGAGAAGCCAATCGTCCTCAAGAGTGTCCGAATCGCTTCGGGCGGCGGAATGAACCTGGTAGGCCGTAAGTTCACGGACACGAAGATCATCACGCACGGGATCAACTTCGATGTCGATCAGGCGACGCTGCGCCCGGAGAGCATGGGCGTGCTCAACCAGATCAAGGGTTTGATGACCAGCGATCCGACGCTGAAGTTCGAGGTCGACGGCCACACGGATAACAGCGGGGACTCAGCCCACAATCAGACGCTCTCGCAAGAGCGCGCGGAGGCTGTGAAGGCGCAGCTTGTCGCGATGGGCATAGACGCGAGCCGGCTGACGACAAAGGGCTATGGCGATACGAAACCGATGGCCTCCAATGACACGCCCGACGGCAAGGCGAACAATCGTCGCGTGGAGTTCGTGCGCACCTCTTCCTAGCACCGGAGCGGGCGCGTGCCTTGCGTGCGCGTTCGCGGCCGCGCCAATACACGGCAGCTATACTGCTAATGAATGCTGAACAAGTTCATTGCACTGGTCGCCGGCCTCTCGGTTGGCGCCGCTTACACCGTTGTCTTTCTACTCATGGCCCTGCAATCGGCATGCATTCCGATTCCGTCGGAGATCATCATGCCGTTCGCGGGCTACAAGCTGGCGCACGATTGGGCGGGACTGGTGCTGGTCGCGACCGTCGCCTCGATCGCCTCAAACATCGGATCGATCCCGGCCTACTGGCTGGGGGCCGCGGGCGGAAGGCCGATGGTCGAACGCTACGGGCGCTACATTCTGCTGAATCGTAAGGACCTGGATCTCGCCGAACGCTTCTTCAACCGGTACGGCTCCATCACGGTGCTGGTCGGCCGCATGCTGCCGATCGTGCGCACGTTCATCGCATTTCCCGCCGGCATTGCGAAGATGAACCAGGTGCGGTTTCACATCTACACGTTCATCGGATCGTGGCCGTGGTGTTTTGTGCTGGCATACATCGGCATGAAACTGGGCAACCACTGGGACACCGACCCGCACTTCAAGGCTGTCTTCCACCGGTTTCAACTCGGCGTCGAGATTGTGCTCGTCGCGGGCTTTATCTGGTTCGTCTGGACGCACTGGAAGAACCGCGTTCACACGGAGTAGCGTTACCGCTACAGTTGCGCCGATTTTCGGCGGTACGCGATACTTGTTTGTCCGCTTAAGGAAAAATCGCAACAGATAGAAGGGTCGTCCTGGCAATGTCCTATACCGACGCCGCGCAGACAGGCGCAGCGAGCATCAAGCCGCACACTGGAAAACTTGGCATCATGATTCCCGGCATGGGCGCGGTTGCGACCACGCTGATCGCCGGGGTAGAAGCGGTCCGCCGGGGCTATGCAAAGCCGTTCGGCTCGCTCACGCAAATGGGCACCATTCGCCTTGGCAAACGCAATGAAGACCGCACGCCGCTGGTGAAGGACTTCGTTCCGCTGGCTCCGCTGAACGACCTGGTTTTTACAGGCTGGGATATCTTCGGCGGCAACCTGTACGACGCCGCGAAGACCGCCGCCGTGCTGGAGCGCGATCAGATCGAGCAGATGCGCCCGTTTCTCGAGTCGATTCAGCCGATGCCGGCTGCCTTCGAGCAGGAGTGGGTCAAGCGCCTTACTCCCAAGGTGCAGAAGAAGGGCAAGAACAAATGCGATCTCGCGAACCAGATTCGCAATGACATCGCGGAGTTTCGTTCGAAGTCCGGCACCGACCGCCAGGTGATGATCTGGTGCGGCTCGACCGAAATCTATAAAGAGCAGAAGCCGGTTCACCAGACGCTTGAGGCGTTTGAGAAGGGCCTCGTCGATGACGACCCGGATATCTCGCCGTCGATGCTCTACGCCTGGGCGGCACTGAAGGAAGGCATTCCGTTTGCCAACGGCGCGCCGAACCTGACGGTCGACATCCCCGCGCTGCAGGAGCTCTCGAAGAAGATGGGCGCGCCGATCTGCGGCAAGGACTTCAAGACCGGACAGACGTTGATCAAGACTGTGCTTGCGCCCGGTTTCAAGGCTCGTCAGCTCGGCGTGAGCGGATGGTATTCGACCAACATCCTCGGCAACCGCGACGGCGAGGTGCTGGACGATCCGGACAACTTCAAGACCAAGGAAGTTTCGAAGCTCGGCGTGCTGGAGTACATCTTTCAGCCGGAGAAGAACCCCGAGCTGTACGGCGACATGTACCACAAGGTTCGGATCAACTACTATCCGCCGCGCGGCGACAACAAGGAAGGCTGGGATAACATCGACATCTTCGGCTGGCTTGGCTACCCGATGCAGATCAAGGTGGACTTTCTCTGCCGCGATTCGATTCTGGCCGCTCCGCTGGCGCTCGATCTTTGCCTCTTTATGGATTTGGCCCAGCGCACGCCGGCGCTCCGGCACCTCGGTATCCAGGAGTGGCTGAGCTTTTACTTCAAGGATCCGGACTCGGCGCCGGGCGTCTACCCCGAGCACGATCTCTTCATCCAGTCGATGAAGCTGAAGAACACGCTACGACACATCATGGGCGAGGATCTGATAACGCACCTCGGACTCGACTACTACGGCGAGTAGCAGCACCAGAACAACAAGAGCCCTGCGGCGATGCTGCAGGGCTTTCGTTTGCCGCTAGCTCGGCAGCACGCTGAGGATCTCCGCCCACAGAGCCTTCACGCCGTTCTCTGATTTCGATGAGACAGGCAGGATGTGTTCTTCGCCGTGCGCGCGCTTGAGTGCGGCGAGCGACTTTGCCAGCGTATTGCCGCTCAGCTTGTCCGCCTTCGTCGCGACGATGAGGTGCGGGCGCTGCATCTGCTGCAGAGCCTCGATGAGCTGGGTGTCGCTGGCCTGTGGTGGAATGTTGGAGTCAACCAGGCAGATGCAGAGTGCCAGCGTCTCTCGCTCGGCGAGGTACGGCTCGATGAACTTCGGCCATTCCGCTGAGATGGATTTTGAGATCTTCGCGTAGCCGTAGCCGGGCAGGTCAGCGAAGATAAGCGCTGGCCGCTGATTGAACTTCTGCGCCGTGCCCTCGTGCAGCGCGAAGAAGTTGATCGCACGCGTACGGCCGGGCGTGGATGAAACCTTCGCCTCGCGCGAGCCCAGCAGCGCATTGATCAGCGAAGATTTGCCAACGTTGGATCGGCCAAGAAAGGCGATCTCCGGCGCATCGGCCGTGCGCGTGGCGTCAGGGAAGTGCTCGGGCGCCATTGCGGAGAGCAGAAATTTTGGAACAAGTCGCATCTTCTAACAGACTAACGCCTTCGATGCGCGCATCTGGCTACAATGAACACTTTGGAGACCATGAAAACGATGAGCGATCGCCAATTCCGGCACGCGATGCTTCGCGAGATCTACGAGCAGCCCGATGCGCTGGCCCGCACCCTGGAGCAGTACGTTGCGGATAGCCACATCCAGATGAAGGCTCTTACCGATGCCGCGGAGTGCTTTCGCAAACACAAAGACCTCATCATCGCAGCGAGCGGCTCCAGTCGCCACGCCGGCCTCGCCGCGGAGATCATGCTCGAGGACGCCGCCGGCCTCTCCGTCGACGTCGAATACGCAAGCGAATACATCACGCGCTCGACGAACACGAAGCGTGATCCGGCCGTGCTGGTTATCTCGCAGTCCGGCGAGACCGCGGACACGCTCGCGGCGTTGCGCGAGGCAAAGCAGCGCAACCATCCGACGCTGGCGGTCACCAATGTCGAGAACTCGTCGATGGCCAGCGAAGCCGATCTCTACCTCCCAACCCATGCAGGGATCGAGCGCGCGATCCCTGCGACGAAGAGCTTCACCGCGCAACTCCTCGTGCTGCGCCTGCTGAGCCTTGAGGCCGCCGACGCGCGCGGCGCCATCGATGCTACGGAGATGGAGCGTCAGCTCGCAGAGCTCTGGGAGATTCCGCCGATGATCGAGCGCCAACTGGAAGGATGGCGGCAAATCACCGAGCGGCTTGCGGCTCGCTACAGCTCAGCGAAGACGCTGCTGTACCTCGGCCGCGGCATCCATTACGCCATCGCCCGCGAAGGCGCACTGAAGCTCAAGGAGTCGTCCTACATGCACGCCGAGGGGTACCCCGCAGGCGAACTCAAGCATGGCCCCAACGCGCTGGTCTCGGACGAGGTGCCGATTGTCGCACTCGGCACGGTCGACTGGCAGGATGCCGAGTCCGTGCTGCGCTACGAGAAGACCGTCGCTCTGCTCACCGACCTCAAGGCGCAGGGCGCACGCACCATCGTGCTCGGCAACACCGGCGACGCCAGGCTCCGCGAAGTCTCCTCGGATCTCATCGAGATCGAGCCGGCAAACGAATACCTGCTGCCCATACCAGAGGTCGTTCCGCTGCAGATGTTCGCCTACTACATGGCGCTCGAGAACGGCGTCGATGTCGATCGCCCGCGCAACCTCGTGAAGGCTGTCGTGCAGGAGTAGGCCATCCCACTTTCGCGGCGCAGAGCCGGGCTGGTGCGCGAGTATTATGGACGCGAGAATCCGCGCAACGCGCTGAGGAGGGATTCCTGCTCGTCGGGCTGCAAAGGTTGAGGTGGATAGTGGCGCTGGCTGTTGCTCTCGCGACAGGGCCCGCGCAGGCGCAGGGCACTGCGTCGCCACTCATGCGACCCACGGGTGTCGCCTACAACACAACCGGCGATCTTTTCATCGCGGACAGTGCGCGCAACCAGGTCTTCGAAATCTCCGCGGGGGGCGCGATCACCGTCGTCGCCGGCAACGGGACGCAGGGTTTCACGGGTGACGGCGGCCCGGCCACAGCCGCAGAGTTGAACTCCCCGATGTCCGTGGCCGTAGCGCCTGACGGAACCATCTACATCGCCGACACAGGCAATCAGCGCATCCGCATCGTGCAAGCCGGAAGCATCACTACCTTCGCAGGCAACGGCGCCCGCGGCTTTACGGGAGACGGCGGCCCAGCGGCAGCCGCAGCTCTAAATCATCCAGTCGCCCTTGCGCTTGACGGCTCCGGATCGCTGCTTGTCTGCGATCAAGGCAACGAGCGCGTGCGCCGCATCAGCGCGGGGCAGATTGCAACCATCGCCGGCAATGGCGTGCAGGGCTTCGCAGGTGACGGCGGAGCCGCAATTTCTGCGGAGCTGAACGAACCATCCGGCGTAGCAGAGAGCGCTGACGGCCGCACCTTCATCGCGGATACCAACAACCAGCGCGTGCGCGTCGTTGACGCGAACGGAACGATCTCGACCTTTGCCGGAACGGGGACCGCGGGGATGCTCGGCGATGGGGGCCCCGCGTCTGCGGCTCAACTCAGCCGGCCCATCGGTCTCGCGATCGACGCAGCCAACAATCTTCTCATTGCGGACGAGAACAATCACCGTCTGCGCAGGGTCGCAGCCGACGGCACCATCACCACACTCGCCGGCAGCGGCCGGCAGGGCGCAGCACCCGACGGCGCCGTGGCCATCTCGTCCGCTCAGAATCAACCCGCGGCTGTAGCGATCTCGGTCTTCGGATGGCCCGTCATTGGAGACCCGGCGAATCACACCGTGCAGATAGCCTTTTCCGACGGAAGACTCTACTCGCCCGGCGGATTGGGCGCGCGTGCAACGACTCTGACAGCGACCGCTCCCAGCGCCGTCTACGGCGCGGCACAGAGCACCCTCTCCGTCACCGGCCCCCCCGCGACACCGCAGGGCCGGGTCCAGATCACCGACGGCGGAACGCGGTTCGAGAGCGCCGCCCTGAATCAGGGGACAGCAACGATTGCGCTCCCCACCCTCAGCGCCGGCACGCACACGCTTACTGCAATCTATGCAGGCGACGGCCTGCATCCAACCGCGGCCGCAACCACATCGATCGCAGTCTCACCCGCGCCGGTCACTGCGATCGCAGCGGGCACAACGATCAGCTACGGCGCACCGCTGCCCAAACTCACTGGAACTCTCGCCGGCGTTCTAGCGCAGGACCAGGGCAATGTCAGCGTCGCTTTCACCGCGAGCGCTCCGCCGATGGCACCCGCAGGCAGCTATCCGATCAGCGCAACACTCACCGGAGCCGCCAGCAACAACTACAGCCTCTCGCTGGCGGCAAACTCCGGCACACTCACCATCATCCCGGCTACGACTACGGCGACACTCGCTCCGCCATCGATCGCATACGCGACGCTGCCACTGCAATTGACCGCTCGTGTAGCATCCACGACCTCGGGCACTCCAACTGGCAGCGTGGCGTTTCTTGATGCCGGAAACGTGGTCGCAACCGCTCCGCTGGTGAATGGTTCAGCCTCTGCGATCGAGCTCAATCCTTCCAGCGGCAACCACACGCTAGCCGTTGCCTATTCAGGCGACACCAACTTCCATGCGAGCACTTCGGCGAATGTCCTGCAGGCGGTGAATGCGATGCCGGACTTTACCATCGGCACGGCGGGCAACTCGCAGCAGACGGTAATCGCGGGTTCATCGGCGACCTTTGGCCTTACGGTTGGATCGCAGGCAGCACCATTCACCGGCGCGGTAACGCTGAGTGCGAATGGTTTGCCTGCCGGTGCAACTGTCAGCTTCTCGCCGCCGGCGGTGGTCCCGGGCGCGACATCGGCTGCAGTCACGATGACCATTGCGACCCGCGCGACAACAGCGCTCCATGCCAGTGCGAAGCCCGAGCTCGTGCTGGCGGCAACCGGTGCGATCTTCCTCCTCGTGCTGCGGCGCCGGCGCGGGCTCTCGCGGTTGCTCGCGGTGCTTGCCGTCGCAGGTTTGTTCGGTCTCGCGGGCTGCGGAGCGCGCACAGCCCCGGAGTCGGTGCTGCCCGTCCAGAGCTTCGCCGTTCACGTGCAGGCTACCGGTACGAACCTCGCCGGCGATGTCGTGGTGCATACAGTCAGCGTCACTCTTGGCATTGAGTAGACGAGTCCGGACAGCCTCTGACATGGTTGCCGGCATCTATCCGTGATGCAACAGCTCAATCCTCTCTGGAAGCTGATGATCTGAAACGGAGCCATACATCTATGCCGCACACGCTCTTGCCCGGTACGCCTTATCCACTCGGGGCAACACCGTCGAGCCAGGGAACAAACTTCGCGCTTTACTCCGAGAACGCAACGGCTGTTCATGTCTGCTTCTTCGACGAAAAAGGAAAGCAGACGGACTGCATCCATCTGCGAGAGCGGACGGCGTTCGTGTGGCACGGTCTCATCCGCAACATCAAACCCGGACAGCGCTACGGATTTCGCGTCGAAGGTCCGTGGGAGCCGGAGAAGGGACTGCGCTTCAACGCGGCCAAGCTGCTCGTCGATCCCTATGCAAAAGCCCTGTCTGGAGAGGTGGACTGGAAGCAGCCCATCTTCCCATACGACGTGCAGTCGGGTGATCCACGCAAAAGGTGCGAGCTTGACAGCGCGGCCGGCGTTCCGAAGGGTATCGTCATCGACGGCCGCTTCGATTGGGGAGATGATTGTCCGCCGCAGATTCCCATCGCGGACTCCATCATCTATGAGATGAATGTGCGCGGCTTCTCCAAGCTGAACCCGGAAATTCCTGAAAGGCTGCGCGGTACCTATGCCGCGCTCGCGCATGATTCCAGCATCGCGTATCTGAAGAAGCTCGGAATCACAGCGGTCGAATTGATGCCCGTGCACTACTTTATCGACGAAGGTCACCTCGTAGACAAGGGCCTGCGCGACTACTGGGGTTACAACACGCTCGGATACTTCGCGCCGATGACGCGCTACAGCTCCAGCGGCACAGAGAGTCAACCCGTTGCCGAGTTTAAGGGTATGGTGAAGCGGCTGCACCGGGAGGGCATCGAGGTCATCCTCGACGTTGTCTACAACCACACCTGCGAGGGCAATGAGATGGGGCCGATGCTCTCGTGGAAGGGCGTCGACAACACCACGTACTATCGCACGGTTCAGGACAACCCTGAGTTCTATATGGACTACACCGGCACCGGCAACACGCTGAACATGTATCACCCGCAGGTGCTGAAGATGGTTATGGACAGCCTGCGCTACTGGATCAGCGAGATGCACGTTGACGGCTTCCGCTTCGATCTCGCGTCGACACTCGCACGTGAGCTGCACGACGTGAACAAGCTGAGCGCATTCTTCGACACCATCCACCAGGACCCGACGATCGCCAATGTGAAACTCATCGCAGAACCGTGGGATGTTGGTGAAGGCGGCTATCAGGTCGGCAACTTTCCGGTCCTGTGGGCCGAGTGGAACGGCAAGTATCGCGACAGCGTTCGCCGCTTCTGGAAAGGTGACAGTGGACAGCTCTCCGACTTTGCCTATCGCATCACCGGATCGAGCGACCTCTACCAGGGGGAGGGACGAACGCCATGCGCCTCCATCAATTTCATTACCGCGCATGATGGATTCACCCTGTGTGATCTGGTCAGCTATAACGAGAAGCACAACGAGGCGAATGGCGACGATAACAAAGACGGCTCCGACAACAATGACAGTTGGAACATGGGATTCGAAGGGCCTACTACCGATCCTGCCATCAATAGGTTGCGCGAAAGGCAGATGCGCAACTTCCTCTCCGCGCTTCTGCTGAGCCAGGGCGTTCCCATGCTCCTCGGCGGCGACGAGTTCGCGCGCACGCAGCAGGGCAACAACAACGCCTTCTGCCAGGACGGCGACATCACCTGGTTCCACTGGGACTTCAGTGAAGAGCAGAAGCGATTACTCGAATTCACCACGAAATTGATTGCGCTGCGCAGGGAACATCCCAATCTGCACCGGCGCAAGTTCTTCCAGGACCGCAAGATTCGCGGCTCTGTTGTGCGTGACGTAGCGTGGTATGGCACGGACGGGAAAGAGCTCTCCGACCAGGTCTGGAATGAGCCCTGGAGCAAATCGATCGGTGTGATGTTCAACGGCCGTACGCTCGGAGTGACGGACGAAGACGGCGATCCCGTGTACGACGACAGCTTCCTGATCCTTGTGAACGCGAGCGACAGTGGAGTGGAGTATGTACTGCCGGATCCACCGAACAGCAAGCCCTGGCATCAGATCCTGGACACTGAGAACATCGACGACCCGTTCTGTAGGGCCGAGGTGCACGACAAGGTGATCGTCGGCGGCCGTTCCGTGCGTGTCTATTGCGACGGCGTTGCGCCGCCGGCAGAGGCTCCTGCGAAGAAGCGCCTGGCAAGGACGCTGTAGGGGCCGCGATATGCACAACGGCGGCACGGGCATCTGAGACGCAGAGCGCGGGACCAGCGTCGAACGTATTAGATGCCCTCACCCTCATTGCTGAGCAAGCAACCAGAGCCTGTAGCGGACGAACCGGGAGGGCGGTTCGCGCATGCCGGGCGTGCGCTTCGACATAGAAACTTCAAGCTCTTCGTCGCTGGGCAGAGCATCTCGCTGGTCGGTACATGGATGACGAAGCTCGCCACGAGCTGGCTCGTCTACCGGCTGACGCACTCAGCATTGCTGCTCGGACTGGTTGGCTTCGCCGGTCAGATCCTCACCTTCCTGCTGGCTCCGTTCGCCGGCGTGTGGATCGAACGCATGGACAGGCGCAAGCTGCTCGTCTGGACGCAGGCGCTGGCTGCGGTGCAATCGCTCGCTCTCGCGGCGCTGACGCTCACCGGCGTCATCAACATCTGGGAGATCATCGCCCTCAGCCTCTTCCAGGGGCTGATCAATGCGTTCGATATGCCGGGGCGGCAGGCGTTCATCGTGCAGATGGTTGAGGATCGCGCGGACCTCGGCAATGCGATTGGGATCAACTCATCGATGGTGAACTCCACGCGGCTAATAGGTCCGGCGCTTGCCGGACTCGTGATCGCCGAGTGGGGCGAAGGATGGTGCTTCTTCATCGACGGCGTCAGCTACCTCGCGGTGATCGCATCGCTGCTGATGATGCGCCTGAGGCCCATCGAGCACAAGCGCACGACGTCAAGCATGTTCGAGCAGATGCGCGAGGGCTGGAGCTACGTCAGCACCTTCGTCCCGGTTCGTACAGTGCTGACGATGTTCGCCATTCTCAGCCTGATGGGCTGGCCGTACGCGGTGCTGCTGCCGATCTTCGCAGGCAAAGTGTTGCACGGCGGTCCAAACACCCTGGGTTGGCTGACGGGCGCGTCGGGAGTCGGTGCGCTGGCGGCTGCTCTTGCGCTGACGCTGCGCAGGAGCGTGGTCGGTCTGACAAAGTCGATTCAAGGGGCGGCAGCGATGTTCGGCGCCGGACTGATTCTCTTAGGCCTGTCGCACACTTTGTGGCTGAGTCTTCTGATGATGCTGGTTGTGGGTTATGGAATGATGCTCGGGCTTGGGAGCAGCAATATCATCATCCAGACGCTGGTGCCGGAGGATAAACGCGGCCGCGTGATGAGCTATTACACGATGGCGTTTGTTGGCATGGCGCCCTTTGGAAGCCTGCTGGCTGGTGAGTTGGCTAACTGGATCGGGGCTCCGCACACGGTGATGGTGACTGGAACGTGCTGCCTGCTCGGGTGCGGATGGTTCACGCTGCAACTGCCAGATGTGCGCAGAGTGATGCGGCCGATCTATGAAGAGATGGGATTGATTCGCGAGCTGTCCAGAGATCCGGGCGAGCCGGTGATGGAAGAAAAAATCGGGACGTAGGTGGACACCCCTCCCCCTGTTTTTTGTGCAAAGTCTTCCAGAAATTGGACTTAGGGTTGGACCTAAGTGTGCACGGGGCGTTCTTTAAAGATCGAAACCCGGCGATCGCCGGATTAGAGATGTCCTGCTTTTATTATATCGGGCGTGTCAACCGATCGATTGGGAGACGGATGATGATGCTTCCGGCGATCTTCCATTCGAGATCGTTGCTCGTTGACACATCTCGCCGCGAGTGAAGCTTCCTTTGCTGACAATTCGGGAGTAGTGTGACGAGCAGCGCTCCCTCCGCGAACAAAGCTTTCCGTGGGAGCTGCTCCGGCTGTCCGTGATCCGTTTTTGATGCTCGCAACAGGCAGGACAGATAACAGGCAGGACAGGCTCCTCTTCGCAAAAGGAAATCGAACGTCACGCCTTAACGGCAGAAGTGATTCTGTTGGCTGGCGCTCGCATTCACGACTCGGGCTTCGATCCAGTTGAAAAGGGAGGAACGAACATGGCAAATGCGACGTCTGAAGTCCAAACTGCCGCCACCGCCACCGCCACCGCCACTGCCACCGCCAGCGCCAGCGAGGCGAGCGTGGCGAAGGTCGACATGAAGTTCGAAATCGTCGTGATCCCCGTCTCGGATGTAGATCGCGCGAAGGAGTTTTACAGCCGGCTCGGGTGGCGACTCGATGCCGACTTCGACAACGGCGAGGATTTTCGCGTGGTTCAGTTCACGCCACCGGGCTCCGGGTGCTCCGTCATCTTCGGTAAGAACGTCACCGGTGCGGCTCCGGGTTCCGCCCAGGGCCTTTATCTGATTGTCAGCGACATCGAGGCCGCTTGCGAGAGTCTGCTCCGCCGCGGCGTGAAGATCGGCAAGGTGTTCCACGGCGGCGCCGATGTGTATTCCGGCCCGGACGAGCCCTACCTGTTTGGGCGAATCCGGGTCGACGGTCCTGATCCCGAGCATCGCAGCTACCGTTCGTTCGCATCCTTCAGCGATCCGGATGGGAATGGCTGGCTGTTCCAGGAGATCACGGAGCGGCTGCCGGGCCGTATCGACTCGACGGCGACAACCTTCGCCTCGGCGAGCGATCTCGCGAGCGCGTTTCGGCGTGCGGAGGCTGCCCACGGCGAGCACGAGAAGCGCCTCGGGCATCGCGACGAGGACTGGCAAGACTGGTACGCCGCGTACATGATCGCGGAGCAGTCCGGCAAACAGCTGCCGCAATGAACGACTGCGCCGGGACCGACATCGCTCCCGGCGCGGCTCGACGCTCTCGATTCGCAGGGCTGTGGAGGTCAGAGTCAACCTGATCGCCGCCGGCTTCGTGGATACGCCGTTGTCGGCAACGCTACCCGGCGATGAACTCGAGAACCGCCGCAATCAGCTTCGCACGGCGCTTCCCATCCGGCGCGTCGTCACAGCGGCCGACGTCGCCGCGCTCGCTGTACACATCATGATTAACGCGGCCCTTACCGGCGCGACCTGCGATATCGATGGCGGGCAGCAGTTTGTCGCGGCTTAGCTGAAGATGGCAGCATGATCGTCATTGCCTGTGCGCTGGTGAGCTCTGCACTTGTGTAATGGCCAAAGGTGGCCTGAGACTGCTAGGGGAGGTAACTTGTGTCGCGACACTTTGATGCAATCATCATCGGAACCGGGCAGGCAGGGCCGTCCCTTGCTGCACGCTTTGCGAATGCGGGCAAGACGGTCGCCATCATTGAGCGCGGCAAGTTTGGTGGCACCTGTGTGAATACAGGATGTATCCCGACCAAGACGATGGTTGCGAGCGCGTATGCAATGCATACTGCTCGCCGAGGCGCCGAATATGGATTTGTTGTCAATGGCGATGTGCGCGCAGACATGAAACGCGTGAAGGCACGCAAGGATGAAATTGTGGGGCGATCGAGCAGCGGCGTGGAGGCATGGTTGCGAGGACTCAAGAATTGCTCGGTCATCCAGGGCCAGGCCCGCTTTAAGTCGGCACGCACTGTCGTTGTCAACGATGAGGTCCTGGAGGCGGAAAAGATCTTCATCAACGTCGGCGGCCGCGCCACTGTTCCCGAGATGCCGGGGATTCACGATGTGCCATTTTTTACCAACTCGTCCATGATGAGTGTCGATTTCCTGCCGGAACATCTGATTATTGTCGGCGGAAGTTACATCGGCTCGGAATTCGCTCAGATGTATCGCCGCTTCGGAAGCGAAGTGACGATCGTAGAGATGGGGCCGCGCCTGATTGGACACGAAGACGAAGATGTTTCCGACGGCGTGCGGGAGATTCTGGAGGCCGAGGGGATAAAGATCCGGTTTAATGCGAAATGTATATCGCTCGCGAAGCACGACAGCGGTATCGCCGTCGGCATGGATTGCGAAGAAGGGCCGCCGGAAGCGATCGGCAGTCACGTCCTTCTTGCGGTGGGAAGAACTTCCAATACGCAGGACCTGGGTCTCGATAAGGCCGGAGTTGCGATGGATAAACGCGGCTACATAATCATCGACGATCAATTGCAAACCAACGTGCCCGGCATCTGGGCGCTGGGCGACTGCAACGGCCACGGCGGCTTTACCCATACGGCCTACAACGACTATGAGATCGTCGCCGACAATCTCTTCAACGCAGACCATCGCCGCGTATCCGATCGAATCCTGACGTACGGTTTGTTTATCGACCCGCCGCTGGGCAGGTGCGGGATGACGGATGCCGAACTACGGAAGTCCGGGCGCGCCGCGCTCGCTGCGAAATATCCGATGAGCAAAGTGGGCCGGGCCGTTGAGAAGGGCGAGACGCAGGGTTTTATCAAAATCTCTGTCGATGCGGAAACAAAACAGATTCTGGGCGCCGCGATTCTTGGAACCGGAGGCGATGAGGTGGTTCAGGTGTTGCTGGACATCATGTATGCCAAGGCGCCGTATACGGTAGTGCAGCGCGCCATGCATATCCATCCGACGGTTGCGGAATTTCTTCCCACCGTCTTATCCAAACTGGAACCCCTTGTGTAGGAGGAAGTCATCCGCCTATGGGAGCGCGCAGCCGTTACTCGTTTTCGAGGCGGCGAATCGGGGATGGGATGCTCTACCATCGCGACATGCAGTTGTTGCTGGTGGAAGACGACCTGGAGATTCAGACGTTCCTGCGCCATGCGTTGGCAGACGCGGGGTACAAGGTGGACACGGCTCCGGATGCAAGGACGGCCGAGCGCGTGGCTACGGAGACCAGGCACGATGTGCTGGTTGTGGATCTGGGACTGCCGGACCAGGATGGGATTGGGCTGATTCTGCGGCTGCGGCAGATGGGTGTGAGTGCGCCGGTGCTGATCCTGTCGGCGCGGCGGTCGGTGGATGATCGTGTGCTTGGGTTGGAGCAGGGTGGTGATGACTATCTGACGAAGCCGTTTGCGCTGGCCGAACTGCTGGCGCGATTGCGGAATCTGCTGAAGCGGAATACGCCGAACACCGAGGTGACAAGGCTGCGCGTGCTCGACCTGGAGCTGAACCTGCTGCGGCGAGAGGCGATGCGCGGCGATCGCGTGCTGAACCTGACGCCGCAGGAGTTCACGCTGCTGGAGTATCTGTGCCGCAATCCTGGCCGCGTGGTGACGCGGTCGATGATTCTGGATAAGGTGTGGGGCATGCGCATTCAGCCGGCGGCGAATGTGGTGGATGTGCACATCTATCGTCTGCGCGGCAAGGTGGACGCCGAGGGATTGCCGCCGCTGATTCGCACGCTGCGAGGTGTGGGGTATGTCCTCCGCGACCGGTAAGCCGATTCATAGTGCGGCGTGGCGCATCTCGCTGTGGGGGACGCTTGCATTCGCATGCGGAACGCTGGTGGTGTTTCTGTCGCTGCACCAGTTTGTCGCCAAAGATATTCAGCGGCGCAGCGATACGTGGCTCTCGGGTGAGGTGAAGGTACTCAGTGATGTGGCCGAGCGCACGCCGAAGGGTGCTCTCTACAACCGCGTGCTGGGCGAGGTTGCAGAGCTTGCGAGCCGCGAGATTCCGAACCGTCCGTCGAAGGGCGGGGCGAACGACTCGGTATTTTTTGTGCAGACGGCGGCGGACGGATCGCTGGCTCTGTGGGCGGGGGTGGGGGACGGAGCGATGTACCTGCGCGGGATCCAGGCGGCGCATGCGACGGGCGACCAACCGTTCGATATCACTGTGCAGCGGTCGAAGCCGCCCTACCGTGTGGCGGCGACATCCATGCCCGACGGCAGCCGCATCTATCTTGGGCTCTCGCAGCGCGAGGAGCGGCATGTGCTCGAGCAGATGCGCAACCACTTCCTGAAGTGGTGGGCACTGAATGTGCTGCTGGGGTTCGCGATCATCTTCTACACGACGCGGCGCATGCTGGGAGATGTGCGGCGGATCAGTGAGGTCGCCGCGAACATCGGTGAGTCAGACCTGAGTGAGCGCGTGCCGACGAGCCGATGGAACGATGAGATCGCGCAGCTGGCATCGACGCTGAACCGGATGCTGGAGCGGATAGAGCAGTCGGTGCATCAGCTGCACACGATTACCAATTCGCTGGCCCATGATCTTCGCAGTCCGCTGACGGCGATTCGCGCGCGACTAGAGATTGTGCTGACACGCGAGGTGAAGGAGCAGGATGCGGAGTCGATTGAGCGGGCGATCAATGAGATCGACCGGCTGACGGAGATTCTGAATCAGTCGCTGGATGTGGCGGAGGCGCAGGCGCATGCCCTGCGCCTGGAGGCGGAGCGGATTGATCTCGAGCAACTGCTTGATGGGATGATTGAGCTGTATCAGCCCTGCATGAATGAGAAGGGAGTGCGGCTGGACTTCAGTTCGCCGGGACCGGTGGAGGTGATGGCCGATGCGGCGCTGCTGCACAGGATGGTGGCGAACCTGCTCGATAACGAAATGAAGCATCTGCCGCCGTCGCGCACGGTGACGATTGCGTTGCGCTCGGTTAATGATTTTGCGAAGGTCGTGATCGAAGACGATGGGCCGGGGTTTTCGGCGGAGATTCAGCCTGATCTTTTCAAGGCGGGAGTGAAGGGAAGCGAGTCGCGGGGGTATGGGCTGGGGCTGGCGTTTGTGCAGGCGGTGGCGGGGGCGCACGGGGGGTCGGTTCGGGCGGAGAATCGTGAGAATGGAGGGGCGCGACTGACAGTTCAACTGCCTCTGGCGGCACGGGTGGTGCGCGCGGAGGCGGGGATGGTGGGCGCGGGTTAGGTGGGTACGCCCTATCCCGGTTTTTTGCGCAAAGTCTAGAGCGGATTGGGGTTATGGTGGACTTAGATGGCAAAGTCTTGATAATAAACTAGTTATAGGTAAAGTCTTCAATCCAGTGCAGTTAACGGGTCGGGGGTCACTTTTTCCGGATGAGTGTCACGGAGCCGGAGGGAGCGCCGGGTGAGGACGAGCGAGATGAGGAAGAGGGCTGGGACGATGGCCATGATGGCGAACCAGTCGAGGCCACGGACGGCGAAGAGGACGAAGGGGAG
>DATNGO010000139.1:0-13348 GCA_035605855.1 Acidobacteriaceae bacterium | reverse complement strand
GCCTCGGCGAGCGTGGCGCCGTAGCCGTAGCGCACCTGCGCCCAGCCGGTGAGGCCCGGACGGGCCATGTGGCGCAGGTTGTAGAAGGGAATCTCCTCGGCGAGCCAGGAGGTGAACTCGGGGCGCTCGGGGCGCGGGCCGACGAAGCTCATCTCGCCGCGAAGGACATTCCAGAGCTGCGGGATCTCGTCGATGCGCGTCTTGCGCAGGAAGCCGCCGAGGCGGGTGACGCGGGGGTCGTCCTTGGTGGCCCAGCGCGCGCCCTTGGCTTCGGCGTCGACGGACATGGTGCGGAACTTGTGGACCTTGAAGGTCTCGTTCTCAAGGCCGACGCGGGTCTGCGAGAAGAAGACGGGGCCCTTGGAGGAGAGCTTGATGGCCAGGGCGACGAAGGGGAAGAACGGAAGAAAGAGCAGCAGGCCGACGAGCGCGATGATGGTGGAGGCGATGCGCTGCGTGAGCTGCAGCGACTGCTTCATGTTGAAGCCTTCGCAGAAGAGCAGGTTGCTGGGGCGGAGGCCTTCGAGCTGCAGTTTGCCGGTGAGGCGCTCGAGCAGACTGCCCACCTCTTCAATCTCGACGCCGCGCATGCGCATGGCGAGCAGATCGTCGACGGGAAGCTCGCCGCGCCGCTCTTCCATGGCGATGACGACGCGATGAATGGGCGGCTTCAACGCAGCGATCTTTTCAATGACCTCGTGGTGGGTGGGGGGAGCGTCGCCGAGCTTGAGCAACGGGCTGTCGTACTCGATGACCTCCATGCCGGCTTCCTTGCGGTTGCGGATGGCGGTGATGAGATTGGCGGCGATCGTTCCGTTGCCGAGTACGAAGACGCGCTCGTGGAACAGCGCCTTGCCGCTGATCCACTCAAAGGTGCGGCGCCACAGGATGAGGAAGACGACGACCAGTGCAAGACCGAGCAGGAAGACGTAGCGCCCGATGTCCACCTGCGGAAACATGAACATGACGAGCGAGAGCAGCAGCGAGAGACAGCCGATGACCAGCAGAAGGCGGAAGTAGATCTCCCACGGAGCGGAGAGCTGCTGAGGCTCGTAGAGGTCGAAGTAGTAGGCGCAGAGGATGGTGAGAACGGTGAGGACACCGATCTTCAGGATGCCATGATGATCGGTGAGAACGTCCATCGTTGAAGGACCGAGGAGCACAAGCGAGGCCACAACGAACGAGCCACAGACGATCAGCGCCTCGCAGAGGAGGAGGATGACCGTGCGGGTGGGATAGTAGACATTCAGAAATCGAATCATGGCCAGGCTATTTGAGCGTGTTCGTTCACAACTTAATTCAGGGTCTTCGTTCAGAATGTTTTAGTTGGCAGCGTCGTAGGTGTAGTAGCTGTCGGGAGATGGCGGATTCTTTACGGCGTTGAGCACGAAACCGATGATGTTGGAAGCCTTGAGCTCATGCTGGGCGCGCTGCGCGACGGTGTAGCTGGTGATACCCTGACGGGCGACGAGAAGAACGGCGTCGCAGGCGCGGCCCATGCTGACGGAGTCAGACACGGGGATCACGGGCGAGGAGTCGACGATGATCCAGTCGAAGTGTTCGTTGGCAATGCGCAGCATCTCCTCAAAGCGCGGGCTGCCGGCGAGGTCCGCAGCGCGGTCACCCACGCTGCCGCCGGGGATGAGCACGAGGTTGTTGAGGAACGGAGTAATGAGGCGCGCCGGAGTGCTTGCCTGCGAGGGGCGCTGCATGGCATCGACCAACTCGCACTTGCCGGAGAGGAAGTCGGAGAGGCCTGGATGCGCTTCGCAGCCGAAGTACTCCTGCAGGGTGGAGCGGCGCATGTCGCCGTCGATGAGCAGGACCTTGCTGCCCTTGTGGAGCGCGAGCGAGAGCGCGAGATTGGCGGCGATGAAGCTCTTGCCCTCCTGCGGGACGCCGCTTGAGACGAGCAGCGACTGCAGGCGGTTCATGGCGCGGAACTCTTCGAGGCGCGAGCGCAGGCTGCGGAACTGTTCGACCATGGAGCCACGCTGTTCGAGAGCGGGGAAGCGTTCGACGGCGATGTTCCAGTCGGTGGCGCGGATCTCGCTCCAGAGAGTGCGCGGTGCGGGATGCCTGTCGGCGACCACTGTGGGTGCGGGAGCGAGGGGCTCGATCAGAGGGGACGGGAACCGGTCGGCGAGAGGTCGCGCGAGACGCTCGGGCATGACCGGCGGAATAAACGGCTGAGGTTCGGGCGTGTCCATGCGCTCGACGACGGCGCGCGGCGCGCTGGCGGTGACGGGCGGCACACGGGGCGGTGGCGGAGGAGGAACGATGTCAGTGTCAGGAGTCCCTGTGAGCACGGCGTTGCTGCTCTGTTCGCGCTCTATCTGGCGCTCAGCTTCTGCCCGCTGCAATGCTTCGTAGATGCGGCTCATCGGACCTGCCTTTCCGCAGTTCGACCAAAGAAGTGAATTGGGCGGGATGGCTCTCCGGGCCCTGAACTCATACGGGGTTCCTCAAGGACATCATTGGGAGGAATCAAAAAGGATTGCATCTCCAGCTCGAGATCGGCGGCGACGGAGGTGATCGTGGCGCCGGTGATCTGGGGGATCTGTTCGACGTAGCCGAGGATGAGCGAGTGCTCGCAGACCAGGTTGATGAGGCGCGGAATGCCGCGGCTGTGCTGGTGCACGAGGCGGGCGGCCTCGGGGGTAAAGATGGGTTGCGTGGCGCCGGCGATGCGCAGCCGCTCGGCGATGTACTCGACCGTCTGGTCGGAGGTCAGCGGCTGGGTTCGGCACCAGAGGAAGATGCGCTGGCGAAGCTGGCGCACGCTGGGATGACGCAGTTTCTCTTCGAGCTCCGGCTGGCCGGAGAGCACGATCTGCAACAGCTTCTCGGAGGATGACTCGAGGTTGGTGAGCAGGCGAATTTCCTCGAGCAGCTCCCAGGAAAGATTCTGCGCTTCGTCGACGACGACGACGCAGGTCTCGTTCATGCGGAAGCGCTCGATGAGCCAGCGGTTGAGTTGCAGGAGCATGCCGCTCTTGGTGCGCGAGGTCGGCGTGAGGCCAAAGTCGGAGAGCACGAACTCGAGGAAGTCCAGCGGCTCGAGCAGCGGATTGAAGACGAAGGAGGTGTAGACGCGCTCCTGGCTGAGCGCGCTGAGAGCACGGCGGAGGATGGTTGTCTTGCCTGTGCCGACCTCACCTGTAAGGACGGTGAAGCCTTTGCGCGCGAAGATGCCGTACTCGAGCCCTGCCAGAACCTCGCGGGTGTGCGGCATCATGTACATGAAGCGCGGGTCCGGGCTGGTGCCGAACGGACTGTTCTGAAGATTGAAGAACTTCTTATACATGGCTATCCACCTATATTCGCCAGAGGCGGATTCGCCGGCTTGAGACGGCGTTTGAACCAGCCGCGACCGTTGTTGGGTGTGGCAGTCGCGCCGGCACTGAGCGCGATGATGCCGAGAGTGGGCAGTTTCGTGAAGGCCCAGACGTCACGCTCGGAGCGCAGCGACTTGTCGCGGTACTCGAGGAAGGCGACTATAGCGATGCCGAGCGCGATCCCCCCCGCCAATCCGCCCAGAAAGAAGCGGGTGCGGTTGGGGAAGGTCGGCGCGTCCGGCAGATTGGCGTCATCCATAATCCGGAACTGCTCTCCCTGTTGCTGAAGTTCAAGTTCGGTTCCCATCTGGGACTGGTTTTTCTTGGTGAGAAGGCTGTCGTAGTTTTTCGTTGCGGTGTCGTAGTCGCGCGTGAGCTCCTTGTACTTGGCGGCGACCAGCGGACTGGCCTGCACGCGACCCTGGTACATGCCGATCTCGCCCTGAATCTTGGCCTGAACCCGGCGCTTCTGCTGGATCGCATCGTCGATCGCATGGATCTGTGCGTGCAGCTGCTGCACGGCCGGCGATTCGACGCGGATCGGAGCCCCGCCTGAGTTGGCGGCAGCCGCCGTGCCGTTCTGGGAGATCTCCTTGCGGAGGTCCGCGATCTTGCGCTTGGTTGCGACGACATCGGGATAGTCGGGCGTGTAGCGTCCGGACAGATCGGCGAGCTCCGCCTGGAGCCTCTGGAGATCCGCGGCCTGCTCGGTGGTGGCCTGGCCGGTGGGACGAGGCGCCGGCTTCTGGCCGGGCTCGGCCGGCGTCATGACAACGCCCTGGCCCTGCTGTGCGAGCAGGGCCTCGCGGTACGATCTCTCCTGCTCAAGCCGCGTAATCTCCTGCGTCGACGCATCGAGCTGCGTGTTGAGCGTGGTCATCATGTTCATGTTGGCGTCCTGATCCTCCGGGAGCGCGCCGATGTTTTCGCGCTGGAAGGCCGCCAGCTTGGCGTCCTGGGCATCGAGGTTGCTCTTGGCGTCGTTCAGTTGCTGCTCGAGGAACGCGGTCGTTCCCTCGGCCGATGCCTGGCGGGCCTTCTGGTTTTCGGTGAGGAAGAGCGAGGTGATCTGACGGCAGACCTGCTGGGCCGTGTGCGGATCTCCCGCCTTGAAGTAAATGAAGAAACCGGGAAGGCCGCCGGCGCCGGATATTTCTGAACGAATCGGCTTGATCTCGATGTCATGACGGACTGCATCGATGCGGCTGTCCATGTCGGCCTTGGTGTCGCCGAGGTTGTACTGCTTGATGATCGGCTCCAGGCGCGAACGGCTGAGGATTTGTTCCTTCATCGAAGCAAGACGGTTGTCGAGGTTATCGGAGATGACCGGTTTGACATACTCATCCGGCACCTTCTGGGACTCGATCAGCACCAGCGTCTGGGACGTGTAGATCGGGGTCAGACGGTAGGTGATCGCGAGGGACACGATCGGAAGAATGACGGCCGGGATGGCGATGAACAGCCAGCGGCGCTTGAGAATTCCGAGGTAGTCGTCCAGCGAGAGAGTACGGTGACCAAGCATAAGGACTTCCTTATCGGCCGCGCAGAAGCGGCGCAGGAGCGAATGTGATTCCAATCGAGACGATGTGGTTAAGGCCGTTGAATCCTATGAGCTGCGCTGACGACTGGTTCTTTGCCGACTGCGAGATGGCGGTGTAGCTGCCGTACATCGAGAGTGTCTCGGTGAGGCGGCGGGAGATCTGCGCAGCGCCAAAGACCGAATCGTAGCTCGGCACCACGCCTGCGATCGGAGTCAGCCCGACGTTGTGTGAGTAACCGAGGTCGAGACCCAGAATCCAGTCGCGGTTGATCGGCCGGTTCATGCCCAACGTGACGCTGTCCGACAGCGAGCCGAAGATCACGCCCGAGCCACCGTTGACCGAGCGGTCGTAGCTGGCAAACAGGCCGGTGGTTCGGGTGGCGTAAGTAAGGCTGGCGGAACCCGACAGGTTCCATTGCGAGGGCACCGGAGCGATGGTGGTTCCGTGGGTTCTTGCCGGGCCCAGGGAGAGGGTCGTATTCAGGCGTCGCGACCAGGCGCGACTGTAGTTGCCGGAAACGCCCTCGGTCTCGATCAGGTAGTTCCGATAGCTGGGATATGTCTGCCGGGAGTAATAAGCGCTCGCGCCGGCGGAGTTTCGCGCATCGATGCGGTAGTTGGGGCCGAAGGTCGCAGAGATGTCATTGGTGTTGTAGCCGGGGTTGTCGCCCGTGAACTTCAGAATCTGCCACGATCCTGAGCCCTCCAGGTCCAGGCTGGGTGTGGTCTGCCAGGTGGCGCTGCCCTGCACACCGTTAGCAACCCGGCTCGAAAAGTTGGTCAGGATCCCCTGCGCCGGTCCAATGCCGGTCTGTACCGGAAGGACTCCCACATCACCGACGCCGGCGATGCCGGAGAGTCCCGTGGTGGGCGAGTCGGGAAGATAACTGAAGGAGTCCGACGCCACAAAGACCCAGGCGCGGGTACGGTACACCTGCGAGGCAGCCACGTTCTGGTAAAACTGGGTGTTCGAGGTTCCGGGAACGTTACCGAACGAAACTCCTCCCGAGTAGACCAGGCTGAACGGGTCGTTCTCGCTACGGGAGAGGTAGCCGAGATTTCCGCTGAAGCTGGTGTCCGCATAGACTCCCCCGCCGCTATAGCCCGATTCGATCTGCTCCGAGGCCGTCACCGAATAGGAAAGGGTGCCGATCTTGGACGGCAGATTGAACCCGAAGTTATTGGACGGCATGGCGTTTGAGACAGAGGCCGCCGGCTCCGCCTGGCCCAGCATGGCAGCGGGCAGCGAGAGGAGTGAGGCCGCGAGGAGGCTGGTGCGGAAGCCTCTCATGGAACCACGACCGTGTCGTTAGGCTGGAGGGTTATGTCCTGACTGTTGTCTCCCGCAACAGCCTTCTTGTAATTGAATGGAATTTTCGTCTGCTTCCCCTGAGGGCCACGCAAGATGTAGATGCGATTTTTGTGAGCGTAGGGCGTGAGACCGCCGGCCGAGGAGATCGCCTGCAAGAGAGTCATGCCCGGGGTGATCTGTACCGGCCCGACATGGCCCACTTCGCCGACCATAAAGATGCGCTGGCTGCTAAAAGACTGTACAAGAACAGTTACGATCGGATCCTGAATGTATTTCTTGTACTGCGCCGTAAGGGTTGCGGCCAGTTGCGGGGGGGTCAGGCCTGCTGCCTTTACGTCCCCGAGAAGAACCATCGAGATCATGCCGTCAGGCCGTACCGGGACGGTGCCGGAAAGGGTCTGCTCTTTCCAGACAGTGATCAGAAGGACGTCGTCGGGGCCAATAATGTAGCTCGACGTGTCGATGGGACCGGGGGGCGAAGCTGGTGCGGGTGGCGTGGCCGCGGGGGCAGGCGTCTCCGGAACCGGGGTCAGGATCGGCTTGCCCGCCTGCGCTACGCAAAGCGCTGCGATCCCGAGCATTCCCAGAAAGACCAGGACTCCACGGAAAGATGTGAAACGCCTAACTTTCAGTACAACGGTTGCGATGGTTGCCCTCACGAAATCCTCTCCTATAGAGCTGTATGCACAACAGTTGCCAAATTGGCTGGGAAGGTGGTCTTAAAGCTTGTCAAACCTGATTTTTGTCTCCTCAGTGAGACTTGAGGCCGCAGTTTGTGGGACAAAGCTGAAGACGGCCTTCGAAAGGTATCTGTAGAAGCCATATTATCTTCCCATCGGGCGGGCGCCGAGGAGGGAAAATGTTTGCCACTCTTGTGCAAGAAGATTCTCAACCGGAAGGCACTGGAGTGCAGTAGGCTAGGGAGCGCGGCGGATTTGCGCGCCACTTGTAAACGGCAATTGAATTGCTGGTTCATCTGCAGAGGATCCTCGACCCATGATGGTCACCCAACCGGTCACCCATCCCAGCCCTGTAGCTCCGCCGAGCCAGGAGCGTGAGGTGGTTCCTGTGCGCACGACCTGGCAGCTGTGGCTGCCAGCGCTGTTGCTGACAGCTCTTCTTATCTCCATTTACTGGGGCGTCGTCGTTAAGCTCGTCTACGACTGGTACACGCAACCCGACTTCTCGCATGGATTCCTGGTACCGCTCTTCTCAGCCTATCTTGTTTGGACGAAGCGCGAGACCTTGCGTAAGACTCCTGTGCGTCAGAGCTGGGCGGGAGTGCCGCTCATCATCGGCGGGATTATCACACTGTTCCTGGGGATCTACGGGGCGGAACTGTTTCTTTCGCGTCTCTCGCTGCTGATGTTGCTGGGCGGCGTGATCTGGACGCTGGCGGGTCGCGACATGCTGCGGGAGCTGCGATTTCCGCTGCTGGTGCTGCTGCTCGGAATTCCATGGCCGAAGGTCATCTATAACCAGATTACCTTCCCGCTGCAGATTCTTGCCTCGAAGCTGGCCAGCGGAGCGCTTCCACTGTTTGGCGTCCCAGTGATGCGTGACGGCAACATTATTCAGCTGCCGTCGATGCCTTTGGAGGTGGCGGAGGCCTGCAGCGGCATCCGTTCGCTGATGAGTTTGTTCACTGCGGCAGTCTTCTACGGGTATTTCCTCGAGCCAAGCGTCAAGCGGCGGGTGATTCTCGCGCTGGCGGCCATCCCGATCGCGGTGGCGGCAAACGGCGCGCGCATTGTGGGCACCGGCCTGGCGGTTCAATACTGGGATCCCGAGAAGGCGCTGGGATTCTTTCATGAGTTTTCGGGCTGGCTGATCTTCTGTTTCTCCCTGGTTCTCCTGTACCTGCTTCACTCCGCGATGAATCTGTGGCGCAAGCCGGGGGTGCAGCGATGAGATCGGCAAAGTTCTGGGTGGTGTTTGTTCTGCTGGCGGCCACTCTTACGACGCTGCGCCTGCGCGGAGATACGGACCACGTTCCGCCGACGCCGCCGCTCGCGCTGTTGCCAGGGACGATCGGGGGCTGGACTGCGCAGGACTATCCGCTGGACAGCGAAACGCTCGCGGTGCTCGGGGACGGGCGCTTTCTGAATCGGGTCTACACAGACCCCGGGTCGGTGGGACGGCCGGCGGAGGCTCCGGTCTCGCTGTTCATCGGCTACTTCCCGACGCAGCGGTCGGGGCAGTCGATTCATTCTCCGCAGAACTGCCTGCCGGGTGCGGGCTGGGCGTTTTTGTCTTCGAAGGTGATCAATCTGCCGACGGCGGACGGAAGGCCGTATCCGGTCGGCGAATATCTGATCGGAAACGCCGGGGAGAAACAGGTGGTGCTCTATTGGTATCTTGCGCACGGGCGCAGCGTGGCCAGCGACTATCTCGCGAAGGCCTACATGATGCTGGATGCGGTTCGCTACAACCGGACGGACGGCGCCCTTGTGCGGATCGTCACGCCGGTGGGGCCCAACGAGGCGCTGGAGTCTGCTCAGCAGCGCGCCGCGCACTTTGCCAACCAGGTCACGCCGCTTCTGCCCCGGTTTATTCCAAATTGATCGTGTCTGAAAGTTTTCAGCCCGGCTCATTCCCGCCTCTGCGCAGACGGGCGGGGCGACGTGGTTCGCAGATCGCAGTTCCTGGTTGTTTGGCACGGTTGGTAGCAGGTGGATGTTCTCAGTATTTGGGTTAAGAAGGACGCGGCCGGCTGGGACAGCGGCTTTGGGAAGGAACGTTGATGAAGACCTCGCACTTTTACCGGACGGGCCGTGTTCCGGCTCTCGTTTGTTTGACGATATTGGCTATGCTGGCGCAGGGTTGCACGCGCAACCCCAATGTCCGGAAGGCTAAATACCTGAACAGCGGAAAGGCGTATGCCGCGCAGGGCAAAGAGAAGGAAGCGATCATCCAGTTCTCGAACGCGATCAAGATCGATCCTCACTTCGCAGCGGCGCACTTCGAGCTCGCCAAGGCGTACATGAAGAGCGGCTCGGGCATCGGCGCGTACAGCGAGCTGCGGCGCACGGTCGATCTGGACCCGAAGAACGTCGAGGCACGCCTGGACCTCGGTCAGATGTACCTGGCCGGCAGGCAGTATCCGAAGTCCCTCGAGCAGGCGGATGCGATTCTCGCCATCGACCCGAAGAACGCGGATGCGTGGGGTTTGAAGTCGGGCATCGCCCTGGCGAACAACGACCGCGGGGAGGCGCTCAAGGACATTCAGGAGGCGCTGACCTACGCTCCCAATCGCGCCGGCTTCCATGCGCAGCTCGGACTCATCCAGGGCTCCGATCCCGCGACCGCCAAGGACGCCGAGGCATCGGTCCGGGAAGCGGTGAAGCTGGATCCAAAGAACGCGCCCGCACACCTGTTGCTGGCCAGCTTGCTGCAGAGAAAAGGTGACAGCGCAGGAGCCATAGCGGAGGCGCAGGCGGCGACGCAGGCCGACCCGAAGAATGTTCGCGCCTGGCTCGCGCTCGCCGGGCTGTACTACCAGGGTGGGGACAAGGCAAAGTCGGAGGCCACGCTGATGCAGGCTACGGATATCGCCCACGATACAAATGAGGGCGCGGGCCTGCTCTTCAACTACTACCGGCAGACCGGGCAGATGGATCGCGCGGCGACGGTGTACGAGCAACTCGCGAACAAGTATCCGAAGAGCGCTCCGGTCAAGATGGTTTATGCGCAGATTCTTGTCGATCAGGGGAACTTTGCAAAGACTCAGCAGATCGTGGATGAACTGAACAAGACCGACCCGAACAATCCGCAGGTGCAGGCCATAACGGGCATGCTGCTTCTGCACAACGGCAAGACCAACGACGCGTACACCCTGTTGCAGAAGGCGGCCAAGAATTCGCCCGATAACATCACGCTGAAGTATTGGCTGGGCCTGGCGGACAAAGCCAAGGGCGACCTCCCGGGGGCGGAGCAGAACTTCCGCGCTGTGACCCAGGCGCAACCGGGCAATCTGCTGGCTCAGCGCGAGCTTGCGGCACTGGCTGCGGCGAAGAAGGACAACGCTCTGCTCTCGCAGATTGCGCAGACACTCATCACGCGCTTCCCGAATCTCTCCGACGGATACCTGTGGCGCGCGGTGGTGGAGGTGAACGAGAACCGCACCGACCAGGCCGATGCCGACCTGCAGACCGCGATCAAGAAGAACCCCAAGGATTCGGCATCGCTGGTTGCGCTGGGCGAAATCCGGTTCAAGCAGAAGCGCTTTTCTGAGGGCGAGCAACTGATGCATCAGGCGCTGGATGCGAATCCGAATCAGCTTCCGGCACTCGAGATGCTCGTCAGTTATTACATGTTCCAGAAGCAGCCTGAAAAGGCCACTGCGCTGGTACAGCAGGAGATCAGCAAGTCGCCGAACAACAGTTCGCTGTATATCGAACTGTCGAACATTCAGCTTGCACAGAAGGACGTCAATGGTGCAATGGGATCGGCGGAGAAGGCGATGCAACTGAACTCCTCCGACCCTTCCACGCTGATGGCCTACACACGTGTGGCGACGGCTTCAGGAAACGCAGCCGCTGCCATCCCGAAGTGGCAGGCGTTTGCGAACGCCCATCCGAACGATGCGCAAGGCGACGTGATCCTTGGCACGCTGGAAGAGTCGCGGGGCAACGCCAATGGAGCGATGGACTACTACAAAAAGGCGCTTGCGATTCAGCCCGACAATGCTGTTGCGCAGAACAACCTGGCCTTCCTGATGCTGCAGAACGGACAGGATGTGGATATGGCGCTGTCGCTGGCCGAATCGGCGCGGCGCTCAATGCCGCATTCGCCCAACACCGCCGATACGCTCGCGTGGGCCTTCTACCACAAGGGCATCTACGGGTCGGCGCGCGATCTGCTCGAGGACGCGCTAAAGACGAATCCCAACGATGCCTCGATTCAGTATCACCTCGGCATGGTCTACAACAAGATGGGGGATAAGGCGAACGCAATCGATCACCTGAAGAAGGCGGTCGGACTCGCTCCCGGGACGCAGACCGGCAACGACGCCAACAAGGCGCTCAGCTCTCTGGGCTAGCCCTTGCTTGTACTCCGGCGGGCGGCAGATTCATTCTGTCGCCCGTTTTGCCGCGCATAGAGAAGCAGCCGTTCGCAGCTCGCCGAGGTATGGACCAGGTGGGGACATGCGATCGGCCTGCGAGCTTGATGCCCGACACCGAAGTCTGAACCTCGACAACACTGCCTTGGCCCGCAGCGCAGATCCTTTCACGCGACAAAAGAAGATGCCGGCATGCAAGACGAAAGAAGATGCTGGCATGCGAGAGACAAAAAGAGGGAGCCTTTCGGGCTCCCTCCAGGTAGTTGAGTTTTGGAGAACTAGACAGAGAGGCGGGCGCTAAAGCGACGGCGACCGATCATTGCCGCACCCAACAGGGCAGTTCCCAAGAGAGCAAGACTGCTCGGTTCAGGAGTAGCGCCGACAGCGACGCCGGTGGCGGAGAAAGACACCGGATTCATAGTGCCCCCGGTCGGCTGCTGCGCGGTGAACTCGAATGAGGCGATCTCGTTGCCGAAATCGGTCGAGCCGTTCAGAGTGAAGAAGCCGAAGCCAGTCATTTCCAGGTCCGTGAACCCGGGTGCTGAGGTGGTCGTCCACGTTTCAGAGGTTAGAAAGAAGTTGAGAGTTTCGCCATTCTGAGTCGTGGTCAAAACCCGCAGCATTCCGCCCGGGGGCGTATTTGTGGCACCCTCGACACCCAGCGGTAAGGTGAGTGGAAATGCGCTCGAAGGTGCGTTGGGGAAGAAGGTTACCGGATTCGGACTTGAGAAATAGGATGCGAACGTTCCTGACGCGCCCCCTATCGTGTAATTCCCCAATCCGGGCCCGGTGCCGTTCGCAGCGAACGTCATGGTTCCGTTTGATGGATTTGAAACGTTGAACATCGAGTTTGAGATGTTGACCGAGACTTCGCTGCCTGCCGTGATTGTGTCCGCTTTCGCTATGGTTGCTGAAACTGCCAACGCAGTTCCAAGGGCAAGAAGATGTAGTGCATGTTTCATAGTCCTCCTCGACTCCGCCTCCAGCGAAGTGCCTGAAGTTGCTGCCACCTGAGCTGCAAACCCTCCCCAGGACGGTGACCAGCGGAATGGTGCCGATGGACCCCAAACTACGTCTGCAATGCTCAACATGTTAGGAGCACACATGTCGCTTAACAGTTGTTTTGTAAGTTCGGTACTTGAGTCACTTCAAGGTGGTGACTATGCAGGACTTTGCAGGGTACTGTTGAACGCGTTTACTCTCGTTACCTCAGCCCAAGCACTTGAGTAGCTGGTCATTCCGACCTCGCCCGGAGAGCCGAGCGATTCCAGCACCGGCGGGACTAAACCCACTGAGTCATTGAAACGAAAGACATTGCTGCCACGCGCAGGGGCACGCTAATCAAGGCGCATCGCGTCGCTTTGGACAAGCCGACGGGCTGGATGAATCACACTCTTAGTGAACCAGCGAACCGCCAGCGGGGTGTGGCAGGCTGTGGATTTCTTCTTTTTCGGTGATTTCGAGAATGTACTGAAGCTGGAGGCGCTGCAGCTTTTCAGCCACCGCCATCAGCACAAACAGATTGAGTGAGAGGGACTCACGAGAGGCCATCTCCTCGGCTCGATCACGGAGAGCGGCGGGCAGATGCAGAACCACATCCTGAAGTCCCTGGTTCTCCAAAGCCATCGGCCGCTCCTGGCGAGACAGTTGTCTGCAAGGAAAAGTATGGTGCGGTTCGGGGCCGGTTCCAATGGCACGATGGTGTAACAAAATGGGTCGTGGACCGCTAAGTATTCTGGCTGTTACCGGCTCATCCAGCCACCGTCTACCGTCAGAACGGTACCAGTAACGTAGTCGCTTGCCGCTGACGCGAGATAGAGGGCCGTTCCGGCCAGATCCTCCGGCTTGCCCCAGCGTCCCGCTGGAATTCTTTCGAGAATCTGGCGGTTCCGGACCGGATCGGTCTGGAGTGCCTCGGTGTTGGTCGTCGCAAAGTAGCCAGGTGCGATGGCGTTGACCTGAATGTTATGAGCCGCCCATTCGTTGGCAAGCGCCTTGGTGAGCTGCGCGACTCCGCCCTTCGAGGCTGAGTAGGCCGGAACGCGGATGCCACCCTGGAAGCTCAGCAGGGAAGCGATGTTGATGATCTTCCCGCC
>DATNGO010000138.1:0-5349 GCA_035605855.1 Acidobacteriaceae bacterium | reverse complement strand
GCTTTCTCGACGATCTGCGAGCCGATGTCTACGGCTTTGGTGATGGCATCGATAACTTTTGCGACGTCGTTGAGGTGCTTGATGGTGGCGTCGAGCGAGAGTTGTGCGGAGTTGAGCTGCGAGGTGAGATTGCGGACCTCGGGATCGTCATCGTGGAGAATGCTGTTGATCGCGGTCCAGTAGTTGGTGCGCGCGATGACGATCTGGGTGCGGAGCTGATCGAGTTGATCGGGCGTGGCGCCGTGCGCCTGCAAGGTGGTGAAACTTCCTCTGAGCAGGAAGTAGAGGTTCTCGAGTGCTTCGACGGATGGATTCACGGCGGTCTCCTTTCGAGCGGTCAGATGAGGGATGCGGCCCAGGATTGAACCCAGTCTTCGACGAGCTTGAGCGAGAAGGGCGCGTCGCGGATGGGCATGGGCTTTTCGGTCGCGAGAAGGTGCACGCGAGAGCTCATCTCGCGCAGCGCGTCCAGCATTGCGGTAGAGGCTTTCTCTTCGCTGTGAACGGCGATGCCGGTGGCGGTGTCGAGCCGTGAGAGCGCCAGCGGCTTGAGTTGTGCCTGGAGGATTGCGTTGGATGGGAGCTCGCTGAGTGAGAAAGGCTTCAGTGCCGGCGTGAGCATCGAAGTGTAGTCAACCTGGTTGGCGTCGATCAGGGTCTTTGCAACCTCGCCGGCCTGGCGGATTTGCGTGCGTGCGATGGAGTCGTAGACCGGTTTTTCTGCTTCGAAGAGATCGCCGACGGCCTGCAGTGTTTCGTCGATCGCGCGAGCGGCTTTCTTCTCGTCGTGCTGCTGGACGATCTGCATGAGGGCGTTGGCGGCTTTCCCGAGAGCGCCCGGAACAGGCGAGCCGGAGGGAAGGGCCTTGATCGTGATCAGCTGGTTGCCGAGCGCGGTTGCGGATTTGTCGACGTCGCTGGCGGAGGAGCTGTTGGTGAGCGTGGCGAACGATGCGGCCAACTTCGCGAGGGCGGCTGCCATCTCCTTGCGGTTCTCGAGTTCGCTGCGCGTGGTCTCCTGCAGCTTGCGGTCGTTGTCTCGGAAGGGTATGCCGGAGAGTGCGTCGTCGAGCTCGTAGAGCGTGATGGTATCGGTGACTGCGTCCTCGAGCGTGGAGTAGAAGTCATTCAGCGCGGCCGCGGTGGAGGTCATCTGATGGGACGCGGCGATTGCGTCGTCGGAGACTTTGCACGCGGAGAGGGAGCCGAACAGAAAAACCGAGAGCACTACGAGGGCGGGCCGAGGCATAAACGTTTCCTCCAGTCAGCGAGTTGAATGTCCTCTACTGCTTCTGATCCTTCAGGGTGTTGCCGGTGCGGTCGCTGTTGTTGTCTGGGTTTCGGAGATGAGTGGAAGTTTAGCGGACTCCCATGCGGCCAGGCCGCCGGTCATTTCAATGACGTTGTGGATGCCGTGCTGGTTCAGGATGCTGGCGGCGGCGGAGGAGCGGTAACCACCGGCGCAGTGGACGGCGATGCGGCGGTCGCGCGGGATCTCAGCGAGCCGCTCCTCAAGATGATTGAGCGGGATGTTGACGCTGCCTGGGATGTGCTTCGCAGACCACTCGCGTGGATTGCGGACGTCGAGGATGAGCGGTGTGCCGGCGGCGAGCTCGGCGTTGAAGTCGGTGGGGCTGACGCGTTCGGTGGTGGAGATGAGGCCGGGGCGGTCAGCAAGGGCGGCCATGCCTTTGTCGAGATAGCCGCGCACGTGATCGAAGCCGATGCGGCCGAGGCGGAGTGCGGCTTCGTGCTCGCGGCCGGGTTCGGCGATGATGACGATGGGTTTCTCGCGATCGAGCAGCGTGCCGGCCCAGGTTGCGTACTGGCCGCCGAGGCCGATGTTGAGGCTGCCGGTGAGATGGCCCTTGGCGAACTCTACCGAGTCGCGGACGTCGAGGAGCTGGACAAGATCCGGGACGCCGGATTTTTGCAGCGCGAGGACTTCGTCGAGCGGGAGAGGTTGCAGGACTTTTTCGAGATTGCTGTCGAGGGTGCCGCGCTCGCGCGTGTTGAGGACGGCGTCGTAGGTGAAGTACTGCGGAGCGTCGGGCTGGTCGGCGGTGACGAGCGAGATGAACTCGTCCTTCGACATGGGTTGCAGCGCGTAGTTGAGGCGGCGCTGGATGCCGAGCGGAGAGACGGTGTCCGACGAGAGCTGCTTGCCGCAGAGCGAGCCGGCGCCGTGCGCGGGGTAGACGAGTGTTTCGTCGGGCAGTGGAAGCAGTTTGTTGTGCAGCGAGTCGTAGAGGTAGCCGCCGAGTTCGTGGGCGCTGTAGCCGAGCGAGGCGCGGAGGTCGGGGCGGCCGACGTCGCCAATGAACATGGTGTCGCCGGTGAGGACGGCGTGGGGCTTCGTGGCTTCGCGCGCGAGATCGAAGACGAGGATGGAGATGGATTCGATGGTGTGGCCGGGGGTTTCGAGGATCTGGAGACGCATGCCGGGGAAGTCGAGTGTGTCGCCGTCGCGCATGGGGACGAAGGCGTACTCGGCGACGGCGCGGCTGCCGAGATGGATGGTGGCGCCGCAGCGATCGCGGAGCTCGAGATGGCCGGCGATGAAGTCGGCGTGGAAGTGTGAGAGGAAGACGTGACGGATTTTGAGGCCGAGCTTTTCGGCGTCGTCGAGATATTGCTGGATGTCGCGCTGCGGGTCGACGATGACAGCGGTATGGCTGGCTTCGTCGCCGAGGAGGTAGGAGGCGTGGGCGAGACAGCCCAGGTAGTACTGTTTCAGGATCATGTGTGCTCTCGGAGGCTCGTCTATAGTATGCCCCGCGATGGATCGCGGCGGCGATGATTGAGTAAGGGCAAGTCAGGGTAATCCGATGTTCTGGTTACTGCCTGGATTTTGAGAGAATGGAGAGATGGCAGAGAACGAAAAAATGTATACCACTGGCTACACCGACGACCACGCGAAGGCAGGGTTGGATATAGAGTTTCCCGCGATTGAGACGTGGCGGAATCAGTTCGCTAAGTATGAGATTTTGATTGACGATCCGGAGTTCACAAGCGTGTGTCCGAAGACCGGGCTGCCGGACTTTGGCACGCTGTTGATCCGCTATATGCCAAAGGAGAAGTGCCTGGAACTTAAGTCACTCAAGGAATACCTGTTCACGTACAGGAACCTGGGAATTTTTCAGGAGAACATCGTGAACCAGGTGCTGGACGATGTGGTGAAGGCGACCGATCCGGTGTGGGCGGAGGTGAAGGGCGACTTCCGGCCGCGCGGAGGAATTTCGACAATTGTGACGGCTAGATATCCGCGAACCGAAGAGATGCGTTAGATTTCCTGTTAGCAAGAGCGCGACGATTTTAGTTGGCTCTGCGAGCACGTAACCCCGGGTGAATTGCCCGGGGTCTCCGTTAAGGAGACGCAGAGATGAGCTACGTCCCCGTTACGCAGGATGCGCAGTCGAAGCCGGCACGACAGTTGGCTCCTGCCTTCACGCTGATCTTTCTGGCACCGTTGATCGCCGAGGTGCTTAGCGGAGCGACGCGCGTCAGCTTCCTGTTCGCCTTTGTTCCCGAGATGATGATGTGGGGTTGCGGCACGCTGATTATCCGCGAACTGGTAAAGCGGTGGGACGGCGGATGGACGAGTGTGCTGCTGCTGGCGCTGGCGCTGGCGGTGTTCGAAGAGTGCGTGGTGCAGCAGACATCGCTGGCGCCGCTGCCGTGGCCGGCGATCTCCGCGAACTATGGGCGCAGGTACGGCGTGAATTGGATCTACCTGCTTTACATGCTGGGCTACGAGAGCGTGTGGGTGGTGGTGGTGCCGATCCAGGTGACGGAGCTGATCTTCCCCGAGTGGCGCGAGGAGCGCTGGCTGCGCACCGGCGGCATGATGACGAGCGTCGTGGTGTTTCTGCTGGGCGCGGGGGGGGCATGGTACGCGTGGACCAAGCGCGCGCGGCCGATGGTGTTTCATGCGCCTTACTATGACGTGCCGTGGGGAACGATTGTCGTGTTTTTGATGGCGATTTCGACGCTGATCCTTCTGGCATTTCTGGCTCGCAATATCGAACGCGGTGATTCGACGACGCGCACGGCTCCGCCGCCGTGGTCGATGGTGGCAGCGGCGATGGTGTTCGGGTTTCCGTGGTACAGGTTGATGGTGCTGATCTTCGGCGAACGATCGACTCAGCCGTTCTGGGTGTCGATGGCGCTGGCCGTGGCGTGGGGAGGGTTCGCGTACTTCTTAATTCGCTACTGGTCGGTGGGACGCGGGTGGAACGATAAGCACAGGTGGGGGCTGACGTTTGGCGCAGTGCTGGTGTGCATGATCGCGGGGTTTTCAGGAAGCAGCACGTGGCCGCGTGAGGACCTCATCGGCAAGTGGGTGCTGGATTTGCTGGCGGTGATCGGATTTGCGCTGCTGGCGCGGTGGATCTGGCAGCGGCGTGGATTCCCTGACGATCTGGAAGCCTGACTGCGCGGGACGCTGCGTCTTGTTATTGCGCTATTGCGCGTCCATGAACTGCTCTTGCGTATCAGTGCGCGGTATCAGTGCGCGGTATCAGTGCGCGGTATCAGTGCGCGGTATCAGTGCGCGGTATCAGTGCGGCGTTTCAGTGCGCGGTGCCGGTGGGGGCGAGCGGGTTGATCTGGACGAGTTCTGGGCGAGTTACTTCGCGGGGTCCGAGGACGGCGACGTTGGGCAGCGGGCCGCGGACCATGGCGACTTCGTCGCAGGCGTAGAGGCGCGGGCAGGTCTGGCAGTCCTTGTAGATCTTGTCGGGCATGGCGTCGCGTTCGGCGACACGGAAGCCGAGGTGCTCGAAGTAGTCGGGGATGCGGGTGAAGAGGCAGACGGAGGCGACCTCGTGCTCGTCGGCTTCGGCGATGAGGGCTTCGAGAATGGCGTCGCCGGCGCCGAGGCCGCGGCGGTCTTCGCGCACGACGATGGAGCGGACTTCGGCGAGGTGCGGGCCATAGAGGTGAAGCGCACCGCAGCCGAGGAAGTCTTCTTCAAGGCGTGGCGCCTCGGGGTTTTCGCGGTTTTCGATAGTCCGGTAGGCGACGGTGAAGTCGCGCACGTTCTCGCAGATCTCGGCGTAGGAGCGGCGCAGGAGCGTGCCGTCGCTGGAGAAGGAGTTGACGAGGTCGAAGATGTTGCGCGCGTCCTGGAGGTGGGCCTTGTGGACGCGGATGGGCGCGGCGCTGGGAGCGAGCGCTGCGTGGGGGCCGAGGTCGAGAGTGATGAGGTCGCTAGACAAATTCTTTTTCTTTGGCCTCCTCGATAGACGAGATACGAGAATCGAGATGCGAGATGCGAGACTTCGCAGCGGCTAAGGCTTCGCGGACGCGGTGCGTTGCGGTGCCGCCGGGGACGTCGTGGCAGTCGAG
>DATNGO010000137.1:0-9690 GCA_035605855.1 Acidobacteriaceae bacterium | reverse complement strand
TACCCGCGGCTTTTTTCACGGCCTTCTTTGCAGCCTTCTTCGCGGGTGCTTTTTTCGCAGCCTTCTTGGCTGCCTTCTTCGGCGCAGCCTTCTTCACGGCCTTCCTGGCGGCCGTCTTCGCCGGTGCTGCTTTCTTCGCTGGCGCGGCCTTCTTCGCCGGAGCCGCTTTCTTCGCTGGCGCGGCTTTCTTCGGTGGCGCGGCCTTCTTCGGTGGCGCGGCCTTCTTCGCCGGCGCCGCGGCTTCGCCGCGTTTCGGCTCGGACGACATCCGCGTCGACGGCGTGTAGGGCGCGGTCGTCGTCGGCGGCCGGGCAAAGATGTCCGCCTCTTCGGCGTGTGTACTCGTGCGGGCCGGAGCCTCGTAGTCGGCGTCGTCCAGCGTCAGATCATCTCCGGTGGAGAACGACTCCTCCTCTTCCTCTTCTTCGACGAACTCCGCGTCCTCGGCATCGAGATCGCGCTCGTCGTCTTCTTCGGCAGCCGCATATAGCTTGAACGTCACGTCGTCCTCAAACATCGTCGTTCTCCCTGACCGCTCTCTCCTGCTACTTGCTTCCTTCGTCAACGCTCACATCTGAGATGCGTAGCGCGAAACACACACAGCTCTCGCGCGAATAGTAGCAACAGGATTACGCTCTGCGCAATGAAATAGCAAGCACCTTTTTTGGTGCATACACTCTTTCACCTCTGGGTGACTCGCTGCATGACCCGTTCCGGCACCATTTCTTCGTTACAGAAGTACTGCGCGAAGCTCTTCAGCGGCCCGTGCTTCCTTGCTTACGCACCGTCTTGGTCTTCGGATGAGAAGACGCAGGCGTCGCGCGTGTCGGATGCGAACTTGTCGTCCGCCCACTCGCAGCGCGCCCGCTCGCAGCCCGCCCATGCGCCGATGTCGCGTGCCCGCGCGATGCACGCGTCCTCGCTGTCGGCGCCAGCCGCACCGGCTCCGCCACATACAGCGACCGTCCCGGCGTCAGCTTGTTCGACGACAGATGATTCCACGCGCGCAGGTCTTCCACCCCCACGCCAAACCGGTCTGCAACTGTCACCAGCGTGTCGCCGCGGTGCGCCACATAACGCTGCGCACGCCCTGCGGCCGTCGCCACTGGGACCACCAGCTCATCGCCCGCGCCCGGCGGATCTCCCGCGGGAATCTCATTCACGGCCGCAATCTCCGAGGCCTTCGAGTGCAGCGACGTCGCAATATCGTTGAGCGTTTCCCCACTCTTCACGATATGGAACCGCCAGCTCGCGCGGTCCTCCTCCGGAATGTCCTTCACCCGGTCCATGTACATCTGCCTGGTCCCGCTCGGCAGGTGCAGGTCATACGGAATATCCCGCGGCGTGGTCAGCCGCAGGAGCGCCGGGTTCAGCGCCACAATCTCCGCCACGCTCGAGTTCGTCACATCCGCCGCCAGCTGCAGGCTGATCGAGTACTCCGTTGTCACCGTGTCCGAGACCACCGGCGCATCCGGGACCACATCCGTTAACCCATATTGCTTCGGGTTCTTCGCCATGATCACGGCCGCCAGGATGCCCGGCACATAATTCTTCGTCTCGCCGGGCAGCGCATTATGCCGGTAGAGCTGCCAGAAGTCCGCATACCCGGTCCGCGCCACCGCGCGCTGCACGTTGCCCGCGCCCCAGTCGTACGCCGCCATCGCCAGGTACCAGTCGCCAAACTGCGCGTAGAGGTACTTCATGTACTTCGCATACGCAATCGTCGACTTCTCCGGATCGAACCGCTCGTCGAAGAACCCGTTACGCTCCAGCCCATACGCTCCCGCAAACGGCATGAACTGCCACATTCCGCCCGCGCCCGATCTCCGGTTCAGCGCCTGCGGCTGGAACCCCGACTCCGCCACCGCCTGGTAGATCAGGTCCTGTGGCACGCCATACTGCTTCAGCGTCTTCGAGATCATCTCCTTGTACTTGCCCGCCCGCTCCAGCGACGCACGCAGATGCGCATGCCCCCCCGGCGAGTTCGTGAAGTAGTTGATGAACCCCGCGACATAGTCGTTTACCACCAGCGGCAGGTCCGACTTCGTGTTCTGCAGTTCCGCATTGATCCGTCCCACCAGCGCCGGGTCCGGGGGGAACGTCACTTCGTTCATCGCTTCGTCCAGCGGAGCCGGCTCGACCTTCGGCGAAAATCCGTTGCCCTGCTTCAAAGCGACCAGCTCCAGCGAGTTGATCGCATCCACCAGGTGCTCAAACTCATCGGAGAGCTGCGGATCGTTCTTCAGATCCAGCCCGCTCGAAAGCATCGCGTCCACGGCGTTGTCGAAGTCCGCCCGCGCCGCCTCCAGCCGGTTGGCGTTATAGTTCGCCACGCCCGAGTTGTAACTGTTCTCCGCCCGCCCGATCAGCGCCTGCACCTTCTGCGCGCGTGCGATCGCATCGGCCTGCTGCTGCTGTGTCAGCCCGGGCCGCGCCGCCGGCGCAGCCGCCTGCTGCGACGCCGACTCCGCCACCGCCGGCTCTATCTGCCTGGACTGTCCCTTGTGCTGCGCTCGAGCCCCACTCGCCCCGACGCAGAGCGCCCCCAGCAGCAGCGCTGCGCTCAGCGCAACACGCAGTCTCCGGCTCAGCTGCTGTGCGTTACCAATCGAGATCATCAACCTCTTTATTGTACGAAAATCGCCCCGAAGAAATGCCCCGCAGGCGCTGCACAGGCCACTGGATGGGGCACTCCAACGAAACTCTGCTGATTCCGGACAGGTTCCGCTCCGCCATCAGGCAGCAGCCGTGTGCCGCTTCACCTGGTCGCCCAATCCGGCCAGTAGACCGGAGACGGAAATATCCTCGTCCAGCGCCTCCCAGTGGAGACCGCGGCTGCTGAGCCTTACCTTCTTGCGGTCGGCTGCAGTGGCGTGCAACAGCCGGGGAAACCATGCCAACGGCACGCCGATCACGCGCCCGTCGCTGAGCTCCACCCACATGCTGTCCGCGTCGAAGCGAACCCGGGTTGGTCTAGCTGCCGAAGAACTCATTCCACGCCCTCTCGATGCGGTCCCGGTTCTTCTCCACAATCCCCATCAATTCGCGAAGGACCCGCGCCTCGTAGCCGTCATTGTAAGCGACGCTCACCTCGGGCCGGAGCCAGAACTTTGCCTCCGTCTCATTCTTCTCCACGTGGATGTGAACCGGTTCCCGCGGGCTTCCCTCATTCGCATAAAAAAAACCGGAAGCCGCGATACCGGAAGACTGTTGGCATAGACCGGATTCTATCCGGCGCGCGCCAGTTAGTGAGTGCCACTATGAAGCCCTGTTTAGACGTCTACAATCTCCTCTGGATGTCCACGCGCGTTCGTTCCTTCTGCAAAATCAACCTCGGCCTCGCCGTTGGCCCTGCACGCACTGACGGTTTTCACGCGCTGACCACGCTCTACCAGACTCTCGCGCTTCACGACCTCGTCACCGTCGCCGCGCGGCCTGCCGGCGAGACCTCAATCACCCTCACCTCCGACCACCCCGGCGTCCCGCGCACCGAGCGCGGCAATGCCGAGAAGAACACCGCCTACCGCATCGTCGAGCTCGCGCTGCGTCATCTCAGCTTGACCGCCGAGGTCACCATCGACATCGCCAAGCGCCTCCCCGTCCAGGGCGGCCTCGGCGCGGGCTCCGCCAACGCAGCCGCAGCATTAATAGGGCTGGAAAAAGAGCTCAACAGGAATCCGGCCCTCTGGCCCTTCGGCCCTCTGGCCCTTACCCCTTCTTCTCGCCTCGCCCTCGCCGCCACAGTCGGCTCCGATGTTCCGCTCTTTCTGCTGGGAGGCTCGGTCCTCGGCCTGGGTCGTGGCGAAGAGGTCTATCCCCTTCCCGATCTGCCAGTTACACCCTGCGTTGTGGCCATCCCGTCGGTCGGCGTCTCCACCTCCGCTGCCTTCCGTGCCCTTGACGAGCGCATATCCGCCAATTCGTTGACCTCCGGCGCAAATCCAAGTAAACTGGAACAGTTGAGCCGTGCTCTGTCTGCCGCCTGGTCACCCAGCGGCGCCAACCTGGTGGCAAACCCCCAGGGAACTCAAGAGACGCAAGTCTCTGAGTTACAAGAGCCGAGCCCTTCCGGTATCACCCGCCTAGCGAGTGATCTGGCCGAGGACCTCATTCTCGCGCTTGTCCGCACCGGGATCGAAAACGACTTCGAAGAGGTCGTCTTTCAAGAGCATCCCTCCTTGCGTTCAACCAAGCGTGATTTAGTGGGAGACTCCTCCGTCCCGGAAGGCAGCCGTGCGATTTACGCGGCACTCTCGGGCTCCGGTTCGGCGCTGTTTGGACTTTACCGGTCCAGGGCAGACGCTTGCTCCGCTCAACAGCGTGTCCAGTCCTCCGGCACGCAGGCTCTCCTTACCGAGACCCTGCCCCGCGCGGATTACTGGCACACGATGCTGGAGATTTAGGCCGTCGCTCTTAACAGGACGGCAAAAATGATTCGCTGAAGTTGCTCCTGCCACGTCACAATGACAGCAGGGGACTGGGCGATCGACTAACGGTAGGTCAAGTGCCTTTGACGCACTCAGTCCAGGTTCGAATCCTGGTCGCCCAACCAAAGTCGTTCGCCCTACCGAGGCCCCGGCAGAAGCAGGGAACTTTGAGTTTTTTCGCGGCGCAACTGCCGCAAAAAGATGTTTGCACCACCCCGTCGCGCCGAACTTGAATCGCGCGGGAGAACGGGTCCCCGCAGCGCTTGCGCTGTGGGGTGCCGAGAGGTACAGAAGAAGTTTTTGGACGCGCAGCGACTTGAACCACCTTCGCGGCGTCCTCAATGAGACCGAGGAACTGCTTGAGCAGGAAATAACTCGGCGAGAAACAGCGCCGAGCCCTTCTGAGCAGCACCTGGAAATGCAGCACGAAACATCAATAGGTCAACCAGCCTGGAGGAGTTTCCAACGTGAGCGAACAAAACACGACTGCGGTCTCAGTCCCGAATTCACCATCCAGCACAGAGAACGGCTCCGCTCCGGCGGAGCCCGTTCGCGTCTCCGGCCCCGGCGAGCGTTCTTCGCTCGCTGGGCTGAACGACGGCGCCTCCTCGAAACCGACGCCTGCCCCCGCGTCCGCCGCGCGCAAGCCATCCCGGCTCTCCGAGGACAAGCGCTTCAAGATCTTCTCCGGCTCCGCCAACCGCCCTCTCTCCGAAGAGATCTGCAAGTTCCTCGGCGTGCCGCTCGGCGAGTCCAAATTCCAGCGCTTCTCCGACGGTGAGATCCACTTCCAGCTGCTCGAAAACGTCCGCGGCGCCGACGTCTTCCTCGTCCAGCCCACCTGCTACCCCACCGACCAGCACCTGATGGAGCTGCTCATCATGGAGGACGCGCTCCGCCGCGCCTCCGCAGGCCGCATCACCGCCGTCGTTCCCTACTACGGCTACGCGCGCCAGGACCGCAAGGACCGTCCCCGCGTCGCCATCACCAGCAAACTTGTGGCGGATCTTTTGGTCACCGCCGGCGCCAACCGCGCCCTCTTCGTCGATCTCCACGCCGCGCAGATTCAGGGCTTCTTCAACATCCCCGTCGACCACCTCTTCGCTTCACCCGTCCTGGTCAGCTACTTCTCCAACCTCGACCTCCCCAACCTTACCGTCGTCAGTCCTGACGCCGGCGGTGTGGAGCGCGCGCGCTTCTTCGCCAAGAAACTCGAAGTCCCGCTCGCCATCGTCGACAAGCGCCGCACCGACATCAACGTCACCGAGGTCATGAACGTCATCGGCGACGTCCGCGGCCACACCTGTCTGATCCTCGACGACATCGTTGACACCGCCGGCACGCTGGTCAAAACCGCCGAGGCTCTCATCGAGCAGGGCGCCGAAAAGGTGTACGCCTGCGCCTCGCACGCCGTGCTCTCCGGCCCGGCCGCCGAGCGCATCGCCAATTCCCCGCTCGAAGAGCTGGTGGTCACCAACACCATCCCTCTGCGTGAAGACGCGCAGAAGGTTGCGAAGATCAAGGTTCTCTCCATCGCCGGCCTGCTGGGCCGCGCCATGGAGAGCATTCATATGGAGACGAGTGTCAGCACTCTCTTCAATTAGTTCTAAGTTGTAAGTTCTAGGTTGTAAGTAAGAACGGTAGCTTAGGCAAACATCAACGCGGCTTCAGCCGCAAACGGAGTAGGCAGCGGGAGAAGTTGAACTCTAAGAGCTTGAAACCTGCAACTTAGAACTTACAACTTACAACTCGCTGCCACGCCCGACGAAAGGACATAGCAACCAATGGCAAGCAACAACACCACCATCTCGACCGTCAGCGCCACGCAGCGCACCGGAAAGTTCAACAAGAACCACGCGCGTCGCGTTCGCCGCGAAGGCCTCATCCCCGCGGTCCTCTATGGCGCAGGCGGGCCCTCCGTCGCCGTTGCGGTCGATCCCAAGATCATCACCCGCATCCTTCATTCCAACTCCGGCCACAACAGCATCTTCGATCTCGCCATTGAAGGCGGCGCCACCGGCAAGGCCATGATCGTCGACTGGCAGAACGAGCCCATCAAGGGTCACCTGCTTCACATCGACCTTAAGCGCATCGCGATGGACAAGAAGATGCAGGTCTCCGTTCCCGTGCAGCTCATCGGCGTCGCTGTGGGCGTCAAGAACTCCGGCGGCATCCTGCTGCACGTTCTGCATGAGGTCGAGATCGAGTGCCTCCCCGGCGACATCCCGTCGCACATCGACGTCGACGTCTCGAACCTCGAGATGAACCAGTCGCTGCACATCTCCGATCTTCCACACTCGGACAAGATCGAGTATCTCGGCGAAGAGGACGCAGTCGTCGCCAGCGTCACCTACGTCAAGGCGGAGGCGGAGCCCGAGGCTGTTGTCGCCGCCGAGACGCCCGCGGAGCCCGAGGTCGTCAAGAAGGGCAAGCAGGAGACCGCTGAAGGCGAAGCCAAGCCGGAGGCAAAGAAGTAGCCTCTAGCTTCTAGCTTCTAGCCTCTAGCTAGGAGCTGAGAGCTAGCAGCTAGAAGCTGCCTTTATGAAGCTCATCGTCGGTCTCGGCAATCCCGGCCTGGAGTATCTGCTGACGCCGCACAACGCAGGCTTCATGGCCATTGATCGCATCGCCGCTATCTGCGACGTTGCGGTGACGAACCGGCGGGGCAAGGCCCAGACCGCTCGCGCGCGGCTGGCAGGACACGATGTCCTGCTCGCCAAACCCGAGACCTTCATGAACCTGAGCGGGCTTTCGGTTGTGGCCCTGCTCGATGAGTTGGAGCTCGAAGACAAGGACCTCATCGTCCTTCACGACGAGCTGGCATTCCCGCTGGGCACCGTTCGGCTCGCCGAACGTGGCTCAGCAAACGGGCACAACGGAGTCAAATCAGTCTCCGCTGCGCTCGGCACTGAAGACTGGATGCGCGTCCGCATCGGAGTGGGCAAGGCCCCCACCGAGACCGGACGTGAGATTAAAGCAGGCGGCTCCGAATATCTGCTCGCGCCCATGCGCAAAGCAGACCTGGCGCCGATGGAAGAGGGCCTCGACATCGCCGTGCGCGCCGTCGAGAAGTGGCTGACAGCAGGAGCGTCAGCCGCCATGAACGAATTCAACCGGAGGGAACCGACGTAAGGTTCCAGGTTCGAGGTACTAGGTTCTAGAGACAACGCGAACTTCATCCAGCACCTGGAAACCTAGCACCTGGAACCTGGTACCTGGCCCTCCCACAACAGCCAAACTGACCTCAACCCACCGAGGCAGTGCGGGCAGAACCCGCAGAAAGAAGTACCCATGAACCGCAGCTACGAAATCATGTTTATCGTACGGCCTGATATCGAAGAGGCCGAGATCGATAAGCTCGTCGAGACATTCTCCGGCTACATCACCCAGGGTGGCGGAGCCATCAAGCAGACCGAGAAGATGGGTCGCCGCCGCCTCGCCTACACCGTGCGCAGGTTCAACGACGGCTTCTACATCCTGCTGATCGTCGACGCTCCCGCGTCGCTCATCCACGAGATCGAGCGCCGCCTCCGCGTTTCCGAGCAGGTGATCAAGTTCATCACCGTCCGCACCGACGAGGAAGACAAGCGTGTGGCCAAGATCAAGAAGCACCGCGACGCTCACGTCAAGCGCAGCGCACAGCCCCAACCCGGCGTCGAGACACCCGCAGCCCAGCCCGAGATTGCCGAGGCCGCTCCTGCCGCCGAAGCCGCTCCCGAGCCCGCCGCGACAGAAGCCTGAGAAAGGGCCAGAGTGCCAAAGGGCCACAGGGCCACTCGACACTCCCCGAAGTCTTCCGCTTCATAACCCATCTTCCGGCCTCTGGCCCTCCGGCCCCTGGCCCTGAAAAGGACCGCTGCTGATCGCTTCCATAAGTCCACGTCTCCATCGCGAGTCTGGAGCGAGAGCAGCCCGAACCGGCTCCCAAACGAATTGAGGAGCACTAAAGGAAATCAAAATGGCTGACGAGACTCAGAATGCAGCAGCACCCGCAACTCCCGCTCCCACAGGCGATCGTCCCCAGGGCGAGCGTCCCGCAGGCGACCGTCCCCAGGGGGAACGGTCTCACGGTGGTCCCGGCGGCGACCGTGGTCCCCGCCCCGGTGGACCGCGTGGTCCTCGCCCTGCCGGCGGCCCCGGTGGCGGTCCTGGCGGACGCAAGTTCTTCCGCCGCAAGAAGGTCTGCAAGTTCACCGTGGAGAAGATCGACACGATCTCCTACCGCGACGTTCGTCTTCTGCAGCAGTTTGTTTCGGACCGCGGCAAGATCATTCCGCGCCGCCTCACCGGCACCTCGGCTCCCTTCCAGCGCAAGCTGACCAAGGCGATCAAGCAGGCCCGCGCCATCGCTCTGCTGCCCTACGCCGCCAAGTTCTAAGCGGAGCGCCGAAGGCGCGCTCACAAGATCGGAGAAGTGAAATGGAAGTCATTCTGAAGGAAGATGTTCTCAAGCTCGGACACCGCGGCGACGTCGTCAAGGTCGCTGACGGCTACGGGCGCAACTACCTGCTGCCGGAGAAGCTCGCCATCGAGGCGACGACGGCCAACAAGGCTGTCATCGAGCAGATGAAGTCTTCGGCCCTTCGCAAGTCCGCGAAGGAGAAGGTTGGCGCCGAGGAGCTCTCAAACCGCCTCAACGAAGTTGTCCTCACCTTCGAGCGCAAGGCCGGCGAGCACGACCAGCTCTTCGGTTCGGTCACCTCGGCCGACATCACGCACGAGCTCGAGGCGAAGGGTTACACCGTCGACCGCCGCAAGATCCACCTGGATGAGCCGCTGAAGACCGTTGGCGAGTTCCACGTGCCCATCCGCCTGCACCGCGAGGTCACCGCGCACGTGCAGGTCAACATCAAGTCCGACAAGCCCGAGGTCCCCGCCGCGGCGCCCGTCGAGACCGCAACCGAAGAGACGAACGAAGTCGAAGCGTAAGCTTCAACCTCGCTCCAAAACTCCAACGGCGCTCCTTCGGGAGCGCCGTATTCTTTTCCCCGCCAGCTGCCCAAACGCCGCACGAAACACAACGAAAACTCCGTGCGAAATCACTCGTCTCTCGCAAATCACTGATTCCAGGGATTCAAGAAAGAACAGGGGAAGGGGGAAGCGGTACTACTCATACTTCAGCGTCGCCACCGGATCCAGCCGCGCCGCTCGCTGTGCCGGCAGCGTCCCGAAGGCCACACCCACCAGCACCGAGGTCGCCAGCGCAATCACCGCACTCCAGGGCGAGATCGGAATCTTGATGCTGGTAAACATGCGCAGGCTG
>DATNGO010000136.1:0-8144 GCA_035605855.1 Acidobacteriaceae bacterium | reverse complement strand
TCGACGACTGTCGCCTACCCCAATACCAATCAGAACCCCTACTACTACGGAGATCTGACCGGCATCTGCTGGGTGCAGAATTATCACAAGGTCTTCACCGCGTACGGTGGTCAGATTCACGTCTTCTACACCGGCGGCGCGATCACCGACAAGAACGACCCGGCCGTTGGCACAACGCCGGCCGCCGGCTCGGAGATCGACAACTCCAACCTCACCATCCAGGGCACCGTCCTCGACGTCGCCTACATGGACGCGCTGACCAACACCGCCAACTGACACCACGCATGCCCACCGGAGATCTCTCGCAGACGACGGTAGACATCCTCGCCATCGCCGCACATCGCGACGACGTCGAGCAGACCTGCGGCGGCACACTTCTCGTCCAGCAGTCGCTGGGCTGGCGCACCGGGATCCTCGACCTCACCCAAGGCGAGTCCGGCACCCGCGGCACGGCGGAAGATCGCGCTCGCGAGGCTGCCGAGGCCGCGCACATCCTGCGCGTCAGCCATCGCGAGGCCCTCGACCTTCCCGACGGCAACGTAGAAAATACGCGCGAGAACCGCCTCAAGATCGCTGCTGTGCTCCGCCGCCTGCGGCCACGTGTCGTCATCCTTCCCTACTGGCAAGGCCGTCACCCGGACCACTACACCACCGGAACGCTCGGTTATGAAGCTTGCTTCGCCGCCGGCCTCTCGAAGCTCGATCTTCCCCCTGAACACGGCGCTCCCCATCGCCCCTACAAGATCCTCTACGCCTCGCTCTACTCTGACGTACGTCCCACCTTCGTCGTTGACATCACGCCCCACATCGAAACCCGCCTCGCCTCGCTGCTCGCCTATCGCTCCCAATATGGCAATCAGCAGACCGGCAGCGGCCTCTTCGTTCCGGAGTCCGAGATCCGTGAACGCACCTTCGCCACGGCCCGCCACTACGGCCTGCTCGCCGGCGTCCGCTACGCCGAGCCCTTTGTCCAGCGCGAGGTCTCCCTGGTCGACGACCTGATGATGCTCCCTGTGCAAAGCATCTAACCGCCGTTCCTACCGCGGCGACTTAAGCATCCTGTCCAGCCTGAAGACCATGCTCGAGACCGGCGAGGCCTTTCCCGGCTCGCGCGAGTGGCCCAGGAACATGTGACCCGCCGCAAAAGGCCGCGATACTCTGGAAGCCATGAAGAAAAACTGCCGGTGGGCGCTTGCGCCGCTGATCTTACTTCTCGCGGGATCCGCTTATCCCCAGGCCTCGGGCCAGTCCTCCGCGCAGAGCACAACAACCACCCCCGGCTCAGCCACCGCCGCGCAACGCGCGCGCCAGCTCGACCTCCTCAAGACGCCGACCAGGGACGATCTGCTGCGCGGAGCCTACGGCCCGTATCGCGCCAACAACGATCTCCTCTTCTACGCGCTCAAGCTCCGCGTCGACCCCGGCACCAAAACCATCAAGGGTTCGAACACCATTCGCTTTCGCATGCTCGCCGACGGCAAGCGCATCCAGATCGAGCTCTCACCCGACCTCACCATCGAGGGCATCACCTTCAAAGGCAAGTCCGTCCACTATGAGCGCGTCCCCGACACACGCACGCTCTATCTCGACTTCCCCGAAACACTCCGCAAGGGCAAGACCTACGAGGTAGTCTTCGCGTACTCCGGTCATCCCGTCACCCAGGGCCGCTTCGGCTGCTTCTCCTTCGACCAGGACAAGGAAGGCAAGCCGTGGATCACCACCGCCTGCGAAGGCGAAGGCCCCAGCATCTGGTGGCCCAACAAAGATCAGTGGAAAGATGAGCCGCAGGACGGCATGGAGCTCGACATCGCCGTGCCCAACGGCCTGATGGATGTCTCCAACGGCCGCTTCGAGGGCTCGAAAGATCTCGGCGACGGCTACACCGAGTGGCGCTGGCACGTCCACTACCCCATCAACAATTACGACGTCGCGCTGAACATCGGCGAGTACCAGCACTTCACCTTGCCGCAGCACGGCAAGACCACGCTCGATTTCTACGCGCTTCCCGAAGACCTCGATAAAGCCAGGGCGCAGTTCGCGCAGGTGCCGACCATGCTCGACGCCTACGAGCACTATCTCGGCGAGTACCCCTTCGACAAGGACGGCTACAAACTTATCGAGGTTCCCTACGCCGGCATGGAGCACCAGTCCGCCGTCGCCTACGGCAATCACTTCACCAACGGCTACTACGGCCGCGACTGGACCGGCGTCGGCATCAGCCTGAAGTTCGATTTCATCATCATCCATGAGAGCGGACACGAGTGGTTCGGCAACGCCATTACCGCGCAGGACTCCTCCGACATGTGGATTCACGAGGGCTGGACCACTTACCTCGAGGGCCTCTACGTCGAATACCGCTGGGGCAAGGACGATGCCATCAAGTACATCAACGGCATGAAACCCAAGGTCCATAACCAGCGCCCCATCATCCCTCCGCGCGGCACTAACGCCGAGCCGCCGCAGGATCAGTACTTCAAGGGCGCGCTCATGCTCAACACCCTGCGCAGCATCATCAACGACGACACGAAGTGGTGGGCCGACGTGCGCGACTTCTACCAGCACTTCGAGTATCAGAACATCATGACCGAGGATGTCGTCGCCTGGTGGAATCAGCGCACCGGCATGAACCTCACGCCTTTCTTCGACGAGTACCTCCGCCACGCCGCCCTCCCCGTACTCGAGCTGCGCTACGATCCTGCCAGGCACACGATGAGCTATCGCTGGAAGGCCGGCGAGCCTGCATTTGCAATGCCCATCAACGTCGGCGACCCGGCTCACTGGTCCCGCATCACACCCGGCACCACCGGCTGGCAGACGATGCCGTGGAACGGAACCGCCGATGAATTCCACGTTGACACGGACCACTTCTATGTTGACGTAAGCCACACCGACATCGTGCTCTCGGCCAGCGCAGCCGATGGATCCTCTCGATGACGCGACTCCTCGCACTCGCACTTCTTCTGCCGCTCGCAGGCTGCGGCTACCATCAGGTTGGCTCTGCGACTCACATTCCTGCGAACGTCCGCACCGTATCTGTGCCTGTCTTTCGATCCAAGGTCCAGGCGTACAACACAGAGATGGTCTTCACCGAAGCTGTCGTCCACGAACTCAACACGCGCACTCGTTATCGTGTGCTGACCAACGTGAGCCCCGCAGCAAGTGCGACTGAGCAGGCCTCTGATGCCACGTTGCGTGGCACGATTCTTACCCAGGCCGTCACTCCGCTCACCTACGACGCCTCCAGCGGCCAGACCTCCAGCTACCTCGTCACCATCACCGCCGACGTCGCGCTCGTCGGCCACGACGGCAATGTGCTCTATCGCAACAGCGCCTTTGCCTGGCGCGAGCAGTATCAGTCCACGCAGGATCTCACCGGCTTCGTGCAGGAGGACTCAGCCGCCGTGCGCCGTATGGCGCGCGACTTCGCGCAGGCTGTCGTCAGTGACATGATGGAGTCGTTCCGATGAACGCGCCCTCCAACTCGACCGCCGGCCTGCGCAGCTTCTCCACCGTCGACCGGTTCATCGTCGAAGCCACCGGCAAGACACCCCGCCCCGGCTACGTCCTCCTCGGCGATGACGCCTTCCTGCTCCAGCGCGCGCGCCGCGGCGTTCTCGACGCACTCGTCCCATCCGATCTGCGCGACTTCTGCCTGCACGATCTAGACCTCGCCGAGACATCGATCTTCGCAGCGCTCGACCTCGCGCAGACGCCCTCGCTGATGGCTCCCTTCCAGGTCCTCTTCATCCGTAACCTCAAGACGCTCTACGGCCGCGGCCAGAAGAAGGACGAATTCGCCGCCATCGACGACTACTTTCGCCGCCCCAACCCACAGGCCCTCATCATCTTTGTTGCGGACCACATCCGTCTCCCGCAGGATCTTCGCACCATGGACATGCAGGACAAGGAGCGCGCTGAAAAGATTCGCGAGACGCTCGGCGACGCCTGCGGCATCATCGAGCTCCAGCGTGTATCCGACGAAGACGCGCTCCAATGGGCGATTCGCGAAGCTGAGTCGCAGCAGATCCGCCTCACTGAAGACGCGGCCCGCGAGCTCGTCGACGCACTCGGCGCAGAGATGCTTACACTCTCCAGCGAGCTCTCCAAACTCGTCCTCTACGCCCAATCGCAAAACTCGCAGACCATCGAGCTCGCGGATGTCGAAACGATGGTCTCAGCCGCCAAGCAGCGCAGCCTCTACGAGCTCACCGACGCCATCAGCCTCAAGGACGCACCGCGCGCGGTCGCACTCCTGCACGGCCTCCTGAACTCCAGCGAGAGCGGAGAAGACGCCGCGATCGGTCACATCTTCACCCTTGCAAAAACGTTCCGCCAGATGCTTGTGCTGAACGAAAAGCAGGTCCGCGATCAACGCGCCATATGGCAGGCCCTCTGGCCCGGCTTCCGCGTCGCTCCCTTTGCAGCCGACGCACTCATCGCGCAGGCGCGCCGCTATCGCGATCGCTCCGATCTCACTCGCGGCCTCGAACTCATCGCCCGCGCCGACGCTGAACTCCGTTCCAGCCCCGCCGACAAACGCCTTGTCCTTGAGCGTCTCATTCTTCGCCTCGCCAGCCGCAACGCGGCAGCGCCGCACGAGCCCGCTGTCACCCACTAAGTATTCAATGCGGCAGCGGCCGCCGCTTGCCGATCGGAATATCAGTGCCCTCGTCAGAGGGCACATAGTTCGGGTCTGCTGTTATCTTCGGATCGGGCAGTGACACAGACACGCCGGCGACGCTCGTAAACGCCAGCCAATCTTTCTTGATCGAAACAACGATATCGTGCTGGCCGCTGCTCAACCCCTGAGGCCGCGGAAATTCCACCACGTATCGTCCGCGCAGCATCTCAATCCACTGTTGCAATCGCTTTTGCAGGTCCCGTTTCCCTGCCTCCATCACGATGCCGCCGGTGGACTCACACAGACTGCGGAATGGGTCGGCGCGATCGCTCTGCCACCGGGGCCGCACATCAGTTCTCTCTCCCAGACCGAATAGCGCAACGCCTTCGACCCCGGCATAGTCGTGAAGTTGGGTCCACGAAACCGCGCTTCCGTCATCGTGCCCATTGCTGATCACGAGAATCGCGCGGCGGCCCGAAGGCGCATCCGTATCCTTGACGATTGCCGTCATCGCTCCCCACAGGTAAACATCCGTTCCGCAAGACGCGCCCGCGCTGTTCTTCCCGAGCCTGGGTGACTGTAACGCCCCTTCAATCGATCCGCTCAGCAGTCCAGGAAAGGGCTGAACCTCGTGCACAGTTCGAAGCAGATTGCAGCTCAGGAGATAGATCGAGATTCGGTCCTGCGAATGCAGCTCTTTCGTCGCCATCACGGCCACCGCGTCGGCGAGACCCGCCAACAGTTCATGGCGCTCCTTGCCCCCAACGTCAATCAGAATTGCCACGTTGAGCGGATCTGCTCCCTCCATCCGCACATGCGTGGGCGCAAATTGCCTGCCGCTGTCCAGGCTCACCTGGAAGCGCTGGAAGTTGATCCGGGGCAGAGGTTGCCGATCGTGATCGAGCACCAGCGTCGGAACCTGCACCACGTTCGTATAAACCTTCAGCGTGAACACCGGTCTTTGGTCTGGCGATTCCCGGTTATCGATCTGCTGTGAATAGCAGCAGAGGCTCACCGTCATCACACTGACCCAGGCGCACGCGCGCAAAACAGCCTTCGCGATCGTCATGGGCCGCAGCATCGACCGCATTATCGCAGAAACCGCCCTGTAAACAGCTACAATCGCCAGGACACAGATTCATGGAGGACGTCGAATGGCAGTGGCTCGCCGGAGCCTCGCTGCGGCAGCAGCGGCTCTTTCTCTGATGATTGCGGCTCCCTGCGCGCTCGCACAAACCTCATCACCGTCTCCGCAACCATCTCAACAAGACCAGCGCCACCAGCTTGAAGAGTTCTACCGCTCGCACTACACCAAGCACGAGTACCACGTGCCCATGCGCGATGGCGTCAAGCTCTACACCGTCGTCTACACGCCCACGCCGGAACAGTTCACCGACCGCGGCCCCTATCCGTTCCTCATGTCGCGCACTCCCTACAGCTGCGGCAACTACGGCAACAACATCATCCAGCCGCACGTCACCAACAATCCCAACCTCATTCACGACGGCTACATCCTCGTCTGCCAGGATGTCCGCGGCCGCTGGAACAGCGAAGGTAAGTGGTTCGAGATGACTCCCTCCAAAGATGGCAAGGGCATCGACGAGTCCACCGACATGTCCGACACCGTCGACTGGCTGCTTAAAAACATCGCCAACAACAACGCCAAGGTCGGCATCCTTGGCATCAGCTATCCCGGCTTCTACGCCGCGGCCAGCATCGTCGACAGCAATCCCGCCATCAAAGCCGCCAGTCCGCAGGCGCCCATCATGGACCTCTGGATGGGCGACGACGCCTACCACGGCGGCGCCTTCATGCTCGACGCCAACCACTCGTTCTACGCTCCCTTCTTCGCGCCGCAGAAGAACCCGCTCACCACGCAACCGAAGAACGGCTTCGATTTCCCTACGCACGACATGTACGCCTACTACCTGCATATGGGCACGCTCGCACAGCTCGACTCCGCAGCCGGCGGAACCAACCCCTACTTTCACGACCAGGTCGCGCACACCACCTACGACGACTACTGGCAGATCCGCAATCTCACACCGCACATGCATGGTGTGAAAGCAGCCGTCCTCGAAGTCGGTGGATGGTTTGACGCCGAAGATCTCGCCGGCCCCGTTAAACTCTTTCACTCCATCGACAAGCTCAGTCCCGACGCTCCTGAGAACACGCTCATCGAAGGCCCATGGGTGCACGGCGGCTGGTCACGCGGCACCGGCGCATCCCTCGGCGACATCCACTTCGGCGACAGCCCCTCCACCTTCTTCCGCGACAACATCGAAGCTCCCTTCTTCGCGCACTGGCTGAAGAACAAGCCCTGGACCGCACTGCCCAGGGCCTACACCTTCGAGACCGGTACAAACGTCTGGAAGAAGTACGACGCCTGGCCGCCGCCCCAGGCCGTCGCGAAGACGCTCTACCTGCAACCCGATGGCGGCCTCGCCTGGAGCGCACCCACCGGTTCCTCCAGCAAAGACTCTTACATCAGCGATCCCGCGCACCCCGTTCCATTCGTCCCTTACGTCACCGGCGCTGACGTTCCGCAGCGTTACATGGATGAGGATCAGCGCTTCGCCACACGCCGCGGCGATGTGCTCGTCTATCAGACCGCGCCGCTCACGGAGGACGTCACCATCGTCGGTCCGATCAAGCCGCGCCTGAAAATCGCCTCCACCGGCACCGATTCCGACTTCATCGTCAAGCTCATCGACGTCTACCCCGAGGACTACAAAGAGCCCGGCGAGGACAAGGAAGGCAAGCGCGTCACCGCCGCTCCGCCCGTCATCATGCAGGGCTACCAGATGCTGGTGCGTGGCGAGCCCTTCCGTGCCAAGTTTCGTGATTCCCAGCTCCGCAACTCATGGGAACACCCCGAACCCCTCACGCCCGGCAAGGTCACCGACATCGACTTCACCATGCAGGACATCAACCACACCTTCCTCAAAGGCCACCGCATCATGGTGCAGATCCAGAGCTCCTGGTTCCCGCTCGTCGATCGCAATCCACAAACCTTCATGGACATCTACACGGCCAAACCCGAAGACTTCCACATCGCCACCGAAACCATCTTCCACCAGGCCGACGCACCCAGTGGCATCGACCTGCTCGTCATGCCTCGCTAGTTCTTTTGCAGTACATCGTGGCCGTTTTGAAAAGACGCGACTTTAGCCGTACCGTACTCGTCAAGAAATTGGGCCACTTTAGCCACTGAGAATTTAGACCTCCAAAATGACTCACACCATCGCCCAGCGCCTCTACTACGACTCGCCCATCCTCGAGTTCACCGCGCAGATCACCGACATCCACCTCGTCGCCAGCTCACACGACGCTGCACCTGACAGCGCGCAGCTCTGGCAGGTCGCGCTCGACCGCACCGCCTTCTATCCCGAAGGCGGCGGCCAGCCCTGGGACACCGGCCTCCTCATCGCCACAGCCCCCAGTGGCGCCACACTCGAAATTCCCGTCGAGCGCGTCGAAGAAGACGAAGCCGGCGAGGTCTCGCACTACGTCCGCAAGCCAC
>DATNGO010000135.1:0-22223 GCA_035605855.1 Acidobacteriaceae bacterium | reverse complement strand
TGACAACTGCAAACTCACAACTGAAAACTGATTCGCAAACCCGATCGGCCGAGGCACTCCTCACCACCCCCAACAAAATCACCTCCGCCGACTTCAACAACTGGATTGAAGAGCGCGGCCACGGCTTCCTCGACACCTGGGACGACCACTACACCGCCCTCACCGAAACCGGCGACCCCGGAGCCCCGGCCGAGCACATCGAACCCCAGGCACCGCAGCGGGGCGGCCTCATCACGGTCCAGCTCGGCAAAGGCCGCTGGACCTACTGCGCCTTCGCCCTCTACCGCCAGCTCCCCGAAGCCGTCCCCGGCGCCTTCCGCCTCTTCGTTAACCTGCTGAATCCATAGCACTTAGTCGCCGCGTCCGCAACCACCTGCGAGGATTACCCCTTTCCGCTCAGGACTTTGCACAAAAACACACTCCTGAGCCCATAAAGTCCACCCTTAACTACAATCCGCTCTAGACTTTGCGCAAACAACAGGGGGGAGGGGTGCCCTCCCCGTTACCCAAAACAAATGGCCTCCCGGAAGGAGGCCATTTGCTGTTCCGCGTTTGAAGTTTAGTGACCTCTGGTCGGCGTGTGATGCGTCGTGTGGTGCACAGGCGGCTTCGCTGGTGCCTTCTTGGGCGCGACCACGCTTGCATCGCTCATCGTGATCATCAGCGGCTTCTGCGTGTACGAGGCATACGTTCCGTCCAGCGTGATCGTGTCCCCGGGATTCGGAACCGTCTTCAGCGGTTCCTTCATGTTGAAGGTAAAGTCAGCGGTCGGCTTCGGCTGAGCCTGCTTGGAATCATCCGAGACCGCCACCTGCAGCTGATCGGCCGTCGCCGCCACCACAACCGCGCCCGGAATCTCCACCGACTTACCCTTGACCGTGTCGAACACCTTGTCTGCGTCCGCGGGCTGGCCGTACGTCAGCACGAACTCCTTGTCGCTCAGCGCCAGCGTCGCGAGATCAGGCGTCGTCGAGATCAGGTTCGAGACGATGTCCTCAGGCTTCGGCGCCGGCTTGATTGTGTCGAGGAATCCGGCCGGAGGATCAAGGTTCGTCTTCACCGACGTCTGCATCGCGTCGTAGCCGTCCTTGCTGCCGTGGTACTTCGTGTAGCAGTACGTGGCAAGTTGTCCGATCTGCGTCTTGTAGGGATCAGGAGCGAAGTTCGCCGCTCGCGTCGCATACCACGCGCAGTTCAGATAGTCAGGCGGCGTTGACGTGTAGTACGCCTGCGCCAGCGTGTAGACATCCTGCAGCACAGGGCTCGGTTTCTCCGTGTCCGGCTCATGCGCGTCGACCTCGGTCTTCAGCGCCGTGATCGCGCCCGCATTGTCCTTCTTGGCCAGATCGTCGGCGGCAATGGCCGATTGAAACGTCGGCTGCGCCGCGGCCTTCAGAGCATTGAAGTCCGCCTCGGCCATGTCCTTCGGCTTGGTCGCGTTCAGTCCGGTCTGCGCATAGGTTGCAACCTTGTCCAGAGCCGCCTGCTTGGCAGCAGGATCGGTCAGCTTCTCGGCATCGGCGCGCCGATAGTAGACCTCGAGCGTCAGCGCGCGTAGGTTCTGCGGGTCCACAGCCAGCAACCGGTCCGCCGCATCCAGTGTTTTCGCCTGGTCACCGGTCTGGTTGTAGGCGTAGAGCAACTGGTTCAGCACATCGGCCTTCACGGCCGAGTTGGGGTACGCCTTCAGGTAATCCTCAAAGGCCTGTGCCTTCGCAGCAGGAGTCGTCGCAGTCACCGCGGCGTTGTACTTTGCATACTCCTCTTGCGACATCTGGATGTTGCTCTGAGCGGCCTGCCCAAAGGCGACGGGTTGAACGACGAAAGGAATCAGAGCGGCCGCTGAGAGCAGCGAAGCCAGTACGACCTTCTTCATAAAGAGAGCTCCTCGAAAATCAATAGTGTTTCTGCCTGGGAACGCACCGCCAGCCTGGCGCTTGACCGCGCCCCAGGTTCTCGCGACCTACGCTCGATGATGCGGATTATAGAAACCGTGTTGCCCCCCGCGCAACCAACGCTCGTGTTTGCCTCATGTAACGGTTCCGCTAAGCCCACCAATAACGAGCGCTATGTGAAATATAGCTTCTGAATCGCGACTTTTGGAGTCTAAAGATAGGCCCTCCCGGCCAAACCGTTCAACGGAAGAGTCTGCGCCTGCATCGCAAGATGTAGACATTGGGACTCCTTATCCACAAGATGTCGGCCACCTGTATTGCTTTGGGTGATTCCTCCCCATACGATTCCCCTAGCAGTCGGCGCTGCGCAGGCGTCCCCTTAAAACTGTACGAGGTACCATCCTTTGCTCAAGCTAAAAAAAGTACAGATCCTCGGCTTCAAGTCCTTCTGCGATCGCACCGAAGTGCAGCTCGCGGGTGAAGGCATTGCGGCCATCGTCGGGCCCAACGGCTGCGGTAAGTCGAATATCTCCGACGCCATCACGTGGGTGCTCGGAGAGCAGTCGGCCAAGAGCCTGCGCGGTATCAAGATGGAAGATGTCATCTTCGCGGGCACGCGCGATCGCAAGCCGATGGGCATGGCCGAAGTATCGCTGACGCTCGTCGATCCCGAGGTCTATGACGGCCAGACGCTCGCTGAGGGCGAGCCCGAGGTGGTGATCGACGGTGAGACTGTTCCGGGCAAGGCTGAGAGTGGCGACTGGGACGAGACTGTTCTGCGTGCGCAGGCTGCGGAAGAGACCGAAGAGGCTGTGCTCGACGCGCAACCCGGCCAGACATACGAGACGGAGGTGAAGGCAAAGAAGGCTGACACTCCCGAAGAAGCTGAAGCGAGGGCTGGCAGCAATGTTGTGCTGAAGGTGCGCCGCCGCAAGTTCGGACGCGCTCCGGTCCGTGCCGGCGAAATTACGATTACGCGCCGGCTCTTCCGCTCGGGTGAGAGCGAGTATCTGCTGAATGGAAAGATCTGCCGCCTGCGCGACATCCAGGACATTTTCATGGGCACCGGCCTCGGCGGCGAAACCTACGCGATCATCGGGCAGGAGCGCATCGGCCAGTTGCTGAGCTCCAAGCCGCTCGATCGCCGCTCCATCATTGAAGAGGCCGCCGGCATTACGCGCTTCAAGACAAAGAAGCGGCTTGCAGAGCTGCGCCTTGAGTCTGCAAAGCAGAATCTTGCGCGCGTGAACGACATCTTCGAAGAGGTTACCCGGCAGATGGGTTCGCTGAAGCGGCAAGCTTCCAAGGCCGAGCGCTACGGCGCTCTGCGCGACGAGCTGCGCGGCAAGCTGCGCGTGGTGATTGCCAGCCGGTTGACGCAGATGGATGCGGAGCAGACCGCGACTGCGGCCGAGATCAGCCGCCTCGCAGGACTCATTGATTCGCAGGCTGCAGATCTCGAGACCATGGACGCGGAGCACTCTGCGGGATTGGCGCGCGGCTACGAGCTCGACGCACAGATTCGCGAAGCAGGCTCACGCGCGAACTCGAGCGCGGTGGAGTTGGAACGCATCACGGCGCGGCAGGGCTCGAACACCGATCGGATAGCCGATCTCGAGCAGCGCATGACGACGGCGAACGACGATCTCGCGAACGCGCGCGCACAGCTCGAAACGTTGTCGTTCGAGCGCGAGCAGCATCGCAGTTTCCTCGAGAATGCTACAGCCGAATCGAATGCATCGCGCGAGGAGGCGCAGGCGAAGCAGTCGCAGGCGCATGAGGCGACACGCAACGTTCTCGCCGCAGAAGCGACGGCGGAGAATCAGCGCCGCGTTGCGATGCAGTCGATGCAGCGCGCCGCGCAGGCGAACAACGAGATTGCCCAGGCCGAGGCTGCGCTGCAGGGACTCGAACGCGAGAACGAGCGGCTCGCTGCAGAGTCGGAGACCGCGCGTGGTGAGCTGGAATCGCTGGGCGCGCAGCGCGGACAGGTCGCGATCAACTTCGAGAGCGTGACCGAGCGGCTGAAGCGCCTGGAGGCCGAGATCATCGACGTGCGCCAGACGCTCGAGCAGAAGCGCCAGGCTGAGACTCAGTCTCGCCGCCGCGGCGACGAGCTGCGCGCCGAGATGGCGACCCTGATGGGCCGGCGCAGCTCACTCGAATCGCTCATCCGCGAGCACAGTTACTCGACCGACACGGTGCGCAATCTCTTCCGCGCGAATGCGCAGCGGCAGCAGAGCAGTGGCATTGCGCCGGTGGGAACGCTTGCCGACTTCCTCGAGGTCGAAGGACAGTACGAGAGCGTGGTCGACGAGTTTCTGCGCGACGAGCTGAACTACATCGTGGTGAAGAGTTGGGACGCGGCCGACGAGGGCATGCGCATGCTGCACTCCGATGTTGCCGGACGCGCGACCTTCCTGGTGCACCCGAATGATGCGCAGGCCGCTTTCCCCTTCGCCGAAGGCATGCAGAGCGCCACACACACCACCAGGGGCATCGTTCCGCTGAAGGACTGCATCCGCGTGCTGGACGGCTTCGGCAAGTCGCTTGAGGTAATCCTGCCCAAGCTGCGCGAAGGCTTCGTCGCGCCGGATTCCGAAACCGCACGCTCGCTTGCTCTCTCCAATCCGCAGTCGTTCTTCCTTTCGCCTTCGGGTGAGACCTTCCACAACGTCACCGTCACCGGCGGTCGTCCGCGTGAGCAGGGGCCGCTGGCGCTGAAGCGCGATCTTGCCGAGGTGCAGGTGAAGCTGTCGGCGATCGAGGCGGAGCTCTCGCAGAATGAGCTGGCGACCGCTGCGCTGACGCGTGAGATTGCGGAACTCAACGCAATGATGGAGTTGAAGAATCACCAGCGCCGGGAGGCTGAGCATGAGAGCGCGAACTCTGGTGCGGCGCTGCGCCAGATGGAGTCTGAGGCAGCGCGCATCGAGCGCAGACTGCAGGAGTGGCAGCTTGCGATGGGGCGCAACGGCGATCAGCGCCAGGCGCGGCAGGACCTCATTGCGCGCAAGCGCGACGAAGCTCTCGCGCTCGAATCTGAGCGCGAGAAGATCGACCGCCAGGTTTCCGAGCTGACCGACCGCATCGCCGGCATGCGAGCAAGCCGTGAAGAGCTGCAGGCTGCGGCCTCGGCGGCGAACGCTGCGCTCGCGGGGCTGGAGGAGCGGCGGCGCAATGCGAACGCGAACTTCGACCAGACGAATCGTCTGTACGAGTCGCACTCCCAGCGCATCGGGCAACTCGAGCAGCAGATTGCGACGGCGGCAGGCGAGAAACAGCGGCGCGAGGAAGAGAACACCGCGCTCGCAGCACAGCAGACCGAGCTGGCCGAGATCCGCGCCCAGGCGACCGCCGAGGGCGAGACGCTGTCGGCCGAGGCGGCGACGCTGCGGGCGGCGATGGTCGAGCTCGACGCGAAGCTCCGCATCCTGCGTCATGAGACCGAGGCACTTCGAGAGCAGCGAGCAGCCCTTTCCGCAAGAGCAGCGAAGCTGAGTTCCGATCTCGAACACCTGGAAGCGACATGTGTCGCGGACCTGTCCGTTGAGGCCATGACATTGCGCGTGGATGAGACGATTGCGCATCTCGAAGGCGAGGCGCTGGCGGCGGAGGATGAGGCAGCGCGGGGGCTGAAGCAGAGGCTCGAGGCAATGGGCCCGGTGAACATGATGGCGCTCGAGGAGTACAACGAGACGGCCGAGCGGCACCGGTTCCTGGAGTCGCAGCGCAAGGACTTGATCGAGTCGATCGAGAATACGCAGGCGTCGATCAAGGAGATCGACGAGGTGTCGCGTGTGAAGTTCGACGAGGCGTTCAAGATCATCAACGAGAACTTCTCTGCAACCTTCACCAAGCTCTTCGGCGGCGGCCAGGCGTTCATGCGGCTGACGGATCCGGAGGCCGAGAACAGCGACCAGAGCGGTATCGACATCATCGCTTCGCCGCCGGGCAAGAAGCTGCAGAATGTGCTGCTGCTTTCAGGTGGCGAAAAGGCGCTGACGGCGCTCTCGCTGCTGGTCGGCATCTTCCAGTTCCAGCCGGCGCCGTTCTGCGTGCTGGACGAGGTGGATGCGCCGCTGGACGAGACAAACGTCGGGCGGTTCGCGCGGTTGATCGCGGATATGGCGGCAGACACGCAGTTCGTCATCATCACCCACTCCAAGCGCACGATGGAGCAGGCAGACGTGATGTACGGCGTCACGATGCAGGAGCCGGGTGTGTCGAAGATTGTGAGTGTGTCGCTGGGCGGACGCTCGCAGGGCAAGGAATCCCGCAGGGCGCCGCAGGCGGCCTAGTATCGACAGAGGACAGCCCCATGAATCCGCTGGACTGGTTGCTCGCGGCGCTGCTCGTCTACTCGACGGTTCGAGCGGCGATGCGCGGGCTCGTGCGGGAGCTGTTCGCGCTGGGCGGATTGCTGGTGGCCTTCGTGCTGGCGTGTTGGTACTACCGTAACGTCGCGGAGTTTCTGCGTGGGCTGGTGAACTCGGAGCCGCTGGCGGACTTTTGCGCCTTCCTGCTGATCATCGCCGGCGTGATGGTGGTGGCGGCGCTGTTGGCTGCGGTAATTCATCGCACTGCGTCGGCGATTGGGCTTAGCGCGCTGGACCGGCTGGGCGGAGCGGCGTTCGGCGTACTTCGAGGGCTGGTGCTGGGGGCGGCCTTGCTGTTGGCAGTGACGGCTTTCCTGCCCACGGCGCCCTGGGTGCAGGGCTCAAAATTTTCTCCCTATTTGCTTCGCGCGTCTCATGCTGTATCCTTCGTCATGCCGCGACAACTGAAGCGCCAACTGGTGGAGGGTCTGGACCGGCTCAAGCACACAACGCCCAACTGGATCAACTACGGCTCGTCGTCGCACACTGTCAGTTAAGTCAAAAAAAAGGAACCCGAGCGAGTGAAGCGCGAACTCGACAACCTCGTCCTCCAGATGCACGCCGCGGGCATCAGCTATGCCGATGCGGTGCGTGAGTTCAAAAAGCGGTTTCTCCTGGAAGTTCTCGTTCGGCATCGCGGCAATCAGTGCAAGGCAGCCGAGGAGCTTGGCATGCATCGCAACACGCTGAGCCGCACGCTGGCCGAGCTGGACCTGGACTCCGCGCAGATCCGCAAGGGCATTCGCCGGCCACCGCGCTCGGTCCGGCCGGTTGCACGCCCGGGGCTGCAGGTTGTAGGCGGCCGCTGACGCCGTCAGGCGAGCTGGCTCGTCTAATCGAAAGGAAGATGCGCACTCCTTCTTCGCGCCGAAGCTACTGGCCCGGCCCTGCCCTGCTGCCCTTGTGCGGTACGCTGGCGCTGCTGCTGGCTTGCGCTGGAATTGCAGGTGCGCAGTCAGCGGCGAATACGCCGGCCAGTGTGCCCGCCGGCACAGAGCAGCCCGCACCTCCAAAGCCCCAGAAAGCCAGCCTTCCCGCAGGGCCCACGATTTCCGCGAAGCAGGCCCGTGAGGCCGACGACGCCTACCTGCAGGGTGCGAAAGCCGTTGAGCACAAGGATCTGGAGGCGGCGGAGAAGAGCTTCATCCGGGCGACGCAGCTGAACCCCAACAACCGCGACTATGCGCTGGCCCTGATTGTGACGCGCGAGCACCGGCTGAGTGAACTGGTTCAGCAGGCTGCCAAGCAAAGGCAGTTAGGCAATAACCAGCGTGCCGAGGCGCTGCTTGAGGAGGCGCGCAAACTCGACCCGGACAACGCCGTGATCGCGCAGCACTTCGGGAACTCTGCGGTTACGGCGGGTTCCGAGCTTCCGCCCGGCAACTCCATCGCGGACTCGCTGGGCGGCCCCGTAAAGCTTGAGCCGAAGCCGGGCAAGCAGGATGTTCACCTGCGCGGTGGCGCAAGCGACATCCTTCGGTCGCTGTACTCGCAGTTCGGCATTTCGGCGTCGTTCGATTCCTCGGTGAGGAGTGTCTTTCCTATCCGGCTCGACCTGGAGGGTGTGACGTTCGAGCAGGCGGCGCGAATCGCCTCGGAAATGACCGGTACCTTTGCCATTCCGGTGCAGGCCCACACGGCGCTCATTGCCGAGGACACAGAGGACAATCGCAAGCGCCTGAAGCCGCAAGTAGAGGAAACGATCTACATGCCGGGACTGCAGGAGGGCCAGATGACGGAGATGGCCAACCTGGCGCGCGCCGTCTTCGACCTGACATCCGTGACGGCGAGCCCGACAACCGACACCATCGTGCTGCGGGGCGATCCGGACAATCTGAAGATCCTGAATGCAACCTACGACGGCCTGGTGGGCGGCAGCTCCGATGTGATGCTCGACATCAAGCTGTATGAGGTCGACCGCACGAACACGCGAAACGTCGGCTTCCAGCTTCCGACGTCGATCGGCATATTTTCGATCGCGCAAGAGGCTCAGCAGCTGGTCACGGCAAACCAGTCGCTCATCAACCAGGCCATTGCGTCCGGCGTGATCAAGCTGAGCGGAAATTCCCTGACGGATCTGCTGATCGAGGCGGCGTTCGTGATTGGCACCGGTGCAGCCAGCGCGACGCAGTTCGGCAACCTGATCGGCGTCGTCGGCAACGGACTTTCCCTTTCGGGGGTGTTCATCGGGTCCGGGACGACGATCAACCTGCTGCTGAATTCCAGCGACGTCCGCATGCTCGATGCGTTGCAGGTTCGCGCCGGCACCAACCAGGACGCAACCTTCCGCGCCGGCACGCGATATCCGATCGTCACCTCTACCTACAGCTACGGAGTTCAGAACTCCGTGGCCTCGTCAGTAGCTGGGCTGAATATCAATGGCACCAACGTGGGCTCGCTACTGCAGCAGTACCTTGGCAACTCGCAGGTGAGTGTGCCACAGGTCCAGTATGAGGACCTTGGACTGACCTTGAAGACGACTCCAGTGATCCTGCGCGCGGGCACCGTGCAGCTGAAGCTGGACCTGAAGCTTGAGTCTCTCGGCGCCGGCAGGATCAATAACATCCCGGTGCTGAACAGCCGTCAGCTTACGTCGATTGCGACGATCCCTGTGGGCCAGACGGCGCTGCTCGCCAGTGAAGTCTCGAGCTCAGAGACGCGCGCCGTGCAAGGTCTTCCCGGGCTCAGTGAACTGCCCGGATTTCAAAGCACGACCAACGAGAACAAGACGGTCAGCACGGGCGAATTGCTGATCACAATCACGCCGCACGTTGTTCGCGAAGCCGGACTGCACATCGCCAGCCGGCCGCTGCTGCTGCCCTACAATCCGAACCCAAGTACGCAGACATTCGTGCCGCAGCCGCCTCTGCCGCTGCAACCAGCGCCACGAAACCCCCTGCCTGTACCGCCGAACGCAGTTCCGCAGCGCAATATGTTGCCGCCCGGAAGCGCGGCGCCCACGCGTACACCGCAGTAGTTCCCGCGTTGCACGGCGCCCGGATTCTGGCTATACTCTGTACTGGCAGGGCGGGAGTAGCTCAGTGGTAGAGTGCTTCCTTGCCAAGGAAGATGTCGCCGGTTCGACCCCGGTCTCCCGCTCCAAAAACACCTCCTCTGCGGTACACTCCTCAAGTCAATTTGTGAGTCCTGCATCGCGAGCTGAGCGTGTGGGCTGTAAGAAGGCGCGGTACCCAAGTGGTAAGGGAGAGGTCTGCAAAACCTTTATGCGCCGGTTCGATCCCGGCCCGCGCCTCCAAATTTCTTTCAATGACTGACGTTGAAAGAATTCAGATGGTGCAAGTTCTGCGGTCTCATACTCCTGAGGTCTCAACAATTGCATTACGAGCCTTATGGCGCGTTGCGCGTCCAGTTCCATGACGGTCGACCGATGATGGCGTCGGCTCTGTCTGACGCTGCACCTCGCGCCAGCGTGTTCCATCTGAGCCCGGCGCTGACGAGATAAATCCGCGAATACATGGATTGCGCCTGACGCAATATTCTTCATTTCTCAGCTTCGCTCCCGAGGCCGGTTGGTGCGCTTGATTTGTTGACCATTGGAGATCGCGGGGAATGAGTCGCCTCACCGTAAACGCCTGAGATTTCTTCCTTGCTTGCGACGCCTGCGCCCCAAGAAACGATCCGAAGTAACATGTGGACAGGCAATTACTTCAATCGCGCAGCCACCGTGTAATAACAGTCCGTCGACAGGGAGCACGAGTTCACTGAGTAGTTGATATGCCTCCACAATAAATGTCGCGCCTTTCGAAAACATTGCGCCTAACGCAAAGTGAACTCCAGGACGTGATTGATCTTTACGGTTCGCGAGCCTGCCACCTACCGTTTGCCCGTAATGGGTCCAGCCGCAGGCACTGAATCCGTGAGCACTGAATTGAATAACAGGCATTCTGCGCGGCCGAAAAATGGGCTATGCATGTGCCTCAATTCACCTCGTCGTTTTAACCGGCGCACAGGGAGATCGTCATGAAAGCCGTCCGCTCAGTTGTGCTACTGGTGCCGGCCTCGCTCCCCGCCGCCACGTTCCCCCCTCTGCACGCCCAAACCCCTTACGCCAATTCCATCACCCTGCTAGCCAATTACGAGCGTGCCGCCGGCAACTCGGGCTACTCCTCTGCTTTTTCCAGCACCTTTGCCAACGCGCGAAACACCCATGTCAATTTCCAGAACAACTCTTATGACGACACTGCCTGGTGGGGACTGGCACGGATCGACGCCCTACAATATCTACGGCATTTGGGAATCGGGCTCGAACACGTACGGAACCTGGGTCTCCCGGGGCAATTGGAGCGCTGGCGGCTACAAGTTCTACGCGGGCCAGCCATAATGGAGAGTCAATGCTTCTCCTACAGTATCGGCGTCCCGGAGGATAGGTCTTTTCGCGGCTGAATACCCGGCCCCCACCTCCCCTGTCAACGCTTCGACGCCGCCCTTGCAGGAGGCTCCGCATGACTCGGAGCAGCGTGAGTCGCTAAACCTTTACAGTATGAAACTTTCGTTCACAGCACTTCGCCGGTTAATCGGCGCGCAGGAGGCCATAATATGACCCACATCAAATCGATCCTTTGCCTACTCGGAATTCTCCTGACGGTCTTGAGCCCGAACCGCGCAGTTGCCCAGGTTGACCAGGGCACGATCACCGGCCTGGTGCAAGACAGCACGGGGGCGGTGGTCCCGGGAGCGCTTATGACGCTGACCAACGTGGACACCGGACTGATCCAGCACACCGAGTCAAACTCCGGGGGCGTGTTTGTCTTTTCGCCGATCCCGATCGGCCATTACACCCTGGGCGCCGGGGCTCAGAGTTTCCAGACCACGGTGCAGCAGAACATCACCCTGCACGTCGCTGATCGGCTGAATATCAATATGGTGCTCAAGGCCGGCAGTGTGACGGAGTCGGTGACGGTCACTACCGCCCCCCCACTGCTGCAGGACCAGGAAGCAAGCGTGAACCAGGAGATGGACACGCGGACCATCAATAACACCCCGCTGGCCGAACGCAACTGGGTTTATCTGGCCCAGCTCTCCACCGGCGTGGTGCCTTCCTATGGTACCCGCGGCGGCGGGCATGGCGACTACTCAGCCAACGGGCAACGCGCCGAGCAGAACGACTTCCGGCTCGATGGTGTGGACAACAACGTTGATATCGTCGATTACATGAACGGGGCGCTGTACTCGGTTTCTCCGCCCCCCGATGCACTGTCGGAATTCAAGCTGGACACCGCCGCTTACAGCGCTGAGTACGGCCACTCTGCCGGCTCAGTTTTGAACGTCGCGCTCAAGTCGGGCACGAATCAGATCCACGGTGATGTGTGGGAGTACAACCGGAACACGTTCTTCAACGCGAGAAATTGGAATGCGAATCCGTTGCTGCCCAATCCGCCGTACCACTTCAACCAATTCGGCGCTACTCTGGGCTTTCCGATTCTCAGAGGCAGGTTGTTCTACTTTGGCGATATGCAGATCACGCGGATCGCTCTGTCCAATATCGCCGGCCCCATGAACACACCAACCCCGCGTATGCGCCAAGGCGACTTCTCGGAGCTGCTGAACGTTGAAAACACGGGCGGCACCTGCCCGGTAATTCTGTTTCAGCCCAACTCCAACACTGGCTCCTACTCTTGCGCGAACAAGGCGCCCACAACCTTGACTGGCAAATTGCAGCAGTACGGAACGCAGGTGACCTCTGCGAATGGCTATACCTATGCCCCCGGCCAAAACGTGTTCAACCCCGCACTTCTCAATCCGGTCGCGTTGAACATCCTCAAGATGTATCCGCTGCCCAATGCCAACGGGTGGAATTCGTCCAACAACGCAAACCCTTCGAGCTACGGAACAACATTCAACAACCTGGTCGAAAACCTGCCCACCACGAACAACATCGTTCAGTGGGACCAGCGCCTGGATTGGAATATCAGCGCGAAGGACCGCACCTTCGCCCGCTACAGTTACAACTACGCGTACAACTCACTTACGCCTCCGCTGGGGTTCATCCTGGACGGAACAACGGGCTTTTCAGGAAGCCGGCAGCACTACTTATCGCAGAACTTCATGCTCAGCGAAACCCACCTCTTCAACGCGAATCTTGCCAATGAATTCCGCTTTGGCTACAACTGGGGCGACTTCGAGAACCTTCAGCCCAACTGGAATGTCAACGTGGCAGCCAATCTTGGCATGGGCGGTATGCCCTTCGGCCCCGGATTCTACAAGAATGGCGGCTTACCCTCCGTGAGCGTCGGTGGCATTCAGGCATTCGGCACCCATGGCAACGACCCCTCGGTCGAGTTCCAGAATATTTACCAGGTTCTCGACAATGTAACCAAGATCTGGGGCAATCATTCCTTCAAGGCCGGCTTCAGCTACCAGAATTTCCGCATCTACTTCCTGCAGCCTCCAGCCCCGCGCGGCAACTATAACTATTCCGGTGCCTATACCGGCGTAACAACGGTCGGCAATACAGGGTACGGCGTTGCAGACTTCCTGGTTGATCAGATGCAGGGCAACAGCATCACCAATGAGCCGATCGACAATCTTCAAAACATGTACACCTCGGCTTATGCCGAAGATGCATGGAAGGTCCTGCCAAGGCTGACCATCAGCTACGGGGTGCGCTACGACTACAACCAGCCTACCGGTGAGATGGCAGGAGGGTTTGCCAATTTCGTTCCCCTCACCAGGGGATTCACCTACGATCCAACCACTGGAAACGTCGCCGGCACGGGAACCGCAAACTATGTTCTTCCAGCCAAATGGAAAAACACCCCGGACCTTTTGGCCGCATCGTTCACGAATCTGCTGGCCGCGAATAATACAACCGTCGTTTACGACTCGAATCCAAGGCTCTCTACAGGGCAAAAATACAACTTTGCTCCGCGGGTGGGAGTCGCGCTGATGGGCGACTCCAGAACGGTCTTTCGCGCTGGCGCCGGAATCTTTTACGGGGCAACCTTCGGACTGGGTTCTAACCCGAACATCGGCGGAAACTATCCGTTCATGATTCACTCCGGCCTGAGCGGAACGACCTGCGTCAACGGCAACGCCACAAATCAATCGGGAATCAAGACCTATTGCCCATCACTGAGCCCCACGACTGCTGCCAGTGCTGTTGGCGCGGGAATGCCGGGCGCGGCCCAGAACTATCCGACATCCGGCCAATACCAGAATCCCGGCAACACCCTGGAAACCGGCATGAGCAACCAGATCAGCGGGCCAAACGGCATCAAGGGATTCATCAACAGTACGGTCATCAATGGCAGAGACCCAATCATCAAGACGCCGTACGTCCTGAATTACGACCTGAGCGTACAACACGCCTTTACCAACAACACTTCTGCCACCATCAGCTATGTCGGTAACGTCGGGCGGCACCTTCCCACCTTGCTCAATACCAACGCCTCCGCAGTGCTGCAGGCCAGCGGAAAGAACTCGACCGTTGCATGCTGGTTCCCGTCGCTGGGATGTGGCAACCCTTGGCTGAATTACGGGGCCGAGAGCGCATACAACTCCCTGCAAGCCAAGCTGGAGCGGCGCTTCTCCAACGGGATAAGTTATCTGGCCAGCTATACCTGGGCGCATAACCTGGATGACTCGGTCGATCCGCTTGGAGGCGGCACCAGCTACCGCATGTGGCAGATCATTCCCATCAGTCACGAGATCACCAACTCCAACTACGATGTGCGCCACCGCTTCACGTTCAACGGCTCGTACGAACTGCCGTTTGGACGAGGTCGCAAATTGATGAGCAACGTACCTGCCTGGCTGGATGAAATAGCAGGCGGGTGGCGTACCGATCTGACGTTTGTGTCCCAGACTGGCGTGCCCTTCACCGTGACCACGAACGGCATCAACACGCCCAGCGGCCAGGGGCAAGCACGGTCATTTTTGGTTGGCAATCCGTTTGCCCCGGGCGGATCACCGAATGAAACGAACCCGCAGCTTACGAGTTGCCCGGCCACTGTGAAGAATAAGGCCCACTACTTTAACGCCTGCGCCTTCGACAACCCGCTAAACGGCGCGCTGACCGCCAATCTGCACAACGGCATCGGTCATTTCCCAACCAATCCCACCACCGGCGTTCCACTTGTTATTACTGATGAGGCTACCGCCGTGCAGTATCTGGGCGGCAAGTCCAACAACGTATATGGCCCTGGATATGAACGCATCAATCTGGGTCTTGGAAAGCAGTTCACAACCTGGCGCGAGCAGTATGTGCAGTTCCGCGCGGACGTCTTCAACCTGTTCAACCATCCGTCCTGGGGACAGCCGGTCGGGAATCTCTCAGCGACCGCTGGCCAGATCAACGGGCCGAAAGGACTTCAGAGTAACGTGCCCGATGCCCGGTTCTTCCAACTATCGGGAAAGTATGTATTTTAACTGCGTCGGTAACAGCGTGGAGGTTGCGATCAGCGGCGCAGCCGGATGAACCGGCGCTGGCGCTGGACGTCATAGACTGACTTCGGAAATACCACGATCACCGGGTCACGGGAATGCTGCCATTCTTGGGCGTGGCACTCCTTGGCTTCACGGTTGCAGCTGGCCACTGCGTGGATAGTTTGTAGACTCGCGCGCGACCAGATGCGTGGCGATGGTTCGTTCCTTCTGGGGAAGGTCAGGTCGACCCTCCAACTTAGCCTGAAGGACTGAGAACGTGATCTCGGCCAGTTCGGTGCGAGGGATTCTCACTGTCGTGAGCGTCGGAGTCGTGAACTCTGCGAGATGGATATCATCCAGTCCGATCAAAGAGATGTCCCGCGGAACGCTTATATTATGCGAATTAAACATCCGCAAGGCTCCAATCGCCATGAGATCATTCGAGCAAATCAGCGCGGTCGGCAACTGCGGTCGCAGCAAAATGCGACGGGCGGCCTCAATGCCGCCCTCCAGGATGCCATAGGGCCGCTCCCGGTAAATAGACGCTTCGCTCACATTGCAGCCAGCTTCAAGCATCGCCGCTTTAAAGCAGCGTTCACGTTCCGCGGCGGTAAAATCTTCCTTAGGCCCAGCGGCAAACACGATATCGCGATGACCAAGCACCGCCAGGTGCTGAACAGCTTGCCGAATGCCGTGTGCATAGTCCACCTCAATTGCTTCCATCCCTAAGCCGCGTCTACCGACTTCCACCTCCACGGATGGAATGCCTCTCAGCATCTGGTAGACCTCCGCCGGTTCACTCTTGAACGTGAGCAGCGCGAGCCCCTCTATACCGTGCTGCAGCATTCGTTGAACCCAGGTCCCAGTCCTCGCCGGATCGCCGCCAGTTGACCCGACAAGAATGCCGAAACCCATTTTCAAGGCTATATCCTCGAACCCGCTTACGAGCTCCGGAAAGAATGGGTTCGTGATATCTGCAACGATGAGCCCCAGCAACCTTGTGCGCCCTGATACCAGCGCTTGAGCGTTGCGATTGGGAACATATCCAACCTCTGCTACCGCCTTCCATACCTTCCGGCTCAGGCGAGCGTCGACGTTCGGCGCCCCATTTACAACACGTGAAACCGTACCGATCGAAACCCCGGCACGATCAGCCACTTTGCGAATACCTTTTTTCTCAGCCTGTGGCTTTGGTTCCCGTTGGCGCAGGGATTTCTTACTCGTCGTCTTAGCTATTTTGGCCGCCATTTCAGTAATGTAAATACAGTCCCCGATTGCAGTTACGTCAAGAACGGAATATTACGGATTGCCTTGCCCTGTAGCCCCACCCTTGATCGGTTCCAAGGCTCACCCATCATCCACGAGCTGATTCGAGTTTTCTCGAGGCTTTGGGAGTCAGGATCTCTCCATCTGCTTCAACAGCGTGCGCAGTTGGCGTAGACGGGTTTCAGCATCGATGACGATTAGCTCGATGCCGGCGATCTCAGCAAAGTTTTCGAAGTGTTCTGTCGTCAACGCCTGACTGAACCCCGTGTGGTGTGCACCTCCTGCATAGATCCAGGCGGCCGCCGCCACTTTGAGATTGGGCTTCGGGACCCACAGCGCGCGCGCGACCGGCAGCTTCGGCAATGGCTGCTCGGGTTGTATTACGTCCACCTCATTGACGATCATCCGGAAGCGATCGCCCATGTCGACCGTTGTTGCAACGACCGCCGGCCCACTGGGGGCGGTAAAGACCAGACGAACCGGATCCGACTTGCCGCCGATCCCAAGCGCATGTACTTCGAGCGTAGGCTTGTCGCCCGCGATCGATGGGCAAATCTCCAGCATATGAGAACCAAGCACCTTCGCCGGTTCGTTGAAGTCGTAGGTGTAGTCTTCCATGAACGAAGTTCCGCCAGCCAATCCCTGCGCCATAACCTTCATAGTGCGCACCAGAGCGGCCGTCTTCCAGTCACCTTCAGCGGCGAAGCCATAGCCATCCGCCATGAGTCTTTGGACCGCTATTCCCGGCAACTGATCCAGCCCATGCAGGTCCTGAAAAGTATCTGTGAACGCGCCAAAGCCACCCTCTTCGAGAAAGGCGCGCAGGCCTAGCTCAATTTTTGCCGCCACCCGCAGCGATTCAGGCCGATCATGCTCTCTCGTGATTGTGTATTGCTCGCGATAACTTCCAACCAGCGTCTGCACTTCGCTCTCGCTGAATTCGTTCATGCGAGCTACAAGATCGCCCACGCCGTAGCCATTTACGCTGTAGCCGAAAATCGCTTCCGCGGAGACCTTGTTTCCCTCCGTAACGGCGACATCGCGCATGTTGTCACCAAAGCGCGCTACCTTGAGGTGCTGCGATTCGTACCAGCCCGCCGCGGCGCGTGTCCATGCGGCGATCTCGGCCACGGTCTCAGGATCCTGCCAGAAGCCCACGACTACCTTGCGCGCCAGCCGCAGACGCGCAGTGATAAAGCCGAACTCGCGGTCCCCGTGCGCGGCTTGGTTCAGGTTCATGAAATCCATGTCGATCGTCGACCAGGGAAGGTCGTGATTGAACTGCGTATGCAGATGGAGGAATGGCTTTAGAAGCGAGTGCAGGCCAGCAATCCACATCTTCGCCGGTGAGAACGTGTGCATCCACAGGATGAGCCCGATGCAGTTCTCTGCATTATTGGCTTCACGGCAGAGAGCTCGTATGTTGTCCGGCGTTGTAACGATCGACTTGAAGATAATCGTTACGGGGATGCTGGTCTCTCCAGCCAGGGAATCGGCGACCTTTCTTGCATTTTCCGTTACCTGCGCGAGCGCTGCCGCACCGTACAGGTGCTGGCTGCCGGTCAGGAACCAAACTTCCATCTGCTTCAACGTTTGCATGTGTTCTCTCGTGGCTGCTGCCCACGTTCTTGGTTATATTATCCGCATTGTTGCTTGGAAGAGTATACGTTCGTGAAACGGTTTTTTGCAAGCAAACCCTTAGAGCTCTATAGCTGGAAGGAGTGATTTTGGAACCCTGCTCGTTTGGCCAAATGGGGCGATACGCGGCTTGAATGTCAATGTTCTGGCTCACCACGCGGACTATTGCTTGAGAAACTAGCTTGACAAAACCAACATTCTGACAATATTGTTCCGTCCATTGTTGATGAAACGTTTTTTTGACCTAGCCCACAGATTTGAAATCCTTTTTCTTCTTCTCCTGGGAACAATTTCGGCAGACTGTAGGCTTCTCAGAAATCGAAACAGTCCCGACGATGGCCAACAGGAGCGGCAACTTCGCCGCAAACCTCACCACCACAGTGGAAGGTACGAGCCCCTGCAATGGAAAGCCGATCTACTACGGTGAGATCTTCAACCCCGCGACGGTCCGTTCGGTCGGCGGCACTCTATGCCGGGACCCATTTCCCGGAAATATCATCACCACGCCACTTAGCGCGGCCGCTCTGAACGTCACAAAGATGTACCCTATGCCGACCAATCCGAGCCTCACGAACAATTACACCTATGCAAGTTCGTACCCTGTGCTTGATGCGGCCGAAACGATCCGCATTGATCAGACGCTCCACAACCAGGATCACATCTTCGTCTCCTACAACGTCCGCGACAACAATAGGTACTACACCGGAACCCCGAATCTACCGGAACCGCTCAATGCGAGCGCATCCGCGCAGGATATGCCCACTCATCTGGCGCGGATTGGCTACACCCACATCTTTTCGCCGACCGCCGTCAATAGCGTCGTAGCCGGCTTCGACCGTGTCGTGAACAATCTCTACTATCACTCCCAGGACAGCCACACCGACTGGGATACAAAGCTCGGCATCCCCAGCGACGGCCTCAGCACCTTTTATCCCGGCCTCAACTGGGGAGACATCTACGCCAACCCAGGATGCTGCACTGGCGGATTCGTAGAGACCGACAACATGGGCTCGCTCTCCGACATCCTTACCCTATCCAAGGGAAGGCACAACATTTCTCTGGGCGCAGAGTACCGCTACGAACAGTCCAACGCCGTCAATCAAGGAAGCGATGAAGGCGTCTTTGACTTCGACAGAAACATGACGGCCAGCGATCAGCTCAACTATTCAAACACCGGCAACGGCTACGCCTCCTTCCTGCTCGGCCAGGTACTGTATGCAAGTGCTACCAGAGAGCTCGTCGGCGAGCGGAACGTCGCCTTCTACTCAGCACTGTTCGGGCAGGACTAATTTCAGCCCGCAAAAACTCTTCATCTATCCCTGGGCCTTCGCTATGACGTGGATGCACCCTTCAAAGAAGCGCACGGCAACACATCAAATTTCAGTCCGACCACTCCGAATCCCGCAGCAGCCGGATATCCCGGAGCCTTGATCTTCGCCGGGCAAGGCACTGGACGCAGCGGTGCCAGCGGTCGGTGGGCCGACATCTACTACGGCAACACAGCGGGAGGTGCATACCAGTTTGGCAATATGCCAAGGGTACGAGGGATATAACAGGGCCTTCCCCTATCTCAACGAAGACTTCAGCATCACCAAGAACACCGTTATTGCGGAGGGGATCAACGTTCAGTTCCGTGGTGAGCTATTCAACGCCTTCAACCGCCACATATTCAGCAGCCCATACGATGGTGACCCGTACGACACTTCCTCCTTTGGAGTCGTGAATAGCCTGCAAAATGCCAACCGGGTTGGCTTTATGCACGGCCGCATTGCCAGCCCGGGCTGCATGCAGGTACCCCTCGGCGCGGATCTGAGTTCAAGGCCAAGACAGGCTCACGGCGTCATCAACTATCTCGACCACTTCAAAGAGCTTTGGACGCAGGCCATGCTGGGCTTTCTCCGCACCGCCAGTCCAGGCGATGTGCTCATCTTCGCGCCCGAGCTCTTGTCCGGCGCACACTATTACGCTCGGAAGTTTCCCGACGCCTCCGGCGAATTGGCCGAGGAGTCCGATCGCTATGCTGAAGCCCTCCTCTACAAAGACCTGGCCCGTGCCTGCTTTGCTGAAGCCGGACGTCGTGTATCAGGGAGTGCGACGAAGTGACCGAATCGATCAACATGCGGTATTTGTCATTCTTAGCGTCTACGGCGGCGTTGGGAGGACTTCTCTTTGGATTCGATATCGCCATCATCACGGGCGCGGGTCCATTTATCACGCGGGCATTTTCGCTGAGCGACATCCGCCTCGGTTGGAAGAGCTACTCGTGATCCAGTGGTGTTACATCCGGCAATACGTCGCGCCCTTCAATTACTAAGCGATGAGACAACGGAAAGGAGCCTCGAAGAATTGGCAAAGGCCTGTGGTGTAAGTAAGTCTTACTTGTCCAGGAAGTTCCATCAGCAGATAGGCGTTTCCTTTACCCGATATGCAATTCATTACGCTTGTCCCGTTTTTTTGAGCAATACCATCGCACCGACCAAATGACTATCACTGAAGCCGTATACGCTGCTGGTTTCGGTAGCTACGTTCAATTCTATAAAGTTTTCTCGCAGGTTTATGGGCGCGGACCGCGAAGCTGTCTGCGCAATGATTCCGTGCCCATCGGTAAACCGATCACTTAGGCAGTTCTACACAAGAATCTCAGTATGAGATGTGAGGATTTTTCCGCAGAGTGCAATTGTGCTGTCCTGGGCATGCTGGGTGCCCCACTCATCGCCTCGACTCCGCTGACTTCGAGGGCGGCAAGTCCGACGCCGTGAAAGTGCTCGAAAACCTCGGATTCAACATGCAGAAAAAGCAGCCCATTTAAGAGTGCAGCCCCTGTGTGAGCCCGCCCCCTTTGTTTTTCTAGACCTTGCGGTATATGGTCCAACCCTAACTCTCCTGGAATGAAGACTTTGCACAAAAACAGGGGGGGAGGGGGCCTCCCCGGGCCCAGCGACTGAATCTTCCCCTTCCCTCGGGCCGCAAGGCCGTATGGTGGAGCGACCTTCGACTGAGCCCAAACATTCCGTCGCCTTCACAGGAGAGCCCATGCTCAAATCCACCCTTCGTGTGTCCGCCTTCTTTTTCGCGTCGACACTCACACCCTTTGCCTTCGCCGCCCACACCCCCGCGCCTCCAAACCCCTCCTCTGAAAATTCTTCCCTCCTTCGCCCCCACGTCGGTGCTAGTCTGGCGCGAAGAAACCCATGGCATCAACCACTGCAACGCAGACCCCGGCGCATGCAACTGCACGTTCGCACCTGCCGTGGATTGTCGGGCTCGCTATCGCTGCACGCGCGGTCGTGGCGGTGTTCTATTTCCGCTCCTACCAGGTCATCTCACTGGTCCACTGGGGCTATGAGAATGTAAGCATCGCGCTGGCGATCCTCGCGGGTCAGGGTTTTTCATCTCCCTTCTACTTCCCATCTGGTCCAACGGCTTTTATGCCACCCGGATACCCGGTCTTGATCGCCGGGTTCATGCGCATTCTTGGCACCGGTGTTGCAGCCACAATCGGGGTGATCACGTTTCAGCTTTTGCTGTCTGTTATCACGGTTGTGCTCGTCCAAAAGGTCACGCGACGATATTTTGGAGTACGCGCAGGCAATTTCGCCGGCCTGCTTTGCGCGCTGGCCGAACCTCTGCTGATTGCCCCGCTCTATATCTGGGACACCTGTCTTTCGGCCCTGATTCTCGTGGCGGCGATTGCGGTTGCTCCCAATCTTCGTCGCAAGGGAGATTTCGCTGTTGCCGGATTCGTGTGCGCACTTATTGCGCTAATCAATCCGGCACTGCTGCCCACGCTCTTCGCGATCGCTGCGTGGGCGGCATGGCGGGCGCGGACCATCCCGTGGCTTGGCATCCTGGTGTTCGTGGTTGCGTTTTCACCCTGGCCCCTTCGCAACTACGCTGTGATGCACTCCTTTATTCCACTGCGATCCAACTTCGGTTATGAGCTCTGGCAGGGCAATCACCCGGCGAGCGACGGCGAGACCCCGCCGTTTGAGACTCCCGCAGTCAACGCGCAAGAGCATTCTCTCTTCCTGGCCGAGGGAGAGGTCCGCTATATGCAGCGCAAGGGGACACTGGCGAAGGCCTGGATCAAGGCGCACCCTGGAGGGTTTGCGCGACTCACTCTCCACAGATTCGTTCGGTTCTGGGTCGGGAGTTCGAAGTCGCCCGGGCCGATGACGGTGCCGCTGGTGGGTGCAGCGCTCGTTGGCCTCGTGTTGCTCTGGCGATCTCGGCAGTTGTTCATCCTCTTTGCGCTTCCGCTGGCCATCTATCCGCTTCCCTACTACATCACGCATTCGGATGCGCGTTACCAATTCGTGCTCGATCCCCTGCTCGCGATCCTTGCCGGCTATGCATGCGAATCGTTCTTCGCATGGTGTTCACGCAGGGCCGCACCGTCACCCACGCTCGCGCCTTCGGCACAGTGAGCGAATCCTGCAACCCATAGTTCATGCAACTCCCACGTTCGTTGCAAGTTTGTGCGCTCGCATACAGAAAGTAGACATCCTTCTGTACCAGTTTGCACATTACCCCCGTGATGGGGGACGCAAGCAAATTCGCTCTAGAATCTGACTCATTGCTCAGCCCCCGAGGGCAATGAGGAGGTTCTATAGGATGAAGTTCCTATGCCGATTGTCGCTCGCCGTTCTTGCTTCTGCTG
>DATNGO010000134.1:0-6703 GCA_035605855.1 Acidobacteriaceae bacterium | reverse complement strand
TGGACCCAGTTGCAGGTGCCGCAGCTTACCGACGGGCGTCACATCGCCGCGCACGGGCAGATGATCGTGGCGGCGAGTTTGACGGGAACGGCGCTGTCGGAGAATGGCGGCGAGAGCTGGACGAATATCATGCCGCCGGCGACACTGACGCAGATCGGTGCGCTGACCATCGACGGCCTGGGCAACCTCTGGATCGGGGGACCCGAGGGCGTATTTTACTCGACGGATCGCGGAGCCTCATGGAAGACGCTGCAGAACCTGTTTGTGCGCCACGTGGATGGTATCTACTACGATGCGGCGAACAAGCGGGTGCTGGTCGCTTCGACGAGTGGAACGGTGGGCTTTGCGGTATCGCTGCCGGAGTACAGGGTCAGCTATTGGGATACGGGCTGGGCGCTGCGCTTCCTGCGTCCGGTGGGCGATCATCTCGTCGGGGCAACGCTGTTTGACGGCGTGGTGGTGGAGCCGAGGATGGTGGCCTCGCCATTCCCGAGCGACACAAAGACGGCGCGCAGTGCTCGCTGAGGTGTGACGCTGCGGTTGCTGAACAGAGGGCTCGGGACGCCGAGCGTGGAGCGGTAGAATAGGACAATGGACCGCGATGCAATGGAGGCGAGGGCGCGCCACTCGTTTCAGACCGACGATGCGGCATTGGAGCCGATTGCGGAGAAGGTTCAGCGCGGCGAGCGGCTGAGCTACGACGACGGCCTCGCGCTTTATCGCAGCGGCGACATCCTCGCGGTTGGCTGGATGGCGAACCTGGTGCGCGAGCGCATGCACGGCGACACGGCCTACTTCAACGTCAACCGGCACATCAATCCGACGAACGTTTGTGTGGCGTCGTGCAGACTGTGCGCGTTCGGTCGCAAGAAGGGCGCGGCGGACACCTACACGATGGCGCTCGAAGAGGCGTGGGAGACCGCGGGCAAGGGCCTTACGGAGGCGGTGACGGAGTTTCACATCGTGGGCGGACTGCATCCCGATCTGCCGTTCGAGTACTTCATGGACCTGGTGAGCGGGCTCAAGGAGCGCTATCCGCAGGTGCACATCAAGGCCTTCACGATGGTGGAGGTGGCGTTCCTGGCGAAGCGGGCGAAGCTTTCGATTGCGGAGACGCTGGAGCGCATGAAGGCGGCCGGCGTGGACTCGTGCCCGGGCGGCGGAGCGGAGATCTTCGCGGACCGCGTGCGGCACATCATCTGCGATCACAAGATTGACGGCAGCGAGTGGCTGGAGACGGCACGGCTGGCGCACAAGGCCGGGCTCAAATCGAATGCGACGATGCTGTATGGGCACATCGAGAACGATGAGGACCGCGTCGATCATCTGATGAAGCTGCGCGCGGTGCAGGATGATACCGGCGGCTTCCAGACGTTTATTCCGCTGAGCTTTCATCCGGACCACACCGCGCTGAGCCATCTGCCGAAGTCGACGGGCATGCAGGACATCAAGCAGATTGCGGTGAGCCGTCTGATGCTCGACAACTTTCCGCACATCAAGAGCTACTGGCAGATGGTGACGCCGAAGATGGCGCAGATCTCGCTGCGGTTTGGTGCGGATGATATCGACGGTACGGTGGTCGAGGAGAAGATTTATCACGATGCCGGCGCGACGACTCCGCAGGGGCTGCGGCGGCGGGATCTTGAACGGTTGATCACTGAGGCCGGCCGCGTTCCGTTTGAGCGCGACACCATGTATCGCGCGGTGACCCGCAGTGAGGACAGCTTCACGGTCGCGGTGTAAAGGCGTGGGCAGATGAGCCGGAGCGTTATACACTTTCTCGACCATGACATCTTCGACTGCCGCGATTGCCCGTCCGCGCCGTAGTGTCCCCGCAGCGATCACCCTGTTCTTCGTCGCGCCGTTTGTGGCGGAGTATCTGCTCGGCGATGTCTCGCTGAAATTGCTGTCGGCGCTGATCGTGATGGCGCCCATGTATGGCGGTGGGGCGCTGCTGATTCGCGAGCATGTGCGGCATAAGGGGCGCGGCTGGCCGACGATTCTGTGCCTGGGTGCGGCGTATGCTTTGCTCGAGGAAGGGCTGGTAACGCAGTCGCTGTTCAACCCGGACTACCTGAACCTGCATTTGCAGTTTCTTCAACCGGCGCACGTGGCGTGGTTGGGAATCGGGGGATGGTGGACGCTGCTGATGCTGAACCTACATGCCTTCTGGAGCATCGGGGTGTCGATTGCGCTGGTGGAAGCACTGTGGCCGGAGCGCACGCGCGAGCCGTGGCTGGGCAAGGTGGGACACGACGTGGTCGACGTCATTTTCCTCCTTGGACTGGTTGCGAACACGATCTTCGGATACAGGCAGAATCAATTCTGGGGGTCGCGAGCGCAGCTGGGTGTGGCGGCGATCGTGTGTGTGTTGCTTGTGGTGATTGCATTGGCGACGCCGGCGGGAATGGGGAAGCGCGAAGGCACAGTGCCTTCGCCATGGCTGACCGGGATTGCCGCGTTGGTGCTGGGGTCGCTGCTGCGGTTGGTTCCTATGCAGTGGGGATGGGGCGCGGTCGCAGCGATGCTTGCTGTGGATGCGGTGTTTCTGCTGATGGTGTACGCGCTCTCGCGGCGCAAGACCTGGACGTTGCTGCACACGTTGAGCCTGGGCGCGGGCGGTGCTGTCGCGTATGGCCTGCATGCGTTTCTGGGGAGGCCGTTCGGTGGCGGCCTGGTGCTTGCGCGTATCGGAAATGTGATCTTTCTGCTGATTGCTCTTGTGCTGATCGCGATAGGAGCGAGGCGCACGGCTGCGGTGCTGGACGCGCGTTCGCGAGTCGCCTAGCGGCTCAGGGCTTCTTGTCCGCTCTGATCTCCGGGCCAGGCTGATGAACGATGAGGCTGGTGATCTCGCCCTTGTCGTTGGGCACGAATTCGATCTCGACCGGAAATTCCTTGACGAAGAACTTCGTCGGCGATTCGGGGAAGAGCAGAGCCTTGGAACCGTGGGATGGCTGGCCCATGAGCTGGCCGTTCTCGACCGTGATGGTGACGGCGAAGTTCGGCGGCGTGGTCGCCTGATATGTGCCGGCGAAGCGGGTGAGAGCTTCGGGTGGAAGCTGGATCATGGTGCGAACGGGAGGCTGGAAGTCAGGCCAGTTGTAGGCGACGGCGATCGCACTCATGATCTCCGCACAGAGCCGCCCGCCGCCCTGGGCGTTGGTCATGATGGCCGCGCCGTCACCGTTGTTCTCGTAGCCGACGAAGAGAGCTTCAAAGCCTTCGTTGGAGCCGCCGTGCGTGAAGTAGGGGTGCGACGGCGAGCCGCCGATTTCGACGCCGAGGCCCCACGAACCTTTGCCCGGCGTCAAGCTCTCCTTCGTCATCGCCTGGGAGAGCACGTGGTTTGCCTTGCCTTGCAGCGACTGCTGGTTCTCGAGGATGTAGCGCCCGAGATCGGACGGCGTGGTCCACAGGCCGGCCGCGGCCATCTCGGGATAGGTGTGCGCTCCGCCGGGTACAGCGAGGCCATGGACATCGTAGGGGGCGGCGGCCTTCGGTTGCAGCACGGCAGGGAGCGGCTGCTCGTAGGTGCTGTGGGTCATGCCGATGGGCGCGAGAACCGAGTCGTGCAGCAGCTTCGGGAACGGCTCGTGCGAGACATCGAGCATGAGCTGTTGCATGATCGTGATGCCGCCGCCGGAGTAGTTCCATTTTGTGTTGGGCGGAGTTTCAATGCGGATCGCCGGTGTGTTGGCGGGTTTTTCGCCGTTGAGCACCTGCACAAGTGTTGGCACGGGCGCGCCCGCCGCGTAGCCGGGGAAGCCGTGCACGGTCATGCCTGCGGTGTGCGTCATCAGCTCGCGGAGTGTGACGACGGCGCCTGGGGCAGCATCGCTCGCGGGCACCTTCCATGACGTGAGCTTCGTATTCACGTCCGCGTCGAGCGAGAGCTTGCCCTCCTGTACGAGACGAAGCGTGGCCATTGCGGCGACAGGCTTGCTGATCGAGCCAGCCTGGAAGATGGTTTCGGGCGTGACGGGTTTGTTGTCAGGTGAGGCGATGCCGTAACCGCGTGCCCATTGGATGACGCCGTTGTGAACGACGGCAATGCTGACACCGGGGATGTGAAGCTGCTGCATGCGCGTGAGCAGCGGCGTGCAGGCAGGCGGCTCGCCTTTGACGACGACCGCCGGAGGAAGGCAGGTCTCGATCCTGTGGATGAGCTCGTCTGTGTTGGGGGGCGATTGCGCGAACAGAAGTGGGCAGACGGCGAAGAAGAGATTGAGGGTTGTAAGGAGCCTTTTCGTGAACGACATCTACGGTCCTCCGGATGCCCGCAACAGTTTAGCGAAAGCCTTCGTTGCAATGTTGCGCCGGCTCGTCGAGGATGCGCTTTCAGCGCGTCGTTTGCGGATGGTGCTCGGGATTGCTGAGGACCTGCTCGCGCCGTCGGCGTAGGTCCAGGCTGTCCGGCCGTTGTGAAGCAGGGCGATCTGCGCACCTGTAACGTGGTCGCGAGTCAGTTCGCTGTCGACGATGGCTCGCGCACGAGCAGGAGACAGAGTACTGCCATCAATGCGATGGAGAGTCTGCGCCGGCGTTGCGGCAGTGAAGAGCAGAGCGAGGATGACCGCTCGCGCTCTCACGATGCGGGTACGGCACCAACTATGTCAGGCCACACGAGCCAGTGGTCGTTGAGCGGCTCGGCGCCGTGGCGGGTGTAGAAGGCGCGGGCGGTGGCGTTGCGCGGCTGGACGTCCACGCAGATGCGGCGCGCGTTGTTGGATGCGAACCAGTCCGCGAGCTCGCGCAGCAGACCTGTGGCCACGCCCTGACCGCGGTGGTCGGGAGAGACGTTGATCCACTGCAGTTCGCCGTCGCATTTGTAGCGACGCGTGAGGTGGCCGGCGATGAAGCCGATAACCTCGTCGCCCTGCTCGGCGATGATGACGATGCGCGGCAGCCGTGCGTGCCGGGGATGATGTTCGCCGCTCATGTAGGAGGCGAGGCGAAGCTCCCAGTCCGGAGCGTTGCCCCAGTGTTCGGAACGAAGCTGAGCCATAGCGGAGACGTCAAGCAGGGTTGCAGGACGATACAGGACTTCTTCAGCGGCGGGTCTTGCAGCGGCATATGCGGCGGTCATGACGGACTTTCTGTCTTCTTATTCCACGGGCGTGGCGGTTTTATGGTTTATTTGGCGAAGAGCTGGCTTAGATCCGCAAAGGCTTTGAACTCGAGGGCATTCCCGGCGGGGTCGAGGAAGAACATTGTAGACTGCTCACCCACCTCGCCTTTGAAACGTGTGTAGGGTTCGATGATGAATTTCACACCTGCGGCACGGACGCGCTGGGCAAGCGCCTCCCAGTCGGCCTGGGTGAGGACGACACCGAAGTGGGGGATGGGCACGTCGTGGCCGTCGACCGGGTTGCTGTGGACGGCCGCAGTGGGCCTGGGCTTGTAGTGGGCGACGATCTGGTGGCCGAAGAGATCGAAGTCGATCCAGTGGTCGGCGCTGCGGCCCTCCGGGCAACCCAGGACGGTGCCGTAGAAGCGGCGGGCGGCAGCGAGATCGTCAACGGGGAAGGCAATGTGGAAGGGTCGGAGTGCGCTCATCGCAATCAGGGTATCCTAGAGGCTGGATAACGAAACAGGGCAGCCGGGCCGGTCGCGCTGCGAATAACGATAAAGGCAATTAGGTGTACGACCTGCGGCTACCGGCCGAGGAGGTTCAGGTGAACCTTGTGACAGGTTTGTGGGATTCCTCGCTGGGTTCCCCCTGATGTCTGATCGAGCAGGAGTGAGAGTCGCTGCGAACCGCGACTGTCTCGACCGCAGGAGAACCCTTTGGCTCATCAAGTGATCCTTGCAGATAACCAGGCCATCTTTCGAGCGGGTGTCGCTCGCGTGCTCGGCCAGGAACGAAACCTGCAGGTAGTCGCGCAGTGTCCGGATTTTGAGCGTCTGAAGGAGGCGGTTGGGAGCCTCCGAAAGTCGATTGTGATTTACCCGTCCAGTTTTGCACCGGATCTGAGTGAGCTGCTGGACTGGATCGAGCAGGCCGGCAGCCGGTCGGTCGTCATTCTGGAACACGGGTCATCGCTGGATGATGCCTATGCCTCGCGGGTGGAGGGAACGGTACTGCGCTCGGTGGCTGCTCCGCAGCTGGTGGACTGCCTGCTGCGTGTGGCCGCAGGTCAGCGCAGCGTGCAGCGAGCCAATCTGAAGACGATGCCTTCGCCGGATCGTGTGGGCACGAACGTGCTCGAGCGCCTGACGCCCAAGGAGCTGCAGATCGTGGCGCTGATCGCCGAGGGCTCGAAGAACAAAGAGATTGCGCTGCAGCTTGGCACCAAGGAACAAGTAGTGAAGAACTACTTGCGCAGCATCTATGACAAGACTGGAGTGAGCGACCGCCTGGAGCTGGCGCTGTTCACGATTCATCATCGAGCGCTGGCCGAGGCCGCGGAGCGCGTGCGCGAGAAGCTGGTGCGCAGCGCGTAAAAGGGCGAGTTAGCCAGTCAGGTAGTCAGCCAGTCAGGGAAGAGTGTTTCTGAAGAGCGGCGCATGAGGCTTAGAGGCCCATGCGCTGTTCCTGTTCTTCGGCGGCTTGCGAGACGAAGCCTTTCTTCTCGGCGATGGACTTGGCCTGGGTGAAGAGCAGGAGGTAGTCGGGGCCGCCGGCCTTGGAGTCGGTGCCGCTCATGTTGAAGCCGCCGAAGGGGTGGGCGCCGACCATGGCTCCGGTGCACTTGCGGTT
>DATNGO010000133.1:0-54509 GCA_035605855.1 Acidobacteriaceae bacterium | reverse complement strand
CGCAGACGCTGACGATGAGTCATGTTTCGCCGCTCGATCCATCGCGCGGCGTGACTGCGCCGGTGATGGAGAGCAAGATTCACACGCCGCTGCCGGAGCAGTACGTGTGGACCGCCACGCAGAAGAAGAGCGGGAAACTTGTGTATAAGTTTCCGGCGATCACGGCGGAGACAGAGCCGCATTATTTTCGCGCGCACTTTCGCGTGGACGACGTGCCGCATGAAGCGACGCTGTACATCGCGGGGCCGAGGTCGGTTTCGGTATGGGTGAATGGTCAGCTGGTGGAGAAGGTGATGAGCGACACGAGCTCGCCGCTGGGCATGCATGTGTTTGCGACGCCGGTGGGGCGGGCTCTCCATGCGGGCGATAACGTGATTGCGATTGAGGCGGTGCGCGGGCGCGGTGTGACGGGCTTTGCGAACAGTGCGCTGGTGCAGCAGCAGACGTCAGGGCGTGTGCTGGTGGCGAAGATTGTGCCGCACCCGGCAGGTGTCGAAGCGCCGGACCTGATGCACAGCGGGCCGGAGTGGCGCAGCTCGACGACGATGGAGAAGGGATGGGAGCAGCCTGGATTTCATGATGCGGATTGGAAGCCGGTGGAGGCTTTCGGCGGCATCGAGAGCAATATCGAGATGTATCAATGGAATGCTGATGCGGGGTTGTACAACTGGCCGGGGTATGACGGGATTTCTCCGTTTCTGGCGCATATGCCGTTGCGCGTGATGAGTGTGATGGCGTCGTATGCAGGGCGCGGAAGCTTTGATGGGCTGAAGAGTCTGACCAGTGGCGATGGTGAGGTTGTGGTGCATTTGCCCGCGGCGAAGATGACGGATGCCGAGGCGCCGAGTGTGACGCTGGACTTCGGGCGCGAGCTGACGGGAAGGCTGGAGATCGATTCTGATTCGGATGAGCCGATGACGGTGACGGTGCAGGTGGGTGAGTCGGAGTCGGAGGCGCTGAAGGTGCCGTATCTCGGCGTGAACCAGATGACGATTCCGCCGCATGGAACGGGGCACTCGCCGAAGACGGCGTTCCGATTTGCGCGGGTGCGGTTTCTTGGCGGGGCTTCTGAGTTGCGGGATCTGCGGGTGAAGTCGATTCATGCGGACCACATCTACTATCCGGTGAAGTATGAGGGATCGTTTGAGAGCTCGGATGCGCTGCTGAATCGCATATGGGAGACGGGAGCGTATACAGCGCACCTGTGCATGCAGGACGGTGTGTGGGATGCGAGCAAGCGCGATCGCGGGCGGTGGATGGGTGACACGGATGTGAGCGGCCCGGTGATCGAGGATGTGTTTGCGGACAAGATGTTGCTGGAAGATACGCTGGACCGTCTGCTGGGTGCGGACCCGGAGCGGCCGGTGGATCAGCATGTGAATGGGATTCCGGGGTATTCGTCGTTCTGGTTTACCGGCGTTGCGGATTTCTATCGACACACGGGGGACAAGGAGTTCCTGGAGCGTGAGCATCAGCGGATGCTGCAGCTGTTGCATGTAGTGGATGGTGAGTTCGACGACAGGAATATCTACGCGAACAATAGCAAGGTGTGGCTGTACGTGGATTGGTCGCCGGAATTGAACGGCGACACGCCGGAGACGCGACGCGCGACGACGCTGGAGTTTGTGCGGGCGTATCGGGAGGCAGCGTTTTTGCTGCACGAGATTGGCGATGAGGCGAATGCGGCGAAGTATCGCGAGCGCGCGCAGACGGTGAAGGCAGCGGCGGACAAGTATCTGACGGATGCGAGCGGAACGTTCGGGCCGCGGTGGCAGACGAATGCGGCGGCGGTGATCAGCGGAGCGGCCGGGCCGGAGCGGTATGACGCGATCTGGCGCGACGTGCTGTCAAAGGTGGGGCAACCGGCGGAACCAGGGTTGGGTCATGGGCCGATCATCTCGCCGTACTACGGTGACTACGTGCTGCGCGCGATGGCGGAGATGAATCATCGTGAGGCGGCGCTCGAGTGGATGCGGCAGTTCTGGGGCGGCATGCTGAACGAAGGTGCGACGAGTTTCTGGGAAGCGTATGACGTCGACTGGTACCACGAGGATTTTCACTCGTCGCTGCAGGCGGACAATCGCTCGGGATACTTTGTGTCGCTGGCGCATGGGTGGTCGTCAGGGCCGACGGCGTGGCTGATGGAAGAGGTGTTGGGGATTCAGCCGACAGGTGCCGGGTTTGCGACGGTGAATTTACGGCCGGATCTATTGGATCTCGAATGGGCGCGTGGAGCGATGCCGACGCCGCATGGGCTGATCAAAGTGGATGCGAGGAAGAAGGGAAGCGCAACGGAGATTGCGGTGGATCTGCCGGAAGGTGTCGTGGCGCGGCTGTCTGTGCCGGTGTCAGGGGCGAGTGTGACAGCGGTGAGCGTGAACGGAAAGAGCGAGCCGGGCGAGAGCGCGGAGGGTGGAGCGCGGCGTGTGGTCGTGCTGGATCACGCGGGGCACTACGTTGTGAGCGAATGAGAGTCTCTCAGCTGGTGAAGCATTGCGCGTAGATCGCTTCGGCGTCGGACTGTGTGATGTCGCGCGGGTTGTTGCGCAGCAGCCGCTGGACCGTGATGGCGGCTGCGGCCAGGTGCGGGACGGTGCTGCGGTCGATGCCGTGGTGAGTGAGGTTGGTGTCGATCCCGCAGTCGCGCGTGAGTTGTTCCAGCTGTACGGCGCCGGCGAGTGCAGTTGCGAGCGTGGTGGGTTGCGCTGCTGCGCCGAGCGCGCGGGCAACGTCGGCGTGACGTTCGGGTGAAGCTTCGGCGTTGAAGCGAAAGACCGCGGGGAGAAGAACCGCGTTCGAAAGACCGTGCGGAAGATGGAATTCGCCGCCGAGCGGATAGGCAAGAGCGTGCACGGCAGCGGTGTTGACGGGGCCGAGACAGAGGCCGCCGTAAAGACTGGCGCGCGACATGGCCTCGCGGGCTTCGGCGTCGTTGGGATTGAGGACGGCGCGCGGGAGAAAGCGTGCGCAGAGCGCGATGCCTTCGAGTGCGTAGAGGTCGACGAGCGGATGCGCGAAGCGGTTGGTGTAGGCCTCGATGAGGTGCGTGAGTGCGTCGAGGCCGGTGTAGGCGGTAATGGCGGGTGGGACGGAGTGCGTGAGCGTGGGGTCGATGAAGGCGGCGTCGGGCACGAGGTGCGGGCTGATGACGCCCTTCTTCAGCTGCGCGAACTGGTCGAGCAGGATGGCATTGGGTGAGACCTCGCTGCCGGTGCCCGAGGTAGAAGGGATGCAGACGAGATGGCAGTTGCGCGAGGCGAGCAGACCGATACCGAAGGTGTCCTCGACGCGCTGATCGTTGCGCACGAAGGCGGCGAGGAGCTTGGCGAGATCCAGTGCGCTGCCTCCGCCGATGCCGACGATGCAGGTGGGATCGGCGGCGCGAGTGCGTTCCAGGGCGGAGTTGAAGGCGGTGATCGTGGGTTCGCCTGCTGGTGCGCGGTCGGTGCTGACGGTGCAGCCTGCAGCGAGCAGATCCTGCTGCATGCGATCGACGATGGCTGCGAGCGAGGAGGAGTGAACGATGTGGATGCGTCGTGAGGAAAGCGCCGTGAGACAGGCGAGGGCTTCGGTGAGACAGCCCGCGCCGAAGGTGAGGCGGTTGGGCTGCAAAAAGGTGATGGACCGCATGGTCATCGGTTACTTGGCGAGCGCGGGGCGCGGTCTGGTCTCGTTCTGCACCTGGGCGATGGCTGCTTCTGCCGCGTCGAGCGCGAGTTGGGCGCCAGCCTTGAGGCAAACGATGTTGTTGGTGCAGAAGAGGAGGTCGACGCCGAGGCGCAGCCAGTGATGGAATTCCGAAGCACCGCAGGCGGTGATGATCTTCTTGCCGTGCTTGCGGGAGACGCGAACGATGTGCTCGGCAGCGTCGAGTAATTCAGGGTGTGAGGTCTGGCCGGCGATGCCGAGGCTGGAGGCGAGATCGGCGGGACCGATGAAGATGTCGACGTCGGGGACGGAGGCGATCTCCTCAATGCGTCCGAGGGCTTCTTTGGTTTCGATCTGCGCGAGCAGCGTGAGCTCGGTGTTGAGCTTCTGCTGTTCGGCGGGAACGTTGTCGACGATGCCGTAGCGGAGCGCACGCGAGACGCTGAACATGCCGCGCGCGCCCATGGGTGCGAACCGGGCGTAGCGCACGAGCTCGGCGACTTCTTCGGGTGTGTCGACCATAGGGATGTCGATGATGTCGGGGCCGCACTCGGCGGCTTTGAGCACGCTCTCGCGGCGCGCGTCGGGGATGCGGATCATGGTGAGCATGCCGGTGCCGGCGGCCATGCGGCAGAGGTCGGCGGCTTCAGAGAAGCTGATGGGCGCGTGCTCCATCTCGATCCAGACAACCTGAAAGCCCATGTGGGCGGCGATCTCGAGAAAGATCGGATCGTAAGAGTAGAGTGCGGCGCCGAGCAATGGCCGTCCTGCTGCGTCCTCGATGGCTTGATGAAGGCGGTTCATCGGTGCTCCTCGGTGATTGAGTGAATGAATCATTATTTCCTAGACTCCGGCAGGGACCTGTTGCGATTGACGGCGCCACCCCTGCCAGGTGAGGTCGCTGGCGAGTGGTGAGCCTGGAAGAAGGAGACTGGCTGCAATGCCGACGGCCAGCAGAATCACGTGGCCGATGGCGCCGATCATGTAGTCGTGCCACGTGAAGTTCCAGTGGCCCAGGTTGAGGATTTTGCCGCCTTCAGTAAACGTGGCCCATGCAGTGAAGATGAGACTGACGATAAGGCCGGCGATAGCGCCCTCGCGCGTAGCTCGCGGCATGAGAAAGGCAAGCAGAAAGAGTCCGGCGAGGCCACCGGCGACGACTGCGGTGATGGTGTAGTAGAGCGAGAGTGCGCTGCCTTGGGTGTGCGCGAGCCGAAGCGCGACGGTGGCTGCGGCGATTCCGCTGAGAGCGACAACGACGCGTCCGGCACGCAGAAGTTCGCGGTCCGTGCTGCGCGGGCGCGCCAAGCGGTAGAAGTCTTCGACGGCGACGACCGAGAGGCAGTTCATGTCGGAGGCGAGCATCGACATCGCCGAGCCGAGCAGAGCAGCGACGAACAGGCCCGCGAGGCCTGCAGGAATGTGCGTGACGAGGAAGTGCGGGAAGATGCCGTCGGCCTTGGTGATGGACCTGGGGATGGCCTCGCCGGTGAGGCGATAGAAGCTCCAGAGCAGGCTGCCGATGAGCATGAACGCGGCCCACACGGGAAGACAGAGGCCGGCGCCGAGTGTGATGCCGCGGATCGCGGCGCGGTCAGAGCGTGCGATAAGGTAACGCTGCACCACAGTCTGATCCGCGGTGTACTTCTGCAGATAAAAGAAGAAGCCGTAGATGACGAGCACGATGATAGTCGGCTGATCGAAGCGGAATGCAGTGCTGCCGAGGCTCATCTTGTGATGTGTCCAGGCGTCTGCGAGGACAGCGCGCGGACCCTGAGCCGGAAGGAAGAGCAGATAGCCGAGTGAGATGAGGATGCCGGCCCAGAGGACAAAGCCCTGCACAACGTCGCTCCAGACGACGGCCTCCACACCGCCGATCAGGGTGTAGAAGATGGTGACGACTGCAGTGAGCGCGATGATTCCGGAGATGGGCCAGCCCGTCATGCTGGCGAGTGTAAGTGCGAGCAGATAGAAGACGAAGCCCATTTTGGAGAAATGTCCGACGGCGAAGGCGAAGGAAGAGTAGAGGCGGACGCCGCGGCCGAAGCGGCGGCCAAAGTACTCGTACGCGCTCATGCAGACGACGCGGCGGAAGAAGGGAACGATGACGGCGCCGATGAGTCCGAGCACGCCGATGAAGAGAATGCCGGGCACGAGCAGTGACCAATCGCCTGCGTAGGCAGAGCCGGGATAGGCGATGAAGGTGACGCTGGTGATGATCGTCGCAAGCAGGGAGAGGCCCATCGCCCAGCCGGGCACGGAGCGGCCGGCCACGAAATATTGCTCCGTGGTGCGCTGCCGTCGCGCAAAACGCAGGCCGATGGCGACGAGGCCTGCGAGATAGGCGGCGATGATGGTGAGGTCGAGTGGGCGCATGGGAATACCTGGTTAGGCCGTGACGGCGTGTTGAAGACGGTGGCGCGCCATGGTGACGGCCATGCGGATGGCGGCCTTCATATTGGCGGCGCCGGCGATGTTTTTGCCGGCGATGTCGAAGGCGGTTCCGTGATCGACCGAGGTGCGCAGGATGGGAATGCCGAGCGACATGTTCACGGTGGCTTCGAAGTCGAGGAGCTTCATGGGGATGTGGCCCTGGTCGTGATACATGGCGACGATGAGATCGTGTGAGCCGTTGGCCGCGCGGAAAAAAATGGTGTCGGGAGCGACGGGGCCCTCGCAGTCGATGCCGCGCGCGCGACAAGCTTCGATGGCTGGAAGGATGAAGCGCTGGTCTTCGGTACCGAAGAGGCCGTGTTCACCGGCGTGCGGGTTGAGGCCGCAGACGGCAATGCGCGGGCGAGGCTTGCCGAGAAGCTTCATGGCTTCGTGGCCGAGCTCGATGGTGCGGATGATGCGTGCTGTGTCGAGATTGCAGGCTTCGCGCAGGCTGATGTGCGTGGAGACGTGCACGACGCTGAGGCGCTGACCGGCGAGAAGCATGCGCGAGTCGACGGCGTTGCAAAGCTCCGCGATGTATTCGGTGTGACCGGAGAACTGCATGCCGCTAAGGGTGACAGCCTCCTTGTTGAGCGGAGCGGTGACCATGGCATCGGCTTCGCCTTGCAGGCACATCAGTGTGGCGTCGTGCACGTAGCGGACGGCGGCGGCGCCGTACTCAGCGCGCAGGGTGCCCATCGCGATATCGGCATCGGCGGGAAGAGTCAGGCAGTCGCGGAATTCGACGGGGAGTGAGTCGAGGGGTATGCCGGTGGAGCGTTCGGCCGGAGCGGCTGCGACGCGGTCGCCGAGCACGATGAAGCGTGCGGACTGCTGAATGTCAGGGTCGGCGAGTGCCTTGAGAGTGACCTCGGCGCCGACACCGGCGGGGTCGCCGAGCGTGATGGCGATGACGGGGCGAAGCTCCTGGCGTGCAGTGGATGCGGCGCTCAAGCGATTACCTCAGGACGACATGTCTCCAGTAGACGACAGAGGAGGTCGGGCTCGCCGAAGCCTCCGCTCTTGAGTACCACGGGGACGCCGTCGAATGGGCCTCCTTCGGCGATGGCGAGCGGGATGCCGGGCGCGAACTCTGATTGCAGGCGAAGCGCGTGGATGCCGAGGGAGCGGCAGACGAAATGGGCGGTATCGCCGCCGGTCATGAAGAGACAGCCGATCTGTGCGGGATCGTGTGTGGCGACGGCACGGCGGATGTCGGCGCTGGTTTCATTGAGCATGATGGGAATGAGCAGATCGGTCGTGGGCGCAGATGTGGCGGTGGAGCCGCGCTTGGCAATGGTGGAGTTCCGCAGGTGTTCGACCTGAGCACGCGTAACCGGGTGCTGGGTGCCGATGAAGAAGATCGTAGAGCCGGGGCGTGGGTGTGCCGCGGGCTTCGGGTTGGGCGGGCCAGGTTCTGCCGCAAGCGCGTGCGCGAGACCGCCGGATCCGATCCAGAGGATCTTTTCGCCGAGTGAGCGCGCGGCGAAGACGATTCGGGCGAGATCGCTCTGGCTCGCGGAATCGCAAAGGACAGCGGGTGTCGAATCGCTGAGACAACGGCGCAGGGTAACCGCGAGCTCATCAGCGGATAGGTCGGCAGAGAGCGCAGTGAGTGAGCATCCGGCGTTTGCGAGTAGTTCAGCGATGGGGACGGCTCGGTCTCCGCCGGCCTCGTGAACATGAAGGATGCCTTCGCGCACAGTGCGCCCGAGAGCAGGATAAGCCGGTGCGAGAACGGCGAGGTCGTACCGAGCGTGAAACAGCGTGGCAGCGATTTCGACGACCGTGTTGCCGCGAAAGACCGAGTCGATCTTTTTGAAGAGCTCAGCGTTGGGGGGCAGTCGCTCTGCGATGCTTTGAAGGCGAGTCTCGGCTTCGGTCACGGGCAGATCCCGGCTCTCCGTGGTGATTGCCTGAACGCAAGCAGCTTCCGATGGCTCACTATTAAGCTCACTATTAATGTGAACGCGAACCGGGTCGCAGGACGAAGCGAAGGCCACAGCGGCGTCGCAGGCGCCGGTGAGGTCGTCTGCGAGGATGATCAGGGAGCGGCGAACAGACGCAACCGCCTGAGGACGTTGATACTTTCTGTCCCGGCCGCCTGTCATGGAGCGTCTCCTGTCTCAGCGCATTCTTTCAAATGAATGGAAATCATGGCAAGACAATTTTCGGGTTCTGCCTAAAATGGAAGTAATATGATGCGACAAGGATCGTATATGAGGAGAACCATCTGCGGATGAGGCCGGTTCTGCGCCATGTTGCCAACCTTTGGACCTTGATGCAACACCCCTTGAGGGAGCGGGAGTGGACCCTGGACGAGAAGCTTGACGCGATTGAGGCGGCCGGCTTCGACAGCGTCTGCTGGGCGCCGATTGCCGGGCTGACCGAAGGACTCAAGCAGCGCGGCCTGACCTTTGTCGGCGGCATGGTGTCAGGGGGTGCTGCGGCTTTCCCGGCGCTCCTGGATGATCTGCGTGATGCAGGTGCGCTCCATGTGAATGTGCAACTTGGCGGCGACCAGATGCTGACGCCCGAGGCGCTACGACTGACGCTCACGCTGATGGATGAGGCAAAAGTGCGGGGGCTCCGTCCGACGATTGAGTCGCACCGCGGTACCTGCACCGAGACACCGGAGAAGATGTACGCGCTTGCGGATGCGTATCAGCAGGCGACCGGCGAACTGTTGCCCATCTCCTGGGACTTCTCGCATTTTGCTGTCGTCAAGCATCTTGTGCCTGCGAACTTTGCCGAGCGGCTGTTGGTTCGGCCGGAGCTGGTGCAGCATGCGCAGCAGTTTCATTTCAGACCGTTCAACGGTCATCACGCACAGGTGCCGATCACTGACGGCGGCGGCGAACTGACACAGGAGATGCGCGAGTGGCTTCCGTTCGCCAAGGAGGTCTTGCGTTGTTGGCTTGAGGGCGACCGAGAGAGTGGCCGCGAGATCTTCATCTGCCCGGAGCTTGGCCCGGCGGACGGCGGCTACGCGCTCTCGACCTTCCCGAATAGTTGGGAGGACGCGAAGGTTCTGCGGGTGGAGATCGAGAAGCTCTGGCAGCGAGTCCTTGCGGATTAGTTTCCGTGCCGCCGCTGGTACTCCGCGGGTGAGCAGCCGACGACCTGGCGAAAGACGCGATGAAACTGCGGGTAGCTACCGAAGCCTGCGTCCAGCGCGGCGTTGAGCAGCGTGTTCTGCCGGCCGGAGCGGTGGTCAGGCTTGTAGCGGTCGAGGAATCGCTGCATGCGCTGGCGGTTGCGGAACTCGACGATGGAGAGTCCTGTCTGCTGTTTGAAGAGGCGGCTGAGGCGCGATGGACTGAGACCGGCACGGCGCGCGAGTTGCGGAAGGCTATAGCTGTGTTCCTCGCTGAGCAGCAGACGCGCGGTGCGTTCGACCGCCGGATGCAGGCTGCGTGCGGGGACCTCGCCGGCGCGATCGAAGCACTTCCAGGTGTGCAGCAGGGCGTAGGCGAGGCCCGCGTTCAGAAGTCCCGGTTCGCTGCCTGTGTCTGCGAGCTGCGTGAAGAGTTCTTCGAAGCGGGGGAGATCCTGTTGGCGCAGGCGGCGGCAGGTGTCTCCGGAAAAGCTTCGTTGTTGCAATGGAAGTGAAGCTGGGTCGGTGGCGCTGCGTTTGATCAGCCGGCGCCGAAAGACGACGATCCACATCTCGAAGTCGGGAGTCTGCTCGATGAGGACGTGCTCTTGTGTGGGAAAGAGCCAGAGCAGATCGCCGCGGCGAATCTCGTAGTGGCGATTCCCCAGCAGATACGTGCCGGTGCCGCGCGTGACGAGGTTCAACTCGAGCTCTGCGTGGTGGTGCCGCCGGTTCGCACCGGCCGGGTTGGCGTAACGCCACGCCATACCGTCGAGATTTGCGGGGAGTTTGAGACGCTGCAGCATAACGACAAAAAATGATAACAAGACCAAAAGAAATGAGAAGCCAGCTGCTGCCGTAGTTCATTAAAGTTCTGGCATGAAAATTACCGACCAGCAGCGCGAGCTCTACAGCAACGAAGGCTACATGATTCTTCCGGGCGTCATACCGCCGGCGATGCTGGAGATGCTGCGCGAAGAATGCTCCTACTATCTCGGCTACTACGACTCGATCATGGACGCGAAGGGGGTGCAGACGGAAAACATCAGCCACCGCGGCAAACGCTACTTTATCAACAACCGCTATCGCCTCAGCAACCGGCTGTGGCAGTTCATCTTCAGCGATCTGATGGCGGAGGTTGCGCGTGCGACGGTCGGCGAGGAAGCGTACCTTTTTCACGAGCAGTGGGTCGTCAAGGGCGCAGAGCAGGGGATGAAGTTTGCGTGGCACCAGGACAGCGGCTACGTGAAGTGGTACAACCCCAGCACGGAGCACAGGCCGTATGTGACCTGCTGGTGCACGCTGGATGATGTAAGTGAAGAGAACGGCACGGTGTATCTGCTGCCTCACTCGCGCGGCGGCACGAAGAGCACGATCATCAACCACATCAAGGAGGACGGGACTAACGATCTCATCGGCTACACGGGCAACGATCCGGGTGATGCCTTGATTGTGCCGGCGGGAAGCATCGTCGCCTTCGACAGCTTCGTCTTCCATCGTAGCGGACCGAACAAGACCGACCGCATGCGCCGCATCTATTTGCCCCAGTACAGCGCGAGACCGATTGATCGTCCAGATGGCAAGCCGTGGGCGATGGCGACCCCATTCCTCAAGGATGGGAAAAATATCTACAACCACGCCGAGGACACTCCTCAGCGTTACGGTCCCTTCCCGGAGACAAAAAAAGAGAACGCGGCCTGAACGGGTCGTCCGTCGAGCGAGCTGTCGCAGGAGTTGTTTGTGGCCTCCAGCGCTGCGCCGTTAGCGTGAACCCAAACGTGAGCAGCAGAGTAAGCTGACGAAGAGCGCGAATGCATGAAGAATCGAGCCCTTACGACCCGTTTGAGCTACACGTCCAGCGAGGTCGCGGGGCAGCTCATCTTCTGCGTCATCTCGTTTTATCTGCTCAAGTTCTATACGGACGTCTATGGGCTCTCGGCGGCGGCGGCGGGGGCCATTCTGCTCTTCGCGCGCTGCGTCGATGCCCTGGATGCGCCGGTGTGGGGAATCATCTTTGAGAAGACGCACAGCCGATGGGGCAAGAGCCGGCCATGGTTCCTCTGGCTCTGCATCCCATTCGCGGTGGCGGGCGTGGCGACCTTCGTTACACCGAACGTGGGACCGACGGCAAAGATCGTCTACGCAGCATGCACGTACGTTCTATGCAGCATTTTGTATACGGGCATCAATACTCCGGTGACGGCGATTCTCGTGGCACTGACGCCTGACTCGCACGAGCGGGTCGTACTGACGAGCTTCCGCATGTTCGGCTCGAAGCTTGGAGTGCTGTTCGTTAACCTGACGGTGTTTGGTTTGGTGGCGCGGCTCGGGCACGGTAACGACCGTCGCGGTTTCATGCTGGTAATGGCGATATATGCGGTTGGCTCGGTTGTCCTTTACCTGGTGGCATTTCGGAATCTGCGCGAGATCATACCCGAGCAGCGCCAGAACACTTCGGTAAAGGAGAGCCTGCGGGCGCTGAGGGGCAATGCGCCCTGGCTGATTATCTTTCTCAGCAGCCTCTTCTTCTGGGTCGCGTTCATTGCGCGCATCTCGTCGGCGCCATACTTCTTCGAGTACGTGCTGCATCGAGAGGACCTGACTTCGATTGCGAACAGCCTGGACGTCGTCTCGCTGGCGAGCATCCTGCTGCTGCCGGTATTTTGCAACTGGATCTCGAAGCGGAGCGTCTGGGCGCTTGGCCTGGCGGGCTCCGTGGCTGCGCAATTTATCGTCTTCGCAGGTGTGAGAAGCCATTCCATTGCGATGGTGATGACGGGCTGGGTGATCGGCTTTCTGGCCAGCGGAGTTGCGATGGCGATGCCGTTCTCGCTGCTTTCTGACAGCGTTGACTATGGCGAGTGGAAGGGCGGTGTGCGCGCGGCGGGCTTGCTGACGGCGATCGGCGCGGCGTTTTGTCTGAAGGCCGGGAGCGGACTCGGTGGCGCTCTACCCGCGTGGATTCTGGCGCACTTCCACTACGTACCTAACGTCCAGCAGACCGCGCATTCGATTACGGGTATTGAATTGAGTTGCGTGTGGCTGCCCGCGATCGCCTATGCGCTGGCGGTGCTGCCGGTGTTCTTTTACCACCGGTATGAGCGGCTGGAGCCGCAGATCCGAGAGGATCTTGAGCAGCGCAGGCGCCTGGCGGCGGCGATGAGCAATATCTAGGAGAGCATGCGACCGGGGATGTTTACGATCGAGTCAGGTTCTAACGGTGTCGTCTTCCGCGAAGGCGGTCGGCTGCTGCGCGTCCAGTTCGTGACGGAGTCGATCGTCCGCATTACCTACACAGAGGGCAGAGAGTTCCTCGATCGGCCAAGCCGCATCGTGGTCTCTTCCCCGGCCGATGTTGCGTTCGATCTTCGCGACGAACAGCATAGCTATGTGCTCTCTACCGCGGCGCTGAACATCAGGGTTAACAAGTCCACCGGAGCTCTAACGTATTTCAACGTTACTGGTAAAGTGCTGATGCGTGAGCCGGAGAGTGGAGGGCGTTCACTGATACCGAAGCCGGTCACGCGGAACGTCTTTCGAGAGGGTTCGGTGATCGCTACCTCGCAGAGCATCGATGGAGTGCGTGCAACGGTTGTCGAGCACGAGGCCGTGTTCGATCGCGAAGCCTTTGAGGCGAAGCTCGAATTCGTGTTTGCAGAGGATGAAGCCCTTTTCGGGTTGGGATCACATGAAGAGGGCTACGGGAATCTGCGCGGCCGTTCGCGGGACCTGTATCAGCAGAATATGAAGGCCGTGGTGCCGCATGTTGTCTCGACACGCGGCTACAGTGTGTTGTTGGATTGCGGCTCTCTAATGACCTTTCGCGACGATGAACAGGGTTCGTTTCTGTGGTGCGATGTCGTCGCTGAGCTCGACTACTACGTCATCTACGGCGGCAGCTTCGACGGTGTGATGCGCGGCTATCGACATCTGACCGGCGCAACACCACTACCGCCGAAGTGGGCATTTGGTTACGTCCAGTCGAAGGAGCGTTATGTCACCGCCGACGAAATGATCGAGGTGGTCGCAGAGTATCGCCGCCGCAATATCCCGCTGGATTGCATCGTACTTGATTGGAAATCGTGGCCGAACGGTGAGGGCTGGGGGCAGAAGTCATTTGATCCGCTGCGCTTCCCGCAGCCTGAGGACTTCACGGAGAAGCTGCACGCACTCGGTGCGAAGCTGATGGTTTCGATCTGGCCGATCATGACCGGTGGATGCGAGAACCAGCGCGAACTCAGTGAACGCGGACTGATGCTCGGCAATCAATCGACCTACAACGCATTTATTGCAGATGCGCGCGCCTGTTATTGGGAGCAGGCACGGCGCGGACTCTTCACGCACGGCGTCGACGCGTGGTGGTGCGACTGCACCGAGCCGTTCGAGGCTGATTGGAGCGGCGCGCTGAAGCCATCGCCCGCGGAGCGGCTTAGGATCAATACGGAAGCCTCCAAGCTTTACCTGGATGCCGGAGAGATCAATACCTACTCGCTCGTGCACTCGCAAGGAATCTTTGAAGGTCAACGCAGCGTGCGTGACGACAAACGCGTGTTGAATCTCACACGGTCGTCGTACGCCGGCCAGCATCGCTACGGCACATTCACCTGGAATGGCGACGTATGTGCGACCTGGGAGACTCTGCAGAGATGCATCCCCGAAGGTGTAAACTTCTGCGCGACCGGCGAGGCGTATTGGACAGTGGATGCCGGTGGTTTCTTCGTCGACAACAGGCCAGATCTCTGGTTCTGGCGCGGCGATTACCCCGGAGGCTGTCGCGGGCTGACGCCGATGGACGCGCTGGCTCCGGATCCGAACGACGCTGGTTCTACGGATTTCGGTTTCTGGGAGCTATACACGCGCTGGCTGCAGTATGCGGCTTTTTTGCCAATGTTCCGCTCGCACGGAACTGATGCGCCGCGTGAGGTATGGCGCTTCGGTGAGGAGGGTTCGCTCTTCTATGATGCGATCGCTGCGTGCATCCGGCTGCGTTACCGTTTGTTGCCATACATCTATTCACTCGCTGCTGCGGTAACGCGGGAGGGCCTGGCGATGGTGCGTGCGGTGGCGCTCGAGTTTCCGGCGGACGCTCAGACGCATGGTGTAACTGACGAGTTTCTCTTCGGTCCGTCGTTGCTGGTCTGTCCGGTGACGCAGCCCATGTACTATGACCAGGGCTCGCGGGTGATAAGCGATGTCGCGAAGACGCATGAGGTCTACCTGCCCGCAGGCACCAAGTGGTTCGACTTGTGGAGTGGCAGGTTACACGACGGCGGTCAGATGGTTGTTGTGGATGCACCGCTCGAACGTATTCCAGTGTTCGTGCGGGCCGGATCGATTGTACCGATGACTGAGCCGATGCAATTTGTCGACGAGAACCGCGATTCAGCGTACGAGCTTCGAATCTTCACTGGCGCGGACGCAACGTTCGTTCTATATGAGGACGCGGGTGACGGCTATGCCTATGAGCGTGGCGAGTACGCGCTCGTATTCATCGAATGGAACGAACACGAGCGGTCTCTGGTTATTCACGCGCGCGAGGCCGGCTTTCCCGAGATGGTGAAGGAACGCGAGTACCGCATCGCGTTCTTTTCGGTGGATGGAGCTCAACAATGCGACTTGCGGTATAAGGGCGAAGAGGTTTGCTTGCGCATGGATGAGGTAGGGCGTTGAGAGTTTCTGTGTTTGCAGTTTGGACCGTGTGCGCCTGTGCTTCCGCATCAGGTATTTCGCGCGTGGTTGCGCAGTCTCACCGGACTCCGGCGGTTACGATTGCAGTCTCTCCCTCGGGAGATGATGCCGCCGACGGTACCGTCGATCATCCCTTCCGAACGCTTGAGCGCGCCCAGCGTGCGGTGCGCGATCTGAACAGCGATCACAACGTCGTTGTGCGGCTCGCTCGTGGCATATACCGCATCGATCATCCGCTTATCTTTCGCGCAGCCGACGGCGGACGCAACGGGCACACGGTGACATGGTCAGAGGCTGCACCGGGCGCACAACCTGTCATCAGCGGCGGCCTTGCGGTGAGTGGATGGCGTTTGTGGAATGCGGAGCGAAAGATCTACGTTGCAGATGTTCCGCGTGGACTGGACGCGCGACAGCTCTGGATCAATGATCGGCTTGCACCGAGGGCGTCGCTGGAGCTTGCAAGGAAGGACTGGGACTTCACGCGCCAGGGAATGGTGCTGCATGCCGGAGCAGAGAATCCACTGAGCGCCTTGCAAAGCGCGAATCGATTGGAACTGCGAGCGACTGGCTTCTTTACTGAGAGAATCTCACCCGTGGAGCGGGTTGCCGGGGACACGATCGTCATGCGCCAGCCCGCGTGGGACAACAACATCTGGGGCTACGACACCATTGAGAAGCCCTTCGGTCCGCAGTTTTCGCATCTGTATCTAGCGAACGCGCTGGAACTGATTTCGCAGCCAGGGCAGTGGTTTCTCGACCCTGTGGAGGGCAAGCTCTATTTGCGCCCGCCTGAAGGCGTCGACATCACGAAGGCGGATGTGGAGTTGCCGCGTTTGCCTGTGCTCGTCTCAATCAGCGGGACGCTCGACGATCCGGTCCAGGACCTGTCGATGATCGGCATCCGCTTCTCCTACTCAAGCTGGCTCGGTCCCTCGAGCAGTGAGGGCTACGCGAGCCAGCAGAGCGGAACATTCCTCGCGGGGAAGGCAGCTGCTTATCCCGCGGACCCTATCGGAACCTGCGCACAGGGATGCAGTGAGTTTGAGAGCATGCGCAATCAGTGGCAGCAGATGCCGGCGGCTGTCCAGGTTTCGGCGGCCAGGCGCATTACGTTCGAGGACAATATCTTCGCGCATCTTGGGCAATATGCGCTCGGCATCGGCAATGATGCGGACGCGACTCTCTCCGGTGTCGGACTGGCCACAGGAGACATTACCGTTGTGGCGAATCTGTTTACTGACATTGCCGGGGGTGCAATTCTAGCTGGCGGCGTGCAATGCGACGCACATCACCCGGGCGATCCAAGGCAGACGAACCGTCAGCTCATCGTGCGCAGCAACAAGATTCAGTCTGTGAGCGAAGAGTATCGCGATAACAGTGCGATTCTCAGCACTTACGTTCTTGGGGCCGTGATTCTGCACAATGACATCTCGGATGTGCCTTACGACGCGATTGACATCGGCTTCGGCTGGGGTATTCAGGACCCGGGCGGCAATCCCAGCTATCTCTTCCGCCTGCACACCTACGACTGGAAGCAGAATCCGATCTATCAGACAGCAACGACTCACCGAGACGTTGTGGTCGCGAACAACCGCATCCACGGGGCGAAGAGTTACTTCCACGACGGCGGAGCTATCTATAACCTTTCCGCGAGCCCCGGGACTCTTATCACCGAGAATTACATCTACGACAATCATTCGATGATTGCGCTCTACCTGGATGAAGGGTCACGTTACATTACCGTTCGCCGCAACGTCGTTGAGGACGCCGGTAGCGAGTGGCTGAATATCAACACCATGCACGCGGCTTATCCGATGCGCATCTCGCCGGATAACACGGCCACCGATAACTGGCACGATGGCACGAAAGTAGGAGGCATGTGGACCAACTACCAGAACGATCTGATTCTTGATGACCACTTAGTAAGGGACAATGCCTGGCCTGCGGAGGCGCAGGAGATCATGAAGAATTCGGGTATCGAAACGACTGTTGAACTTCCGGCTTATCCGGTCCGGTCGTCGCGTTAAGTCTGTCAGAAAGCGCCAGCTGGCACTACTTACATCAAAGTGACAATGGGATGACAAGCTGCAAAGCGAACTCCAGCTAAGGTTTTTCAGAGACTGAAAGGGGCGCTTGATCAGTGTCTGAGATGCCGACTACGTATCGTGCGAGTACGGACCTTCCAGCGTTTGTGACAGGACAGACTCTTCCTGAGAATTCTCACGCATGCCCAAACCGCGAGGCAGCGCTTCTAAGTCTTTGCCATTCGAAACCGGAATACGTCGATCGTTTGCTGGCGCTTTCGCCGGGCGAGTGGCGCAAACTGCTCCACTGGCTGGATGTCAGTGGACTCAGCCTGTACTTCGTTAATCGGGTGAATGAGCTGAATCTTCAGAGCTCGTTGCCTCTGGCTGTGAATCAACGCCTGCAGCAGAATCTCTCCGACAACCGGGCGCGGATGAAGGGTCTGCTGCAAGAGTCCGCTGAACTGCAGGCAGAGTTTCGGCGGACGAATATCACCTACGCCGTCTTGAAGGGGTTCTCGCTCTGTCCGTCGTCCGTGCCGATGTCGGAGTTGAGACACCAGCTTGACCTGGATTTTCTAGTCGATGAAAGTGGCGCGTCCAAAGCGCGAGAAATTCTGGAACAGGCTGGCTACCGCATTTGTGGGACCGGCGGAAGAACCTGGGAGTTCAAGAAGAACGAAACGCCGAAATTCACGACCAGGAACATGTACAAGGGCGGCTTTGGACTCTCGGTTGAAATCCACATTGAGGCTGTCGAGCGGGGTCCGGAGTCGCTGCTGAGCCGGCGGGAGTATCGGGAGATTGAGGGTGTCCCAATGCCAGTGCTTGCACCTGCCGATCTCTTCCTGATACAGGGCATGCACGTTTTCAAGGATGTGTGCGGCTCGCATCCGCGCGCTTCCCATCTTCTCGAGTTCTACCGTCACGTCTCTGCGCGGGGCGATGATCCACAATTCTGGTCTGACGTGCGCTCCCGGGCCGAAGAAGATCCGAGGTCGATCTTTGGCCTTGGGGTCGTCCTGCAGGTCATTGAGTCGGTGATGGAAGTGGAGATTCCTTCGAAGCTGGCGATGTGGACAATGCTCCGCATTCCCGCACCGGCGCAGCGCTGGATAGCTCTTTATGGTCGGAATTGTGTCTACGGGATGCCTCCCGGCACAAAGTTGTACTTGCTCTTGCAGCGAGAACTGGAGGCAGCAGGAATGACCTTCAGGCGACCCGCGAGAGCAGTGCTTCTCCCGACACGGTTACCCCACGCGATCATTCCTGCAACTGCCGATGAGACTCTCGGATTTCGTGCCCTGCGATACGCCGCGCAGCTCCAATTCATTCTTCGTCGGGTGCGATTCCACGTTGTGGAGGGACTTCGGTATGCATGGGCGTCCTATCGCTGGCGGCGATTTCGGAACGGGCTTTCAGCATGATGGAGGCTCTCAGGTGAGCCAAAGCGTTAGCCGGGGAGTTTTCTACAAAGCAGTGACAAAGCGATAACAACTCCGGTACGTTAGCTGACCATACTCGGCTTCAACACCTATGCGTGTATCACGACAACGGTAGGAGAGCGGAAGTATGGCAACTCACTCACTGGGACGGCTGCTGGCCATTGGCGCCGCGATCTTCCTCTGCATTAATCCGGGCACTGCGCAGACTCCTGGGACCGGAGCCATCTCGGGTGTTGTGTTGGACCCGGCGAATCGCGTTGTAACCAATGCGGAGGTTACAGTCGTCAACCGGGAAACGCATGTCTCGCGCCAGGTGCGGACGAGTTCAGAGGGGCTGTTCAGGGTTCCGTTGCTTCTCCCCGGCCGCTACTCGGTGTCCGTCAACTCGCCAGGATTCGCGGGGAGCAGCGCGACTGAAGTGCCGGTCGCTTCCGGCGAGGTGAGCTCTATCGATGTGACCCTGAGAGTCGCGTCGACACGCGTCGACGTTCAGGTAAATGGCGGCGCGGACCGCACGGAACTGGAGAGCTCGACGATCGGCGGCCTGGTGGACACAACCGCGATGGAATCATTGCCGCTGTCGAGCCGCAATTACACCCAGATCATCGGACTGTCGCCAGGCGTGGTGGCGGATCTTCCGACGGCCACCACGCTTGGCAACGGAACTCAGAATGTCGCGTCGAACGGGGCCACGCCCACGGCGAACAATATTCAGTTCAATGGCATCGATGCGAACAATCTCCAGGAGAACTCGGCGGCCCTCGCACAGAACTATGAGGTGGGCACTGCGATCCCGGCGCCCGACACCATTCAGGAGTTTCGCGTTCAGACCGCGAACTACGATGCAGCCTACGGACGCGGATCAGGAGCCAGTGTCGACCTCGTTAGCAAGGGTGGCGCAAATCAGCTTCATGGTAGCGCCTGGGAGTTTGTCCGAAACAACGTCTTCAATGCGAATGACTTTTTTTCGAAGCTTGCAGGGCAGCCTCGCGCAGACCTCAAGCAGAATGAGTTTGGCGCGTCCATCGGGGGTCCTGTCCGCAAAGATCACACCTTCTTTTATGGCGCCTATCAGGGTGTCAGCCAGGCGAACGGTCTGGGTACAGCGCAGACAGCGGTCATGCCGGTGTTTACCTCTAACCGCTCGGCTGCTGCACTGGGCGCACAGTTCTGCCCTGCAGGGCACGTCGATGGCAGCGGCCAGCCTTCGACGGGGTACCTTACCGCGGCAGGTGGCGCCCAGGTCGCATGTGACGGGTCAAACATCAATCCGGTTGCAGTAGCGATCCTGAACGCGAAGTTACCGAACGGTCAACTTGCTATACAGAACCCTCAGGCAGTTTTGCCGCCGAGTCCTGGAACCGATCCAACCGATCAGTTGCCACTTGGAGTATCGGTGTTCCATCCAGCGGCACATTATCGCGAGGATCAGTTTGACGTAAACCTGGATCAGAAGCTGAATCAAAAGAACTCACTCTCCGGCCGTTTCTTCTACTCCCGCGCTACCATCGATCTGCCATTCTCTCCAAACGGAGCGAGTGTGCCGGGATGGGGCACGGACGCCCTGAACCGCAACACAATGTTTGTTCTCTCGGATACCCATGCCTTCGATTCGACGCTGGTGAATGTCGCCCGCTTTGGCTATGTCCGCTTCGATGGTCTCGCTGCTGTACAGAATCCGATCTCTGCGCAGGAGGTCGGAGTCGGCACGCCGACGGGAGCGACCGGCGGTGGACTCAACATGCCGCAGATGACTCTCGGCACGTTTCTCATTGGGGATGGAGGTACGCCCAACGAGTGGTCTGTGACAAACTCGTTCGTCTGGCAAGACACGGTTGCGCTCACAAAGGGCCGGCACAACGCCCGCTTTGGTCTCGAATTCAAACGGCACCAAGTGGATGAGAATCAACCGCAACAAGTGGACGGAAACCTGATCTTCTCGACCTTCGCTGATTTCCTTGTGGGCCAGAGTGCCACGCAGAACGGAAGCCCGCTAGGCTTCAGCAATGTAAGCGGTAGCATCGCTGGTGGCGGCATCTTTCGCAGAGACGAGCGCTATACCGACTTTGCAGGCTTCGCCCAGGACGATGTGAAGCTGACCTCATCGCTCGTGCTAAACGCGGGTTTGCGCTACGAGATCTTCGGTGCTCCGACGGAGATCAACGGCAGGCTGACAAACTTCGATCCGTCGCTCGCCATGAAAGGCGCGCTGCCGGTGTCAGGCACATTCAACGGTTACGCTGTTGCGTCGAATTTCAAGGGCACAATCCCGCCGGGTGTTGCGCAGACTCCGTACGCGGGGTACTACCAGACTCCCCACGGAGACATCTCGCTGCGGCTCGGCTTCTCCTGGCAGATGACGCACAGCCCCATGCTGGTCATGCGCGGAGGCTTTGGCGCCTACTTTGATCGACACTCCGGCAATCTGCCGGAGGCAATGCTGGGCCAGCCTCCATACGCTCTCTCACAGTTCAGCTTCGGCGCTCCCAATGGAGCAGCAAGCCTGCAGAGCCCCTTCTCGCCCCTCGTGCCTTCGGCTTCGACCTTTCCCATATTTGTGCCACTCGTTCCCGATGGGACGCCATTCATTCAAGGGATCAACCCGCACATCAAGGACGGCAAGACCTACGAGTACAACCTGAACCTGCAATACGGCATTGGCCGCGGATATCTTCTGCAGGTGGGCTACGTGGGCACGCAATCGGTGCATCGACCGGGATCGCTCGAGTTCGACCAGGCGCTTCTGGCCAGTCCGCAGAACCCTGTGAATGGCGAGACAACAAACTCCACGAGCAACATTCTGGCGCGCATGCCGGTGCAGGGAATCAGTCCAGGATCGCTGCTTGCCGATTCGGTTTTCAGCGGGAATTTCAATGCTCTGGAGGCGAGCATCACGCGTCGCCTGGAACACGGTCTCGAGCTGCAGGCGAGCTACACGTGGTCGAAGAATCTGGACGAAGTGAATGGCGAAACCGGGTCCGACGTCTACGAACTGCAGTTGCCTACCAACAACCAGCTCGACCTGCGGCACTCATCGTATGGATTGGCAAATGACGACCGCGACCAGCGAATCGTAGTGAACTTCGTCTACTCAACGCCCAGGCTCCGGGTGTCTTCGCCGCTCGTTCGTTACACGCTCAATGATTGGCGAATCTCGGGTATCGGACTGTTTCAATCGGGTGCGGCGCTCAGCGTGTTCGATAGCAACGCCGGCTCTGTATACGCACTCCTCGGCGGCCAGCTAAGAGCGCAGATTGCGCCCGGCGGACATCCCTCGACCCATGGCTCCTTATTTTCCCGCGTTGCCAGTGGCCGTTATCTGGATGCGAATGCGTTCACGCGCGCGCCTGAGGTGGCGAATGGAACCAGCATCGCTGACGAGGACTTTGGCAACAGCGGTGTAGGTCTTGTTCGTGGTCCCGGACAACACAGCCTCGATCTCGCGATTGAACGCAGCTTCCCGCTCAAGGAGGCTATGAGCCTCCTGTTTCGTGCAGAGACATTCAACCTGACGAATACGCCCCAGTTTGGAAACCCCAATACGAGTCTCGGATACGGCGACCCGCTTGGGCCTGCGGTCGCCAGCCCGGGTTTCGGCCAGATCCTGTCGGAGCAGGGCGGGCCCCATCCGCGAATCATTCAGCTTGCAGCAAAGTTCCTCTTCTAATCACTATGACTGTTCGGACTGTTCGCGAAATGGAATTGGCGTGTGACTCACCGGTGCTGACGAAGTACCCGGACCACCCTCTGCAGTTGACGGAACTCACGCTCAGCAAAACCTACTATCCACTCGGTTTCCCACTGGAGGTGCTGACGAACTCGCAAGTCATCGTTGAGATGAATGACAAGCTCTGGGGCCACTTCACCCACCAGCACGACACGCCGCCCATGCGTTCCTACGTTCACGTAACCCAGGGCGGCCCTGCTGAATGTCCTCCGGCACTCGCGTTCCAGTATGTTGCGCCACACTGCGTCAACATCGCGGATCCGCAACACTACATCATCAGCGACCTCGCACACAGTGAAACGGTGACTTCGATTACAGAAGCATCGCTCCAGCATCGCCTCTATATCGAATACTTCTTTCTCATGGCGCCGTTGACCACCATTCCCGCGAAGGCCGTCCACGCAGGCTGTGTCGCATGGAATGGCCGCGGGGTCCTGCTGTGCGGTGACTCGGGCGCCGGCAAGTCGACGCTCTCGTATGGGTGTGCGCGTTCCGGTTGGGAATACATCTCGGATGACGGCAGCTTTGTGCTCGATGAAGAGGAGCCAATTGTTACGGGAAACTCCCACTCTGTGCGCCTCCGTCCCTCTGCCGCGGAGTTGTTCCCGGAGATCCAGGGAATGGATCAGACACCGCGCGCAGCGGGGAAACCGTCGATCGAGATCTCGACGCACCGTCTCCCCCGGATCATCCGCCGGCAGCGCGTCCGCGTGGACTTTATCGTCTTTCTTAAACGGGGATCCACATCGCCTGCACGGCTGGAACCTTATCGCAAAGATGTCGCGAGGTTGTACATGCGCGAGGGAGTATATGGCAACGCCGAGATCCGCGAGAGACAATTTGCCGCCGTTGAGCGCCTGCTCGCTGCCGATGTCCTCGAGCTTCACTACAGCGATCTCGGTTCGGCGATTGAGCGACTGCGACGTCTCGTGGAGGACGGCCGCTGATGGAGCCTCTTTCACAGGCCGATCCACAGGACCGTCCGCAACTATCGCTCTGGAAAAATCCCTTCGCGTGGGTAACGGAACATAGCTTCAGTCGCAACTTCTGGTCCTACTTCCTGGCGATTTTCTGCTTCGACGCCGGCTACGGCGTCTTCTTCTTTCTCTTCAATCTCTACCTGCTCGATCTCGGCTTCAGCGAAAAGCTTATGGGATGGGTGGGTGGAGCGGTGACCCTCGGATCTGTTCTGGTGATGATGCCCGTCGGCCTCCTCTCCAAAAGGATCGGGGTCAAGCCGCTGATCATCACATGCTTTGTCGCATCCCCCATCTTCAACGCATTGCGCGCCGTATACATCTGGTGGCCGGCACAGATTGCTCTCGCCTTGCTTGCCGGCGCGACGATGTCCGCGGGAACGGTTTGTTACCTGCCTGCTGTGGCGAGGCTGACAACCGACAAGAATCGGACTGCGGCGTTCAGCCTCATCATCTCGGCCAGCCTGGGCGCGGCCGCGCTCGGCGGCATGATCTGCGGTTATCTGCCCGCATGGGTCAAGGCGGCAGGAATTTCGATGCATGCCGCGGATCTGAAGCGCATCATCCTGCTGGTCTCGTGCGCCGTCGTGTTACTTGGGTTGCTGCCGCTCTTCCGGCTGCAATTCCCAGAACCAACAAACGAGCCCGCGAAGGAAAGTACCTTTCAAACGTCCTTTCGTCGTTGGAAACCCTCTCCCTTCCTGCTGCGCTTCCTTCCCCTGATGGCTCTGTGGGCTGCGGTCGTCGCGTCATTCACGCCTTTTGGAAGCGTCTATCTCTCAAGTGTTCTGCATATGCCCATGTCTCAGATCGGCCTGGTCTTCTCGGGCATTCAGATTGTTCAGCTCTGCATGGGGGCAGCGGCGCCAATTGTCTTCCGTGCGCTCGGCCTGGTGAATGGCATCGTTGTGGTGCAGGCAGGAGCGGGGATCATGTTATGCGCTCTTGCGCTCGCGCACGACGTGAAGCTTGCCGTCGCCGCATACCTCATCGTCTCCGCGCTGCAGTGGATGAGTTCGCCGGGCCTTTACGACCTCGTGATGAGCAAGACGCCCGACAGGCAGCGCAACACGGCCTCGGCCGCTACACTGCTTTGGAATTCCATAGCGGCTTCGGTTGCCACAGCCTGCTGTGGTGTCCTCTTTGCGCGCTTCGGCTATCCCAGGGTGCTCTTCGGCATTGCTGCGCTGGCGCTGATCGTCGCCGTGCTTGTGTGGCTGCTTCTGACGCCGAAAGACAATGGCGAACAGATGGTTCAGGCGGGTATAGCGCAACCGGAAGTCTGACTGGCCTAGGGATTGAGGAAGCGTATTAATTCCTGCTCGTCATGCGCGCTCAGAGACGCCCGTACGCGCATGTGAAGTGCGACCGTTCCCGAGATCCTCGGTGAAAAGCCATTGGGAGGCGTATGGCATCTCGCGCAATTCTGCTCAAAGATCTTCTGACCTTCGCTCTGTTTCGGGTTGGTCGCATGCGTAGCCGTTGACTGCTGTTTGGCAGTCTGTTGAGCCGTTGGGGCCGGTTTTGACTGCTGCGTTTGAGCAGCGCCGGCAATAGACAGACCCAGCAGGGCAACGGCGGTAGCGTATCGGAGAAGCTGTTCGCGGTTCATCTCAGTGTCCTTTCCATGCAGGGAAGAGGAACCGGTACGTCACGCCCGTCTCCCAGATATTCACGTCTTTGACAGAGGTAGATTGACGCGAGTAGCTCGTCAGAATCCTTGTGTTGTGCGGCAGGTTGTAGTCGAGCCCGAAGTCAGCCCGCTGCGTATTCACAGCCGGCAGCGGGTCGCTGCCAGTGTTGTTTGTCTTGAACGTCTGTTGCATCCGGAACACCGGCTCGAAGCGGCCAATCCAGCTGTCATAGCCGCCGAATTGCATCGGGCGCCAGTCCGCCTCCACCCAGTAACCTTTCCCATGGGCGCCCCGCGCCCATTCCGACCGCAGCCGGAACCCAGTCTCCTTCGGCTCCCACCACACATGAATGCCAAAGAAGTTCTCGTGCGTTCCTTGCAGCAGCCGCCCATACGAGGTTCCAACCTCAAGCCGCTGCTCTGGCAGGTACAGGCTTACGCGTCCTCCGGAAGAACGCCCCGCGTTGAAATACTCGTTTCCGCTGCGGGCCGAAAAGTACGCCGCGTAATCAATGGAGTATTTGGGCCGGGAGATAGCGGATCCTCGCAACTGACCGCCGAGGCCGGTCCCCGTAGTCATCATCCCCAGGCCGCCGATCAGCGGTCCGTCCTGCAGATTGTTAATCCAGAACGGTGACAGCCGCTCGTTAAAGGTTCCAAACGGGGTCAGAAAGCTGCCGCCAATCACGGTGACGTGAGGCGCGAGGATGTAGTCTCCCTGCAGGTAGGTCAACCCAACCAGGTGACTGTGGTCATAGCCCTCCTGGCCCCCGCCCTTCGGTGTGAAGCTCTCCCCCAGAAAAGCTCGAGACTCGATCAGAAAGCGGTTGCCGATTGGCGCCGCAAGCAGCGGCTCCATCTCCGGCATGTAGCGTGTGGCGCCGTCATTTGTGCTCGTAAAAAAGCCGAGCCCTCCCGACAACAGGGGGGTGTTTTGCGCCATGCTGCACTGCCACGCGCCGATTACGGCAAGCACGAACAGCAAGAGCCGTGGTTGAATCGGCTTTTCAGCGAAGGAGGTAGACCGTTTCGGCACTGACATAGACAGCACGTTATCCAACCTTGCGACCAGGATGTGTCTTCACTTCGTCTGACGAATGTCAGTTGATTGTCACTCGGACCAATCGGCGGCTCGGAATAGCCATTCCCGTCAACAAAGTAGTGACAATATGCTGACGCACAGGTGACACCCCCCCAGAGGGGCGCTGTTTACGGTTAGGAGGTGAAACGTGCAGATCAGGACGGCGCTGCGGCGGTCGCTGGCCGTGTCATCGACAGGGCAGGTTATGACACAGAAGGGGCGCGCGTTCATTGGGCAGTCCGCGCCCTGTTTCTCTGGAGCCACCGCCGGCTCCTTTTCCGGGTGACTGGGATCGCGCTGCTTCTGAGTGTCACCCTCTCCTTTTTTGTCATCCCGAAGCGCTACACCTCCATCACCAGCATCATGCCGCCGGATTCGGGAGGCGGGGCCTCGATGATGCTGTCTGCACTCGCCGGCAAAGGAGGCTTGGGCGCACTGGGTGGTCTGGCGGCCAGTCTCCTCCACGAGCACAACTCGTCGGCGCTTTATATAGACCTTCTTGAAAGCGGAAACGTCGCCGATCACTTGATCAACCGCTTCGATCTCAGGAAGGTTTATCACAAGCGCTACTACGTCGATGCAGCCAAGCATCTCGCACATGAAACAAAGATCACGGAGGACAAGAAGAGCGGCGTCATCACGATTAAGGTGGAGGATACCGATCGTGTACGTGCTCGCGATCTCGCGCAGGCTTATCTCGAGGAGTTGAACCGGCTGGTCAACCAGACGAGCACCTCCTCTGCACGGCAGGAACGAATCTTTATCGAGCAGCGGTTGCGCTCCGTTCAGAACGATCTCGAGAAGGCACAACTCGACCTCAGTGACTTCTCCAGCCGCAATACCACGGTCGACATCACCGCACAGACACGCGCGATGGTTGATGTGGGTGCGCGCCTCGAGGGCGAGATCGTTGCTGAACGCTCCGGGCTTGAGTCGATGCGCCAGGTGTACAGCGATGACAATGTTCGCGTACGCCAGGCTGAGGCGCGCATCGGGGTCCTGCAGCGCGAACTCAACAAGCTCGCCGGATCATCGGCGCCTCTCGCACCTGAGTCCGCATCGTCCCCGCAGACCGCGGGTGAACTCTATCCTCCCTTGCGCCAGTTACCGCGACTTGCCGTCCGATACGCCGATCTCTACCGGCGTGTAAAGGTGCAGGAGGCAGTATTTGAGCTTCTGACCCAGCAATATGAGATGTCTCGCATTGAGGAAGCGAAAGACATCCCGGTAGTGCGTGTCATCGACCCTCCAGGCATCCCCGAAAAGAAGTCTTTCCCTCATCGAGTGATACTCAGCGCCGTGCTGACGCTTCTGGCCTTTGCCGCCACATCCGCATTCCTCCTGCTCAGGGAGCGTTGGGCCAACGTCGCCGATGCCGATCCGCGCAAGAGGCTGGCAGACGCAATTACCGGGAGTCTCCGGCGGCGTAAGTCGCTCGCCCTGGTCGCGAAGGGTGTTGTATGAGGAAACATCTGACGAACGCAACCTATGGCGTTCTCGACTACGCGTCATATCCCGTCGCCATGCTGCTCGTCGCGCCCGTCGTCCTTCGCAGACTGGGCGCCCCGGAGTATGGGCTCTGGATTATGTGCGCTTCGGTCATCAGCGCCGGTGGAATCCTTGCGTCCGGATTCTGTGACGCCGCGATGCAGCGAATTGCTCGACTGCGCGGAATAGGCAAGATCGGCGCGGCGGCTGTTACAGTCCGTACACTCCTCACAATCAATCTCACTCTGGGGTCGCTGTTTGCCGTTCTCGTATGGCTCACGGCGCCGATTGCGGCGAACCACATGGCAGCCTTCCACGTCACCTCCGTGAAGGAGTGTGTGTATGCGCTTCGCTTGAGTGGCGCGTGGATTCTGCTGCGTGGTCTCGAGAGTGCCGGTGTCATCACGCATCGCGCATTCGAGGAGTATCGCGGCAGCGTTCAGATCAGCGTTGCTGCACGGCTCCTCACGCTTGCATCCGCTGCGGTGCTCGCAACTGTGGGCTACCGCGTGCCGGCGATCCTGGTCGCTACCGGAATAGCACTTACCCTTGGAGTCTTTCTCCAGTTCCGCGGGCTCCGCGAACACTTCGGTCCGGTCTCCTTGCGGCCCGGCTTCGACCGCGAGGAACTTCGTCTGCTGGTGCGGCCGGGAATGTTTGTGTGGCTGCAGTCCGCATGTGGCGTCATCTTCGGCCAGTTGGATCGAATTCTTCTTGCCGTTTCCTTCGGAGTCGCCGCGCTCGCCCCCTATGCACTGTGTGTGCAGTTTGCCGCCCCCATCTTTGGCCTCTCCGCCTCCGGTCTCCACTTTCTGTTCCCGCTGATCTCTCGCAAAGCTCCCAACGCCTCGGGAACGGTACTTCAGCACCTGCTCGCCAAATCGTTTGCCTGCAATCTGCTCGTGGTCGGAATCCCCTCAGTCGCGCTGCTTGCGTTCGGAGGGCCGGCGATCCGCCTCTGGTCCGGAGGTGCGATCACTGCGCAGTCTCTGTCTATCCTTCCAGGCGTCGTTCTGGGCACGGTCTTCATGGGGCTTGGGGTCACTGGCACATACGCGATGCAGGCTCTCGGCCAATTCCGAACGGTAGCTCTTTTGAACATCGGCGGAAGGGTCTGCGCCCTCTTTCTCCTGGTCTATCTGCTTCGGCACCACGGAATCCAGGGCGTCGTCGTCGCACGAGTCTGCTATGGCGCAACCGCACTTCTGGTCTATGTGCCGTTGCTTCGTTGGCTGTGGCGGTCCCGGCCTGTGCGTGCCGCTGCGGCGTATAGCTCGGGCGAGCTGCCGGAGGGACAGTTATGAAGGTTCTCGTGACCGCCATTTCCTTCTCATCGAAGATCTCTGGCATTCAGCGCCATGCATTCAATCTCGTGCGTTGTCTTTTGGCGCATCCCGAGGTCTCCGCAGTTCATCTCGTCATCGCGCCGTGGCAGCAGGAGATGGCGAATGATGCGGGTCTCGGCCATGACAGCCGGCTCGCGATCCACGTGGCGCAGCTCAAGTCTGACTCGATCAGCCGGAACCTGTGGCACTACCGCGCCCTTCCGGAGCTGGCAAACCGCCTGCAACCGGACCTGATCCACCTCACCTATCCCGTGCCGATTGATGCGGCCGCGTTCCGGTGCGCTGTAGTTCTTACGCTCCATGATCTCTACCCCTACGAAATTCCGGCGAACTTTCGCTTTCCCCACATCCTCTTTAATCGGCTGATTTTGCGCCAGTCCCTCCGCAACGTAGACGCCATCGCCTGTATCTCCGACGCGACCCTGCTGCGCCTGAAACAATTCGCACCCGAGCATGTTTGGCAACACGCAGTTCGCATTTACAACTGCGTCGAGCCCCCCGCGCCCGGTGTAGCGAGGCCTCCATTGCCTGAGCTGTGCGGCAAGCCGTTCCTGCTCTGCGTTGCGCAACATCGACGCAACAAAAACATCCCTTTGCTGATTCGCGTATTTGGCTCCCTTCTGAGCCGCGGCGCCATTCACGCCGCGACCAATCTTGTGATCGTCGGCATCCCCGGACCCGAGACTGCGAGCATTCGTGAGATGGTCGCGCAACGGTCTCTTAGCCGGAACGTCTTCTTTCGCGACGGCCTCTCGGACTCAGAGCTGCAGTGGTGCTACGAGCGCTGCGATGCACTGGTGGCGCCTTCGACGACCGAGGGATTTGGCCTGCCTGTCGCGGAAGGGCTGCTGGCGGGCTGCAGGGTGATCTGTTCCAACATCCCGGCTCTCCGGGAGGTCGGCGGCAGCCGCTGCGAGTATTTCGCGCTCGGACGAGATGAAGAGGCGGCCCTGGCGAACTCAATCACGGCCAGCCTGAAGCAGCCGAAGCCGCCGGCTATCGCGTTACCCCACTTGTCAGCTGAGGTCCTTGCGTATGAGTACGTAAATCTCTATCGCCGGGTCCTCGAAAAGTATCTCGCTCAAGCCGCATCCCAATCAGGTCACAACAAATTGCGGGATAGCTCCGCATTGCGGGAGGTATGAAACGTGGCCGCGTCTGACTCCTGCGTTCCAAACCTCTATGCAGATGCGCTGGAATCCCGCACGGACAGCCGCGTAGCGGCCTATGGCGGGCTCATTAGAAGCTTCGCCAGTATTGCGCGGCCGGCGGCAGATTTTATTGCATCTGCAATTTGCACTTTCTTTGTGTACAGCCTCTCCTCCGCAGCTCTACTCTCGCTCAAGCAACGGACGATAGTGAGCATCGTCGTTGGAATCGTTGCTGCGTTTTCGCGTGCACAGCGGCATGAGTCGGCCATCTGCAACCTGATTCAGATCCGCGAGACGGAAGCCATCCTTCGTTCTGCGGCCCTTTCACAGCTGACGTTTCTGTGTATGAACGTGCTGCTCGGAAGGCATCTGCCCGCGTGGGCGTATGCTCTGTCTTTGTTCGCGATGGCCGCTTCGATGATGGCCATGAGAGGAGCGATTACCCGACTGCTCCGTCGGGTTCATGGGGCCGGTTACGGAGCGGATCCCGTCGTTATCTACGGTCACTCAGAGACAACCAAGCAGATCGCATCCGCGATGCTCCGCTCGCCGTCGTGCGGACTTCATCCGATTGCCATGATTCATGATGACTCTCTAAGAGCCGCCGATCGCATGTTTCGTTCTAAAGACGGCTTCTGCAGATCAATTCCTGTGAGCAGCGGGCCGCTGACATCCGCGAAGCTTAATTCGTTTCGGTGCAATTTGCTGATTCTTGCGGCGCCGCATCTATCGCCGGACGAAACAGCAGCAAAAGTAGATATTGCCCGAGAGTGTGGAACTCCGGTCGCCGTTCTTTCTACAGCGTTGGAGAGTGAAGATCCTTTGGAGCAGATTGAGATCGATGGCCTCCATCTGGTGACGCGGATGCGCACAGTCTCCGCGTGGCACTCTGATCTCCTGAAGCGAGCCATGGACGTCACCACTGCGTTGTTCCTCATTCTTCTTGGCTCGCCGGTTTTTCTGTTCATCGCCGCGTGTATCAAGCTTGATTCGCGAGGTCCTGTGCTCTTCGTTCAGAAGCGCGTGGGCCGCGACGGCGAGCTCTTCAGCATCTTCAAGTTTCGTTCCATGCATGTAAGTTCTCCCATGTACGAAGCCTCGCCCACCGAGCCCACCGATCCGCGCATCACCCGGGTTGGCCGCCTGCTTCGGCGCACAGGACTGGATGAGACGGCCCAGCTTCTCAACGTGCTCCTCGGCCACATGTCTCTGGTGGGCCCGCGGCCGGAGATGCCATTTCTCGTAGAGGATCACATTCGTCAGCATCGTCCGAGACTGCAGGTCACTCCTGGGATCACCGGTCTCTGGCAGTTGAGCACGGACCGCGCATATCCGATACATCAGAACACGCACTACGACTTGTTCTACATTCGCAATCGCACCTGCTGCATGGATGCAGCCATCCTCATTCACACGGTGCTGTATGCGATGCGAGGTGGCGTGTGAGTGTTGGCGAGTCTATTTCTGAGAGCGTCTTTCGGCATCCTCACGCAGATGTTCTCGGGGTCGATCTATCCGCGATCGACATGAACCGCGCGGTCGATCTGGCGGAAAGATGGATCGCAACTCGAAAGTGCGCGTACATCTGCGTGACAGGTGTTCACGGCGTTATGGAAGCACAGTCGAACGCAAACCTCCGCCGCGTTCTGAATGCAGCGTTCATCAATGCTCCGGATGGAATGCCGATGTCCTGGATCGGTTGGCTGCAGGGACACAGGCAGATGGATCGCGTCTACGGACCGGACTTCATGGCAAATGTGTGCCGGCTTTCCGTCGGCAGGGGATATCGCCACTACCTGTACGGCGGTCAACCTGGCGTCGCGCAGCAATTGAAGGATGCATTAGAGAGCCGCTTCCCAGGCATACAGGTTGTCGGAACCTGGACTCCACCGTTTAGGAACCTCACTCAGGATGAGGAACTCGACCTGCTGAATGACGTGTGGAACGCAAAGCCTGACATCGTGTGGGTTGGTTTGAGCACGCCGAAGCAGGAGTGTTTTATGGCCGAATACGTGGGCAAACTCCGCGTCCCACTGCTGGTCGGTGTCGGCGCGGCCTTCGACTTCCATACCGGCCGGCTTCGTGAATCACCTGCATGGGTCAAGCGTGCAGGATTCCAGTGGCTGCACCGTCTTCTGCAGGACCCAGGGCGCCTCTGGAAGCGCTACCTTCTCAACAACCCTGTCTTCCTTTGGCGGATCGCGCTTCAGCTTCTCAAGCAGCGGCGCCACGAACATCAAATCGCGCGCGCGCCGGAAGCAACATCCTCTACGACAAATTCGTGACAATTCGTAAACTCACAAGTGACAAGTGAATGGCGTGAAGTAGTAACCTTGAACGTGACCTGAGCGTGAACGCACCTGGGTCGCTTGGCCAGAAATGCGCCACAGTGGAGTTGTGTGCTCCAGGAGAGAATTCATGAAGATGAAGTACATGTTGGTGCCGCTGCTCATGATCGGTGCGGCACTCCTACCCCTGAAGTCGAAGGTCCGCGCGCAGGAATCGCCGCGCCGGATCGAGATCACAGCCAAGAAGTTCTCCTTCGATCCCTCTGAGATCACCGTCAAGAAGGGGCAACCGGTCGTCCTGGTGATCAAGAGCGCCGACGTCGCGCATGGTCTGCGTTTCCGCGATCTCAATCTGAATGTAAAGATCGACCAGGGTGCAACTGCCGAGCTGTCATTCACTCCGGAGAAGACGGGCGATTTTGTGGGCAAATGTTCTGTCTTCTGCGGCTCCGGTCACAGTCAGATGAGCCTGACAATGCACGTGACGAACTGACGTATCGCGTCTTCTTCCCGGGCATCCCGCATTCGTTCAGTAGCTACTTCAGGCTGCGCAGATAAGCAACCAGGGCGTCGGTATCGGCCTTATTGAGATTGACGGGAGGCATGCCTCCATCGATCATGTCCGGCGTCTGGTGATGCAGCAGGTAGGCCAAACTCTCAGGGTTAAATTTCTGGCCCACGCCAATAAGCTGTGGCGCCTTGGCTGTGCCTTCGCCTCTACGTCCGTGACAGCTGGCGCATGGCCCTGCGGCATATATTGCGGCGCCTCTGGCTATGACCGGATCCGCGGAAGCACCCTCTTCCTTGCCCAAAGATGCGCTGGGTGATTCTGGCTTGAACGGCTGGCGCATATAGTCGATTTCGGCTTTCTTCTGACGCGCCAATTGCGCCGCAACGATCGGATTCGTCGCGTCCACGTGATAGCTGATCACTCCCAGAGCCGCATAACTTGCGGCAAAGAGTACGAATCCGCCAACCACAACAGGCCGCCGCCAGGGCCGGCGCTCGCGTCCGCGATCGATAAATGGAATCGCGGCAAAAAGCACGGCGAGGATTCCCGGCAGGATGATGCCGCCAAGCAGCGACCATTTGCCGCCCACTATCTTGAGCCACTCAAAGATAGGCACGTAGTACCATTCGGGGCGCGGAATGTAGCTGGTATCAGAGGCGATAGCTTCCGGACCAAGACGCATAGGAATGAAGTACGCCGCCAGTCCTACCGCAACAACGATCAGCAGGGCTGCTGTCATGTCCATGACCAACTGGCGCGGATAGAATTTTTGCGCTGGAAGCGTGGGCTGAACGGGGTCTTCCTCGATAGGACCCGCCGGGCCCGCTTTACGAAACATGAACAGATGCGCGCCGATGAAGGCGATCAGCAGGCCGGGCAAGACAAAGACATGGAGCACGAAGAAGCGCGAGATGGTGAGCGTTCCCATCTGCGAACCGCCGCGCAGCAGCTCCTGCAATGGCCGGCCGATCAGAGGGATCTCGGTGATGATATTGGTTCCGACGGCGGAGGCAAAGTAGGCCTGCTTGTCCCAGGGCAGCAGATAGCCGGTGAAGGCCATGCCCAGCATCAGTGCGAGCAGAAAACAGCCGGAGAGCCAGAGCAGTTCGCGACGCCCTTTATAAGAGCCATAAAGAAGCGTCTGCGAGATGTGCAGAAAGAGCACGATGATGATGGCGGTCGCCCCGTAGGCGTGGAGGCTGCGCAGAAACAATCCTGAGCTGACTACCTTCGATATATAGGCAACGGTAGTGTGCGCGTGGTCTGACGAGGGCACATAGTAGAGAGCGAGGAAGACTCCCGTGATCACCTGCGAGAGGAAGAGGTAGAGCAGCCCTGAGCCGAAGACGTAGGCCCAGCGGGCGCCTCCGGGGATGGGCTCATCGCCCGCTGCACGCAAGAGTGAAATGCAGCCGGTGCGGCTGTTCAGCCATTCTTTCCACCCGGTAAGGGCTGTTGAATTCTCTTCTGGCAAATGCTTGGTGTCCACCCTGGTCTCTCCCCAATCTCAGCTGACCGATTCCTTGTTGGCATCCAGTTGTCGGAAGTATTCAAAACGCACTCTAAGCATGCCGTTTTCCACTTTGCTTTCGAGCTCATCCATAGCGCGCAAGGGCGGTCCGGAGACGAGCTCGCCGGTTTTGGTAAATGTGCCGCCGTGGCAGGGACATATGAATCTGTCCTTGTCCTCAACCCAACGAACGGCGCAGCCCAGGTGAGGGCACACTGAAGAAAGCACCTTCAGGCTGCCGCTGCCATTTGGCACAACATAGACATTGTTCTGCATCACCGAAGTGCGCCAGCCTTCAATGGTTTGAATGTCGATCGTGCGCGCAGCAGGTGCATTCAGCGATTGGAATTCATCGATCTTTCCTACGTCGGACCATGTCGCTTGTGCCGAACGGCTGCGCAGAGGAAAGGTAGCGAAGCGCACCAGAGGGACGGCCATCACCGCTCCTGCTACACCACCGATGGCGGCCAATAAGAGGCCAAGGAATGAGCGACGTTCCATCTGCTCATGAATCTCCGCCGGTGCGGACATGAATTTCTCCTCCGATTTAGGGCAAGGGTTCGTTGAGGTTCAAGCCGTTGTTTTCAATAACCTTCATGAAATGATCTCAAGAGGTCTCTTCACGATTCATTCCATTAGAAACCTTTCTTGCATATGTCATGTTGATGTAAAGAACTTGTCATGTCTCCGCCCATACCGTCACTGTCCTCAAAGGATGTGCACAGCCATACGGACGGGCAGCTCAAAATGGATTCTCGACGACGGCATCCTTCCGTCCGGAATGTTCGCCTGAAAGGAAATGCTGACTCACGATGAAATCTGCTCTATCGCGGTCTATATTCGGCACCTTCCGCCCGCTGGCAGCCAGGGTGTCCCTGACAGTACACCCATTCAGAAACTCAAGTGCGCTAACAAACCTTGAGCTCTTTCCATCGGGAACACACGCCGGATAGCACGGGCCCTTGCGGCTCCCCGCTGCTTCTCTGCATCTAAATTGTCACCTGATTGTCATTTGTTAAACTTTGTGCTGGCTCTTCTCGACTGAGTCGAACAGAATAGGAGCGGTGGAGGTCCGGACCATTATGACGGGCACCGATCTGACCGACGTCGATCGCCAAATGCAGCCAGTTCCTGCGGCAAGTCTAGGCACCATCCTTGTTATTGAAGATGATCCGCGGATGCAGAAAGTGCTTCGCAGGATATTCGCGGATGAACACTATGCTGTCGTCATTGCGGGCGATGGTCAGACTGGCCTCGATCTGTTCCGCTCCGAGCACCCGACCGCTGTCGTTCTCGATCTTATCCTGCCTCGGATCTCGGGCCGCGAGCTCTGTCAGACCTTCAAGAACCTCTCAAGCGAAACGCCCATCATCGTCCTCAGCGCCATCAGTGAGGTAGTTGACAAGGTGCTTCTCCTCGAGCTTGGTGCGGACGACTACGTCACCAAGCCCTTCAGTCCGCGAGAGCTCACGGCGCGCGTGCAGGCCGCTATTCGCCGGCAGCGCAAGCCCTCCGTCTCCAATACATTTCGTTTCGGCGACTGCGAGATCGATTTTCGCAGTATGACCGCCCGCCGTGCCGGCGTTCCCGTCGTCCTCACCGCACATGAGTTCAAGTTGCTGAAGTTCTTCACACAGAACGTCGATCGCGTCTTGACGCGCGAGGTCCTGCTTAATGAAGTCTGGGGATACAACGCTTACCCGACGACGCGCACCGTCGACAATCAGATTCTGAAGCTGCGCCAGAAGCTGGAGGCGGATTCGGCCAATCCGCAGCATCTGCTTACAATCTACGGCGCGGGGTATAAATTTGTCCCATGACTCCCAGACCGAACTCTCAGAACCGCAGACTTTCTCGCGTTTAGCATCGGCTTACCGCAAAGAGGGCGTGCGGACGCACGTCCTGCTGGTTGTGGCGATGGCTGTCGTAACCGTCATCGTCACAGCGCTTTTTCTCGTGCTGCTCCGGCACCGCCTCAGCGCGCAGGTCACGACGGATCTCACCCAGGACCTCAGCCGTTCGGTCATCACCTTCCAGAGTCTTCAAACGGAACGCCTGCATGCGCTCGATCGCGAGAACGCGCTGCTCTCCGATCTGCCCACGCTCAAAGCTCTGATGACCAGCGGCGACGACCTCACCATCCAGGATGGCGCCATCGAGTTCTGGCAACTCAGCGGCAGCGACCTCTTCGCGCTCGCTGACGGATCCGGCAGGGTGATCGCCGCCTACACCAAAAACAACTCGTCCGGTCCTCCGCTCAATCAGGCGCTGCAGTCTCTGCTCTCCTCTCCCGCCAGGCACTATCTCATCAATGGCGGTTCGCTGTATCAATGCTCGCTGTTGCCGCTCTACTTCGGCAGCGAGGAAAACGGAACGCTGCTCGGTTACGTTGTCAGCGGTATTTCCATCGAGCGTACCGTTCGCCAGATCAGCGCACCTACAGGTGTGGAAGCCGCCTTCCTCAGCGCGGGCAACGTCGTCACCAGCACGCTTGCTCCATCCAACCAGGCCGCTCTGTCCAACCCCCGCCTGCTCTCTGCAACAACGCAACGCCCGCTTCAGGTCGAGCTCGGATCGCAGCGCTACCTGGCCGCAACCGAAGACCTCACCGCTGTCTCCACCTCTCCACTTCAACTCGTCGTCTTAAAGTCGTTTGATCCCGCCGAACGCTGGATGAAACGCATGGATCGCATGGTGATCAGCACCGGCTTACTCGCGCTTATCTCCGGCACCTTGCTGATGATTGCGCTCGCGCGTCTTCTGACTCGGCCCCTTGAGGAGCTCTCCGAAAGCGTCCGTGCCTTCGGCATGGGCGACAGCCACTATCGCGTTCCCGGTCACGGCCCTCGCGAGGTGCGCCAGCTCAGCGAGGCGTTCGCCGGCATGCGGGACGAAATTCAGCAGGCCCACCACGCGCTCCTCGAATCCGAGCGGCTCGCCACCATCGGCAGAATGGCCAGCTCCGTCTCTCACGACCTGCGCCACTACCTTGCCGCCGTCTACGCCAACGCCGAGTTCCTCGCCTCCGGCCGGCTCTCTGAAGCCGAGCGCATCGAGATCTTCGGCGACATCCGCTCCGCCGTCCTCGGCACCACGGACATGATCGAGTCCCTCCTGATCCTCAGTCGAACCGGCGCAACTACAAGAAGATCCTCGGAGTCGATGGCTCTCCTGCTTGAACGAACTGTGGCGCTTTTCCGCGCCCATCCTGACGCTGAGGGCGTACGCATCGTCACCTCCTTCGGCGACCCTGCCGAAAGCGTAGCCCTCGTCGATGGCAAGCAGATCGAACGCGCCGTCTTCAATCTGCTGCTCAACGCCTGCCAGGCCGCCCGCACGGGCGGTGCCGATCCCGTCGTCACCATTACGCTTGAGACCCAGGAGCAGTACAGTGTTGTTACCGTCACGGACAACGGCCCTGGCGTCCCCGAAGCTATCCGTAACAGCCTGTTCGAACCGTTCGTCAGTGAGGGTAAGCAGAAGGGAACCGGTTTGGGTCTTACTCTTGCGCAATGCATCGCGAATGAGCATGGTGGAGATGTGGTCCTTGTACGCAGCCGTCCGGGAGAGACTATCTTCCAGATGAAGGTGGCGCGCGATCTCTCGCAACCCATCGCCAGCACCGGCTCCGAACTCAATCGCCGCGATCAGGTCATCGCCCATGAAAATGTTTGGTCGTAATCGCAACGTTCCTCTCCGTGAAAACTCTCATCTTCTATGGCAGCCGGTCGCGATCCTCGCGGTGCTGCTTGGAACCTCTGCGCTCAGCATCTCTGCGCAAACGGCGCAGCCGGGCATTCCCGCGCAGATCCAGCAGCTGACAGCCGCAATGGAACGCACCCAGGCGCAGCTCAAGCAGTCCCAGCAGCAGCTGGATGAGATGCGAGCGCAACTTACCGCGCTCCAGCAACAGATGGCGCAGCCGCAGGGCACAAGCTCGTCCTCAGCCGCGGCCGACCCATCTTCCGCCGCCACCGGTCAACCGCCCGCTCAGTCAGCAGAACTTGAAAACATTCGCGAGCGTCAGGCCTTGCAGGAGGCTCAGATCGCAACGCACGATCAGACCAAGGTTGAGTCCGAATCTAAATACCCCGTCAAAATCACCGGCCTCCTGCTCCTGAACGGATTCGTCAACACAAGTGCGGTGGACATGCCTGCGACACCCACCGTTGCAGTTCCGGGCTCCGGCAACACCGGTGCCTCCGTGCGTCAGACGGTGCTTGGCGTCGATGCGCGCGGCCCGCATCTCTTCGGCGCGCACAGCTATGCCGATCTCCGCGTCGACTTCTACGGCAATTCCATCGCCCCCACCGCCCTGTTCGGCTCGTACTCCACGGCCGACAGTTTCCTTCGTCTCAGGACAGCTCACGCTGGACTGCAGTGGGAAAACACAGAAGCGGCCTTCTCCTATGACCGTCCTCTCATCAGCCCCGACTCACCCTCCTCGCTCACCGCCGTAGCAAATCCTGCGCTCGCGTGGTCCGGAAACCTGTGGGCCTGGAACCCGCAGCTCACGCTCACCCAGAACGTGCCCCTTGCAGCGTCACATTCTCTCCAACTGCAGGCCGCGATGATCGATGTTGGAGATCCGCCGATCTCCCTCTCCAACCTCAACAGCAGCGCTGCAGTGCCGCCCTCCGGAGCGGAGCGGAGCCGCTGGCCCGGCCTCGAAGCTCGCATCGCACTCCTCGGATCTAATCGCGATGATCGCAATCACTTCGGTGTCGGCGGATACTTCTCTCCGCACGTGCTGCCTTCAGGCCGGCGCTTCGACGCCTGGGCCGGCACCCTCGACGCCCGCTTCCATCTGCCCGCACGTTTGGAATTCTCCGGCAGCTTCTACCGCGGACTCGCGCTCGGCGGACTCGGCGCCGGAGGCTACAAAGACTACGGCTACGTCTACGTGCCGGTTCAGGAGCAGTACTACTACCGTCCACTCAACGACGTCGGCGGCTGGACACAATTGAAAGAGAAGTGGAGCGAGCGCCTCGAATTCAACGCTGCCTTCGGCATGGACAACGTCTTTGCCAGCAACCTCCACCGCTACACCATTTCTTCCGACACCATGTACCAGCGGCTCGCCCGCAACCGCACCTGGACCGGCAACGTCATTTACAGCCCAAGCGCCTATTTGCTCTTCTCCTTCGAATATCGTTATCTTGCAAGTGCACCCCTCACCGGCACGTCCTCCGCCTCCAACATCATTGGTTTGTCCGCAGGATATAAGTTTTGATGAGAACTCTACGGCTCAGCCGCTGGCTCGCCACCGCACTCATCCTGCTTCCCTCGGCAATCTGCGCGCAGAATCGTACCGTACGCACTTCGGCCGAGCTGCATCTGCGCATCCAGCCCACCCCATCTACGCATCGCAAAGTGGTCGCCGTAGTCTGGCTTGAACCGCTGGGCGCCACGCCTGTTCTCCCCTTCACGCCGCAGGGTCACTACACACTTTTGCAGAAGAACCGCACCTTCATCCCGCATCTGCAGGTCGTTCCCGTTGGCAGTGTCGTACAGTTCCCCAACGCCGACCCGTTCTTCCACAACGTCTTTTCGCTGTTCGACGGCAAGCGCTTCGACCTCGGCCTCTACGAAGCCGGCGCCACCAAGTCCGTAACCTTTTCGCGCGCCGGCGTCTCCTACATCTTCTGCAACATCCATCCCGAAATGAGCGCCGTCGTCATCAGTATCTCCACGCCTCTCTACGCTATCGCCGACGCTGGCGATACTCTCACCATCCGCAACATCCCTCCCGGCGACTACAGCATGCGCCTCTGGGTCGAAGGCGCACTCCCGCCCTCACTTCAGGGCCTCTCGCGTGAGATCAAAGTCTCACCCGGCATGAATGATCTTGGCACCACAACCGTGCCCATCGCCACCACCGCAACCCATACCAACAAGTTCGGTGGCGCCTACGATCGCCAGCCGACCTCCACGTACTAGTCGACCGTCCCAAAAAATAAAGGGCGCTTCACGCGCCCCTCATCTCGCATTGCTTCTGCCGCGCTCACTTGCCCTTCGCGTGTCCCAGACCGCGGTCGATCTCCGCTCCTGCCTGCAGAAATCCACCGACGCCATACGCCCACGTCGAGCCAGGCTGCAGATCTCCCGGCGCGGCGCCGACCGGCTGAATCGCACCCAGCCGCCCATCCGTGTAGACGTGCTGCAGCATCCCCGCCCAGGCCTTCTCGATCACCGGCCGGAACTTCTCCTCCGGCAGCAGATGATTGTTCACGCCCCACGCCATCGCATACGTGAAGAACGCCGTGCCCGACACTTCTCCCAGAGGATACGAATCCGCATCCAGCAAGCCCATGCGCCACAATCCATCCGCCGGCTGCAGGTCGGCAACGCGATTTGCCATGTTCTTGAACGTGGCCTCGTATCCTGCTCGCGCCGGATCGTTCTTCGGCATTACCGTCAGCACGCGTGCCAGCCCGGCAAGCACCCATCCATTGCCGCGGCTCCAGAACAGCGGCTTCCCATTCTTCTCCGTCTTGTGCAGGAACGTCGCATCGCGGAAGAACAGATGCTGATCGTAGTCGTACAGATGTCCCTGCGTCAGCCCCCATTCATGATTCATGAAGTCCAGATAGCGATGATCGCCGGTGAGTTGCGCCAACTTCGCCAGCGAGGGCGGCGCCATGTACAGCGCATCGCACCACCACCACAGGTCTTTGTTCTTGTCATCCTTGCGCGCCATCACCAGCACAAAGTTGTCGCGCACCGCCGCGATGCGCATCGGATCCTTGTTCTCCTCGTACAGCGCCTCATACGCCTGTCCGATCGCTTCATCGTCCGCGTGGTCGTAGCGCCCGGGCAGTAACTGCCAGTTGAACTTCTCCGCCGCCGCCAGCACTGCATCGTGATATCTCTTATCGCCCAGCGTCTTCGACGCATCCAGCAGACCCGTATACAGCGGCGCGTAGGTCCAGTCCTGCGTGAAGTGCGGCTGCTGATGCTCCAACGACCAGTCCGCAACCTTCTTCATCGCCTTGCGCACATCCGCGCGCGTCAGCTTCGGCGAAAGCGTCGTATCAATCGGCCCCGGATCCGTCGCCACATCGCCCGCCGCATCATGCAACTCCTTCGCAGTCGGCCGCTGCGTTGATGTTTGCGTCTGCGCATTTGCGCCTAGCGCCACACTCAACACGCACGCTCCCGCAACAGGGAACAACCCCCGACCCCAAACCAATCTCATCCGTTCTCTCCTGTATCTCCTAGCGCAGATCGGCAACTGCCACGCCGTCCATATCGCCGTAGTCCTGGTTCTCTCCACCCATGCCCCAGCAGAATCCATAGCGCGTCGTGCCCACGCCCGCATGAACACTCCATCCCGGCGAAACCACGATGTCGCGGTCTGCCATCACCAGGTGTCGCGTCTCCTGCGGTGGTCCCATCAGGTGCACCACACGATGCGCCGGGTCCACATCGAAGTACATATAAACCTCGCTGCGCCGCATGTGCGTATGCGCCGGCATCGTATTCCAGTTCGAGCCCTCCTCCAGCAGCGTGAAGCCCATCACCAGCTGGCAGCTCTTGATCCCATCACGATGAATCGCCTTATAAATCGAGCGCTTGTTGCACGTCGCCACCGCTCCCAGCTTCACCGGCTCAATGTCCTTGAACTTCACCATCGCCGTCGGATACTCCGCGTGCGCCAGGTAGCTCAGCAGATAGAACGCGGCCGGCTTGTCCGAGCTGTCGCTCGCAAATGATACATCGCGGCTTCCGCGCCCGACGTACAGGCAGTCCATCTTGCCCAGCTTGAACTCCTTCCCATCGACCGTGACCGTCCCGTCCCCACCGACATTGAACACACCCAGCTCGCGTCGTTCGCAGAAGAACTCCGCGCGCAGCTCCGGTGACGTCTCCAGCTTCAGCGGCTTGCCTGTCGGCGCCGCTCCACCCACCACCGTGCGATCCAGGTCAACATACGCCAGCGTGATCGCGCCCGGTTGAAACATTCCATCCAGCAAAAATGTTGAGCGCAGCTCCTCGGTCGTCATGCGCGGGTAGCGCACCGGGTCAGCCATCTGCAGCAGTTTCATCTCTTCCTCCAAAAATCTCTCAGCGCCCCGCCGACGTGCTCGTCATCGGAGTCTCCGGCGCTTCAACCTTGATCACATAAATAATGATCGACTGCCCCGGCGCCTCAATCGCCTGGTGCGGCGTGCCCGCAGGAATATGAATCACATCGCCCTTGTGCAGCAGATGCGGTGTCGCGCCTTCCAGTGTCTTGCCGCGCGTCTCGCCGTTCGGGCCTTGCTTCGGATCAACCATCGTCCCGCCCGTCATCTCGGTGCCCTCGCCGTCCAGCACAATCAAAAAGTCGGAGTAGCGTGCATGCAGTTCACCGCCACCGCTTCCTGTCCGCGCCGTCAGCATCGTGTAGTGGCCTTTGTAGTTCGCCAGCGTGATCCCTGCGCTGCCACCTCCTGCACGAGCCTTCTCCACCAGCGCCTTGCCGCGCTCCGCCAACTCCGCAAAGTTCAGCACCTCGGGCGTCGTCGTGATCGCCGGCTTAGCTGCCTCCTGCGCCTCTGCTTGTCCGCACCCGAACAGCATCACCCCACCGCACAACAAAACACCGACCCCGAACAGAATCCCTTGTCTCCGCATGCCTTTTCTCCTTCGGAAAACTCTCAGGACCAACAGCATACGCAACTCCATCCACCCGTGTCAGCGCTTCGCGGCAAATTAGTTCGCTCTTGCACTTAAAACTGGCAACTGGAAACTGACAACTGAAAACTGGAGGGCAAACCGCTCTTTCTCCAGCGGGCCGGCTCGACCTTGACTTTCCCACTACACACCCATAGCCTCATATCCATGAGGCTCTCTCACACCGCAGCGCTCTGTTGCATGCCTTGTCGCATGCTCTGTTGCGCCGGTGTCTGTATGGCCTGATCGCGAAGCTCACCTGAGAGCACCCCGATCCCCAAGCACCCACGCAACCAACTCCGGGCGTGGGTTTTTCATTGCACATCGAGCGCCCACCCACCTCCTTAAAAAAATTAGCAGGAGCACCTCATGGACTCTCGTTCTCCCGTCCGCCAGTCTGCCAAGCTCGCCTTCAACGCCGACGCGGCCGCCATCGTCATCGCGCTCGCACTCGCCGCGCTCATCCGCCTCAACGTCATCCCGCACATCGGCTGGTAGAGTCCACCTCTTCGCCACCCAATGTCGACGCAAACCGTCCCACTGCCGCTCGAGTCCACACGTCAGCGCCCGCTCTGGCGTCAACTCCTCGCGCTCATTCCCGGCACCGCGCTGCTCTTCGGCGTCGGCTTCGCAGGCAAGGGAACCGAGTCTCTCGGCCACTACCTCCGCACCACCCGCCACATCGCCTTCCCGCAGATCGAGTACGTTCTCTGGGCCATCCTCCTCGGCCTTGCCATCGGCAACGCCGTCCGCCTTCCCGCACTCTTCCGCCCCGGTCTTGCCACCTACGAGCTCTGGCTCAAACTCGGCATCGTTCTCGTCGGCGCGAAATTCCTCCTCGGCGACCTCCTCCACCTGGGCGGCCTCTCCCTCATCCTGGTCGCCATCGAGCTCGTCCTCTCGCTCTCCGTCATGATGATGCTCGGGCGCGTCTTCAAACTGCGCCCGAAGCTCACCAGCCTCCTCGCCATCGGCAGTTCCATCTGCGGAGTCACCGCCATCATGGCCGCGCAGGGCGCCATCGACTCCGAAGAGCAGGACACCTCCACCGCCATCGCCGCCATCCTCACCCTTGGCGCGCTCGCGCTTTTCACGTTTCCGGCCATTGGCCACGCGCTGCACATGGGCCAGCAATCCTACGGCCTCTGGACCGGCCTCGCGGTCGATAACACCGCTGAAGCCACCGTAACCGGCGCGCTCTACGGCGACGAAGCCGGCCGCATCGCCATCCTCGCGAAGACCGCGCGCTCCTCCTTCATTGGCTTCGTCGTCCTCGGCTACGCCGTCTACTGGGCCAGCCGCGGACAGGCGCAGCACGTCGAGCACAAGGCGCTCTTCCTCTGGCAGAAGTTCCCCAAGTTCATCCTCGGCTTCGTCGCGATCTCCATCCTCGCCACCGCCGGCTTCTTCTCCGCCTCGCAGCTCAACTCGCTCGGCAATCTTTCCAGGTGGGCATTCCTGCCCGCCTTCGCAGGCGTCGGCCTTCGCACCAACGTCCGCGACCTCATCCACCAGGGCTGGCGCCCCATTCTCGTCGGCGTGCTCGGCGAAATCTTCCTCGCTCTCGTCACGCTTGCGCTCGTCCTCTTCGCCACCCACGGCGCTGTGCGCTGACGCTCACCTCACCCGCGCTGATTGCCGGTGGGCGGGCGCGGGCCATTTTGCCCTCCCGACACCTTCGCAAAATCAATAAACGCTCGTTCCGGATCCGTATGCAGCAGCTTCACGCTCACGCGGTCGCCCACATCCAGCCCGTCAAAATTCTGAACCACGCGCCCTTCAAATGGCGGATCGATCACTCGCACATACACACCCTTGTCGCTCGCGCCCGTGACAACTCCGCGGAAGATCTCGCCAATCCTGTGCGCCATCGCCACGGCAGCCACGCGCTTCTGCATGTCGCGCTCAAGCTTCCGCAGCGCCTTGTCGGCCTCATTGCAATGCGTCGCTATGCCTGCCAGCTCCGCGTCGCTGTACGGTGGCTCCGCGCCATTCATCATCGCGTGCAAAATGCGCTGCGTCACAACGTCAGGAAACCTCCGGTTCGGCGCCGTCGAGTGCGTATAGTCACGCACCGCAAGTCCGAAGTGGCCGGTCGGATCATCCTCCGGCGTCATCACCATGTACTCGCCCGGCCCCATCAGCTTGATCACTGCCACCGCCACATCCGGATAGTGATCCGGATCTGTGGCACGTATGTGCGCGAGAAGATTGTTCAGCGCCACAGAGTCCGGATTCGCCGGCAACTCCCACTTGTGCTGCGCTGCCAGCGCCACGATACGGTCCCAGCGCAGCGGCACGCGCACCACCCGCTGCAGTCCTGACCGCTTGCCCTTCCGCAGCGCGCGCGCCATCACGCCATTCGCCGCGACCATCAAATCCTCAATCAGATACATCGCCTCGTTCTGAATCACATCGTGCACGCTTACCACGCGCCCGTCTGCAATCATCGGCTCTGCCTCGCCTCTATGAAACTCCAGAGCGCCATTCTGTATCCGCGCTCTGTGCAGTGCCTGCGTCGCCTGGGCCTGCATCAGTATCTGATCTGCGATCGCCTGCGCCAGTTCGCGGCTCTCCTTCGTCTCCGTAAACGCCGGCCCATTCGCGTCCTCGCTGTCGCGCGCACTGTCCGAGCGCAGCTCCTCCACATCCTTCAGCGTCACGCCTACAGCACTCGTTGACGATGCCGCATGAGCATCAATGAACGGCCCGACGCGCGAGTACGCCAGTTGCGCCCTGTTCCTCACCCACGCGCGCGAAATCTGTTCATCGCTCATCTCGCCATTCGAGCCGACCGTAAAGCTCATCATCACCGCCATGCGGTCGCCGTTCTCATTCAGCGACGTCATACCGGTCGACAGCTCCAGCGGCAGCATTGGAAAGTTCTTCACCGCCGTATAGATCGTCTGTGTCTGGGCCTTCGCATGCTGGTCAATCGGCGAGTCCTTCTCTACCGCGCTCGCTACATCGCCAACCGCCACGTGCACCCGAATTCCACCCGCGACGCGCTCCGCCACCTCAATCTGATCCAGGTCCCGCGACGTGTCGTTATCAATCGACGACCACGCCAGATCCCGCAGATCAGGCACACCAACCCCCGGCTCTGCCCTCGCAAGCCCTTTGCGAAACTCCGTGCGAATTTCGTTTACCTGCTCCGCCACGCCCGCCCCAAACTCCGGTTTGAACCCAGCCTCGTGCATCTCGTCCAGCGCCGCCTGCGCCAGGTCGAAGTGGTCCGCGTCTACATGGTGCGGATGCCGGCGCTGAAGTACATTCCCGTCGCTATGGTGCCCGTTTTCTTGAGTTCCGTGGACTTCCGTGTGCCGATGCCGATGGTGTTCAGACATTCCACGAAACTATCACGACGCCAGCGACATGACGGCCCCGACATCTTCCCCAGGTAGCATCTCCCCATGGTTCGCCCCTGCCTGCTCGTCATCGATCGCGAACACTCGGGCTCGATCTCGATGCGCAAGCTCGTTATCGAGTCTGCCAAGTTCAACGTCATCACGGCCTGCACCGGCGCCGAAGCCCTCGAGACCTTCAAGCGCTTTCCCGCCGTCCACGGTGTCATCCTCAACGCCTCCACCCGCGACATCCCCTGCACCGAGATTCTCGCCACAATCCGCGAGCGCGCCCCCAAACTCCCCATCATCGTCGTCCAGGGCGGCGGCGGCCCCGAGTGTCCGGGCGCCGACCACTACATCGACGCCTTTGACCCCGTTCAGCTCCTCGAAATCCTCCGCGACCTCTTCCCCCGGGCCACTGACATCATCAAGCAACAGGACAACGCCCTCAAAGCCGAAGAGAATCAAGGCTAAAACCCGGGCGTTAAAGCATTCTCGAACGTCGCAGCCGAATATCGTCCACCTCTTCGAACCCTCCCGCCGGAAGGGCTAGCATAGTAACAGCTATGCCTACCAAGTCCCCGGCGACGACAGAGCCCCTCCCCTTAAAGCAGAATCCAGCCCAGAATCCAGCCCAGAATCCAGCGCAGACGCCAGCCCAGACGCCAGCCCAGACGCCAGCCCTCGAACCCTCCCCTTCCCGCGAAGCCGTCTTCGACATCTTCCGCCGCTGGGGCTACCTGCAGGCGTCTCTCGACCCCCTCGGCCAGTACCTCCCGCCCGAACCCTTCCCCACGCCCGCTCCTGATGGTCCCGACGCCCAGGAAGCCCGCCGCTACTACTGCGGCTCCATCGGCGCCGAGTTCATGCACATCCCCTCTCCCGAGCGCCGGGCGTGGATTCAGGACCGCCTTGAGCGCGACATTACGCCCAACACCGCTGCCGCCAGCGGTCTCCTGGAGCCGCCGCGTATCCTCTCCGACCTCATCCGCGCCGACCTTTTCGAGCAGGTCATCCAGCAGCGCTACCTCGGCACCAAGCGCTTCTCCCTCGAGGGGCTCACCGTCCTCATCCCGTTCCTCGATCAGCTCTTCACCACCGCCGCCGAGAACGGGGTCACGCGCTCCGTCTTCGCCATGAGCCACCGCGGCCGCCTCAACGTCATGGTCAACACCGTCGGCCGCCAGTCCAAAGAGATCTTCTCCAAGTTCGAGGACGTCAACCCCGAGACCACCATGGGCGGAGGCGACGTCAAGTACCACATGGGCGCCACCGGCGACTTCACCACCGCCAACGGCAAGACCGTCTCGCTCCACCTGGCCTCCAACCCCAGCCATCTCGAAGCCGCCGACCCCGTCGTCATGGGCCGCACCCGCGCCCGCCAAGACCGCATCGATGCCCACGCCGACGGCGAGCCCAACGGCACCCCCGGCACGAGGCAAATCCTGCCCATGATCATCCACGGCGACGCCGCCTTCGCCGGCCAAGGCATCTGGGCCGAGACCCTCAACCTCGCCACCATCGACGGCTTCTCCGTCGGCGGCACCATCCAGGTCATCGTCAACAACCTTCTCGGCTTCACCGCCAACCCCGAGGAATCCAACTCCTCGCGCTTCGCCTCCGATCTCGCCAGGCGCCTGCCCATCCCCATCTTCCACGTCAATGCAGAGGACCCCGAAGCCGTCGTCCGCATCGCCGCCCTTGCCGCCGACTATCGCAGCACCTTCTCGTCCGACGTCGTCGTCGACCTCATCGGCTACCGCCGCCACGGCCACTCCGAAGTCGACGACCCCACCGTCACCCAGCCCCGCCGCTACGCCCTCATCAAGGACCACCCCGCGCTCTACAAGATCTACGCGCAGAAGCTCGGCGCCGACATCGCCGCCGAGGTCACCGCCGTCCAGCAGGACCTCCTCGAAGCCCAGCGCAGCGCCACGAAAGCCGACGCAAAAGAAGACCGCGAAGCTAAGAAATCCGAAGCCAAGGCTGCCAAGAAGGCCGGCGGCTTCAACGCCTTCGTCATAAAGCGCCTGCACTCGCTGCCCGACTACTGGAACAACTACGCCGGTGGCCCGCTCTCGCCCGACGACAACCCCATCACCGGCCTCGACGCTTCCGAGATCTCCGCCCTCACCGCCCGGCTCACCCACGCGCCCGAAGGCTTCCACGTTCACCCCAAGGTCGCGAAGCTCCTCGAGCAGCGTTCGGAGATGGGAGCCGGCAAGCGCCCTATCGACTACGGTTTCGCCGAGCTCCTCGCCTACGCCGCACTCCTCAAGTCCGGCACACCTGTCCGCCTCAGCGGTCAGGACACGCAGCGCGGCACCTTCAACCAGCGCCACTCCGTCTTCATCGACACCGAGACTGAAGTTCGCTGGTCGCCGCTCTCCCACATCGCGCCCGATGGAAGACAAGGCCGCTGGCAGGTCTACAACTCCATCCTCTCCGAGGCCGCCGTCCTCGGCTACGAGTACGGCTACGCCCGCGACTACCCCGAAGCTCTCGTCCTCTGGGAAGCCCAGTTCGGCGACTTCGCCAACGGCGCGCAGATCATCATCGACCAGTTCATCGCCGCCGGCGAAGCCAAGTGGGGCCTGCTCTCCGGCGTCGTCCTCCTTCTCCCGCACGGCTACGAAGGCCAGGGTCCCGAGCACTCCTCCGCGCGCATCGAGCGCTACCTCCAGCTCGCCGCGCAGCAGAACATCCAGGTCACGCAACCCTCTACCGCCGCGCAGCACTTCCACCTCCTGCGCCGCCAGGCCATGCGCAAGTGGCGCAAGCCCCTCATCGTCTTCACACCGAAGTCGATGCTCCGCCACCCCGACGCCATGAGCACCGTTGCGGACCTCGCAGTCGACCGCTTTCTCCCCGTTGTCCCCGATAAATCGGTAACAAACGCCGTCCGCCTCCTCCTTTGCTCCGGCAAAATCGGCCACAACCTCCGCGTCGAGCGCGCCAGGCGCAAGATCGACGACGTCGCGATCATCTTCGTCGACGAGCTCTACCCCTGGCCCGAAGCCGAGCTCTCCGCCGCCATCGCGCAGCACTCCAACGCCAAAGAGATCGTCTGGGTGCAGGAAGAGCCAGCCAACCAGGGCCCGCTCAACTACGTGATGCCGCGCCTCCGCAAGCTCGCCGGCAACCGCGCCGTCCTCAGCGTCAAGCGCACCGCCTCCGCCTCGCCCGCCACCGGCAGTCCCAAGGCCCACGAGCTCGAAGAAAAAACCCTCATCGACCTCGCCTTCGGCCTCTAGCCAGCCCCGCTTTCGGCCTCTAGCCAGCCTCGCTTTCGGCCTCCAGCGCCGGCCTCGCTGCACTTATTTTTCTTTCATTTATCCCCGGCGTTGGGGAACCGCGGCAGGGCCACGCGCGTATTCATCTGCGGCGCAACTCGCTCCGGAGACACCCACCATGCAACGGCTTGCCCTCGCAACCTCCGCTCTCCTGCTGCTCACGCCCATCCTTCACGCGCAGACGCTCACCACCGGTGCCTGCAACAGCGATGAGGGACAAACGAACAACCACAGCTTCTTTGGATTGACTCAGCAGCGTGTCTGCGAGCTTCGCAAGACCGTGCTCCCTCCCCGTTCCGAGATAAAAATCTCGAACGGCAACGGTGGCATCGAGCTAATCGGCCAGGACCGCAATGACATCGCGTTTGAGGCTCGTATCGTGGCCACCGCAGGCAGCAGGGAAGACGCGGAATCCCTCGCGCACGAGGTGAAAATTGACCTCGGCGACACGATCCACGCTGACGGTCCCAGCAATTTCTTGCTCACCCGGCGCAGCTGGTATGTGAACTACCGCCTCCTGGTGCCGCGCCATATCGCAGCCCAGCTCCACACCGTGAATGGAGGCATCGGGCTGAGCGGGCTGGACGGCAACGCCACGGTCCAGACCACCAACGGCGGCATCACGCTGCACGATCTCGCCGGCGACGTGCACGCCCGGACCACCAACGGCGGTATCGAGGCCGCACTGAGTGGAGACCGCTGGGACGGTGCTGGTCTTTACGCCGACACCACGAACGGAGGCATCAGCGTGAGCATGCCGGCCCAATACTCCGCGCACCTCGTCGCCGGGACAACCAATGGAGGCGTCTCGGTCGGCCTTCCGCTGAGTGGCGGACAAATCACCCGCAGACACATCGACGCCAATCTTGGCAGCGGCGGCGCAACCGTCCACTTCGTCACGACGAACGGCGGCATAGGCATCAATCACAACAGCTCTCGACACCAGAGCGAGTGACCTGCGCTACAGCTGAAGGCGTAGCCATCGTTTTCTTGTAGCTGTCGCCTTTCCTTCTGCTGTCTGCCTTTCTTTCTGCTGTTGCTTTTCTTTCTGTCATTCCCGAACCGGGGTCCCCGGCCAGCTTGATGGCTGGGGTGGAGAAGGGAATCTGCGTTTGTTCTAGCTTCTAGGTACCCCGAGCCTTCAGGCTCGGGTCTCTCCGCGTTGTCATTCCCGAAGGGAATCTGCGTTTGTTCTAGCTTCCAGGTACCCCGAGCCTTCAGGCTCATTCCCGAAGGGAATCCGCTTTTGCCTTGGCTTCTAGGTACCCCGAGCCTTCAGGCTCGGGTCTCTCAAGCCGCAAGAAGAAAAGGGGCTTTAGCCCCTGGGGTATGCCTTCGCTCGCGAGTCAACCGCTGCTAGGGTGCTCCCGCCTCCCTGCCAATCCCATCGCCTCTCTTCGCAATCCCCGGCAGCGTCACCGGCAGCTTCCCATGAATCGGAATCTCGCCGAACAGCGCCTTCACCGCCGCTCTCTCTGACGTCGGCACCCAGCTATACATACACATATAGCTGCGTTCCGTCGGAAAGTTGAGAATCGAATAAGGACTCCCCAGCGCCAGTACGATCGTCTTATCCCCCGCAGCAGACAACAGACTCCGCAGAATCCCCGCCGAGCCCTCCGCAGAAAGCCCGCTCGCGCTCGTAGCAGCGGCCTCCGCCGGCCCCGGCTGCGACACGCTATACACCGCCGCGACGATCCGTTGAGCCTTCGACGCCAGCGTCGCTATGCCTCCCGCCTCAACAGCCGCCGAGCGACGATCAACATAGATCACCCTCGCTCCCGGGACTCGCGAACGGATCTCCCGCTCCAGCACGCGACCCTCATCCCCATGCGCATCGCTTACAAAAATCACCACCAGCACCTGCCCCGCGTCACTGCGGCTCAGCGGAACAATGCGATTGTCGTCACGAACCAGCGTTACCGCATGGTCCGCAACCTCCTGCGCCAGCGCATAGCTGGACGGCTTGCCCACGCTGTACTGAATCTGGTCCATGTCCACAAGATGTTTTCCGGGCGTGTCAAGCCCCGCCTTCGCCTTCACCAGGAGAATCCGCCGCACGCTTGCATCAATCTGCTTGCGCGGAATCTCTCCCGACTTCACAGCCTCGAGCAGTCCGTTAACTGTTCCGTCAAGATCTGACGGCAGCTCCAGCAGATCCTGTCCGGCCTTCACCGTATCGACCGCCGCGCGCCCCGCAGCCTTACTGCTGTCTCCCGGATAAAGCTTCGTCAGCCCCTTCATCTCCATCGCGTCGGATACGATCACACCCTTGAATCCGAGTTGATCGCGCAGCAGGCCGGTCACAACCCGATGCGAGGTCGTAGCAATCTTCGTCGGGTCGGGCTCGAGCGCCGGGAACGCCACATGCGCAATCATCACTGCGTCGGAGCCGGCTTTGATCCCGGCCTCAAACGGAGGAAGCTCAACCGCATTCAGGCGTTCAAGCGGCGCATTCACGCGCGCCAGGTTCAAGTGTGAATCAACGTCGGTATCGCCGTGCCCTGGAAAGTGTTTCAGCGTGGTCAGCATCCCGCCCTCATGCGATCCCCGGATATACGCCGTGACCATCTCGCCAACCTCTGCAGGGTCCTCGCCATAAGAGCGGGTGTTGATGATCGGGTTCTCCGGATTAATCTGCACGTCGGCGATGGGATAGAAGTTCCAGTCGATGCCCAGCGCACGCGACTCCTCCGCCACGATCTTCCCAAACTGCTCGGCATACGCCGGATTGTGCGTCGCGCCGAAGGCCATCGGCTGCGGAAACGCCTCGATCGACGTCAACCGCATCGACGGTCCACGTTCAAAGTCCACAGAAAAGATCAGCGGAACCTTCCCCTGCGACGACTTTTGCAGCAGGTTGGTCGTCATCGCCGCCTCGTACGGTTCGACGCGGAGGAGCAAAGGCCCATCCGTGTTGACCGACAAATGCACCGCGCCAAGGTGATACTTCCGGATGTCGGTGATGAGCTTCTGAAACGTCGGATCCTCCGAGTTATAGAACCCCATGATCCCGCGCACCTCGATCATCTGCCCGATCTTCTCTTCGAGTGTCAGGCGCTTCAGCGTTCGATCCGCCCAGCGCTCCTGCGCTCGAGTCGTCGCGCCGATCGTGTGTGGCCGCAAGGATTGTGTCTTTCCTGATTGAGCAATCGCAGAAGAGAAGCCCGCAAAGAAGAACGCGAACGCGGCCACGCCGCACCGAACCGAAGACATAAAACCGACTCTATCTCACCGGGTCCTAAGCTTCTAGCCCGCAGCTCATGGCTCGCAGCTCAACGCTCAACGCCCGAACCCTCTTGACACGCCTGATATACTGAAAACAGGGGAAAGACTCGCCCGGCACTCCGCCGGGCATCGTCACTTAAAGCCCAAGTTATTTGCTATCAAGACTTTGCGGGACTGTATTTAGACAAGTCATCTGTTTTCAATACTTTGCCAAAAGTGTGCAAGCAGAAGTCCACCCCTAAGTCTTTTCTTCTGAAGACTTTGCACCAAAAAGGCCGGGGGAGGGGGTAGCCTCCGGAATCTCCTCCGCCCACACCCCGTGAGTGACCCTCGGAGGCCCACCCCCCTTGTGCAGCGCCCACACTTTTTCACGAATCGCCTGGTCCGCGGCCGTAACTCTCTCCCGCGACCGCAGGTAATCCAACCAGCTCTCCATGATGAAAGTCTCGTTCACGTGGGTCGGATCGTTGGCATCGCGATACACTCCCCAGCGAATCGCTCCATCCCGCAGTCGCACGCCCTTCAGCTCGTGGATCGCATGCGTGAACTCCGTGTAGTTCTCCGCCGGAACCGTGTAGTCGACCGAGATCCTCACCGGTCCATCTTCGGGTTCCGGCACAGCCTGCAGCTTGGGCAGCGGCCGGTTCGGCTTGTACGGTGTCAGGTCCGGCAGCGAGCCCTTCAGGATGTGGACCCGCAGCGTGAACGGCAGCGACGCCGCCAGCCCGCAGGCCGCGCAGATGAGCGCCACACGCACCGAGCTCCGCTGGGCAATCGCGCCCCACGCCACCGAGCCCAGCGCCAGCCCACCCTGGAAGGTCATCAGGTACAGCCCCAGCGCGCGAGCGTGCACCCACCGCGGCACCGAGAGCTGCACACTCACGTTCAGCGTGGACATCGTGCTCGTCCAGCAGAACCCCGCACCCAGCAGCGCCGGAATCACCGCCCACGGCGACCGCACCAGCGCAATCACCAGCAGCGCCGCGATGTAGTAAACCGAGGTCGTCGCCAGCAGGGCGTCGGCGTTGATGTACCGACGTATCCGCCCCAGCGACGTCGCCGCCACCACGGCTCCGACGCCGAGGCAGCCATTCAAGATGCCATATCCCATCGCTCCTTGGCGAAGATCGTTCTTGGCAACCAGAGCCAGCAGCGCCCAGATCGAGCTCACGAAGAAGGTAAAGACGAAGGCGCGAATCAGCGGCCCTTGCAGGTCAGGAGCGTAGCGCAGATAGCGCAGGCCCGAACGCACGGAGCCCAGCATGCGTTCGGCAGGCAGAGCGCTGCGGAAGATGGGCTGCCGCTTCCAGCGCCATAGGATCCAGATCACCGCCACGAACGACGCGGAGTTGAGCGCGAAGACCCATCCTGCTCCGGTGTCGGCTCGCAGGAATGCCGCTACCATCAGACCGCCGAGCGCAGGGCCGACGGCACGGGCGATGTTGTTGCTCCCGGCGTTCAGCGTCACTGCCGGCGGGATGTGATCCAGCGGCACCAGTTCCGGCACAATCGCCTGCCACGCAGGGTTGTTCATGGCTGAGCCGATGTTCAGCAGGAAGGTGAAGAAGAGCAGTGTGAAGGGAGAGACGACGCCACTGAAGGTGAGCACCGCGAGGACGGCAACTGAGACCAGCATCCACGATTGCCAGAAGATCAGCAGCCGCCTGCGGTCGTAGATGTCCGCTGTTGCTCCGGCGAAGAGTCCGAGTCCGAGCACCGGGAGACTGGCCGCGGTCTGCATCAGCGCGATGAGCAGCGGCGAAGGCGTCAACACCGTCATCAGCCATGTGGCTGCTGTGTCCTGCATCCACGTGCCGACACCCGAGATGGTCGCGGCTATCCAGCGGTCGCGAAAGAGCGCGATGCGCAGCGGCGCAAAGGAGCCGATGTGCTGCTCGCCGGTTTGCGGCGCGGAGGCACTCGCGGGTGCGAG
>DATNGO010000132.1:0-25790 GCA_035605855.1 Acidobacteriaceae bacterium | reverse complement strand
GGGGCACCCATGATGTCGCTGGTTCAGTGGGGTGGTGATCGGGCCACCCGCCCCACCCGCCCTCCCATTCACGTCTCGGAAGGTATCTGTACGTCAGCGATCTCGTAATCAGGAGGAATCCGAAAAAGTGTGGGGTCAGGTTCCTCGTGGTGTATTTTTTGAATTCGGATAGTGTAGGACATGTAAGGACCGGAGCGATCGACAGCCCCGATCAACTTGAATTTGTCGGAGTGCCACTCGTCGATTGTGGTTGTGAGGCGCGGTTCGTCTTCGGCGGTCGATATGATACGCGTGCCTCCAAACTCGATGTCTTCAATGCTACGCTTTCCCAGGTCTTCCGTACCGGTCTTCCATTTGTGCGGTGATTCCTGTCCATCATAGGCATCGAACGAGGCAAATCCTCCCTCACTCGAAATGGAGATAGGCATCTTATAGCCAACGCTTTGAGCACTCAGCAGGAGGGTTTGAGAGCCGGCGATTGGATCAACAAGTAGGATGTAGGAATCTGAAACGTGACCAGCGTCGTCATGAGTCTTGGATTCGATCCGCAGCCTACCGGCAGAATCGCGATACGTTTTCCCGGTGTTTGTATAGTCCGCAGCAGGACTACCGTCGCCTTTCTTGCTCGAATGCTTTTCGATTTGCTCGAAAGAGATTGGAATCCCGGGACGGGGAAGCACGAGTAGCTGACTACCCGAACGGCCTGGAACGGGGTTACTCTGTGCCGATGTCATCACTGCACCAAGCAAACTCCAAGCAAGAATGATATAGATTCTTCAGTCATGGTGTATCCATTCTGTGGGCGCGCAGGACGGAATTGAGCAACTCCTAATTACAGTCTCCCGGCCCACTCGCCTTAGTTAGGACAGGAACCTGGCAAGTTGCTTTGCCAGTAGTTAAATCAATTGTCACCACCCACGTCGCCCGGATATAGTCAGGGCACCCTATCTCCCCTCGAAGGGGAATTCCCTTTCCAGTAGTACATGTTGGGGTCGTGCCGGCATTACAAGCTAGGCTACCCCAATAGCAGGTGCCGTCTGGCGAGATTGATACCGGTGGTCCCCAGAAGGCTGTCCTAAGCTCCAATATGGGTATGTTACCGAAGGTAGAAAAGAACGTGCCGGCCATGCTGCAACTCACATCCGCCTCCCAATTGAACGTATAGGTAGCACTTGGGTCGTACGGCAGTTGTTCGTCTTGCTCATCGGAAATATAGCAGTCTGGGCAGGTCTGGCTTCCTGAGACCCACCCGCTGCTGACGCCTCCAATACTGTTTAAGATTATTGAGTAATGATAGATCGAGCTTAAATTAGGGCACGACCCACTCGTAGTCATCACTCCATTGCCGTCGACGCCAACCGCAGTATAGATATTGGTTTCGTCTATCGCTAAGTTTGTGTAACTGCTCAAAGACGGAGCGTAGGTGATATAGCATTGTTGCGCAAACAACGAGTGAGCAGCAGAAAACGTCACGACCGTGATTACGACGAGCAGCCATTTTCTTAATTTCAGTACTTACTCACCTCTCCCCGACCGATTTTCATGTGCTTCTTTTCCTGCTGAACATAGGCATCAAACTGAGTCCATCTGTCAGCGGTAAATATGCCTTTGATCTGATCGTGGGTTGCTTGAACAAGTTGATCTCGTTTTATTAGAAACGAGCCAATGTCGGCTCTTTCGCCACGCGCATTTGCGGCCGTTGCCGCAGCGTTATAGGACTGAATCAGTGCATGGTAATCCGAGTTAAATTTCGCAAGAATTGGGATTAGCACGCTTTTCTCGGAATCATTGAGTCCCGCTGAACGGAGTTGTACGTTTTGGTGTGTTGCCTGAAGTTCTGTTCGATTGGCGGGCTTTGAAAGTGACAACAAAACCATACGATAAGCTGCGATATCGGGAATCTGGTCGGGGTGTTGCGAACCGTCGATGACATCCGTGGCGGAGTGTTGGTGGATTGGTACATTGGTTTGGACTTGCGCGAGAGATGCAGGTGCAAGGGAAGCCAGAGCAGCCAAAAGCACAAGACGATTCATACGTCCTCCGCTACGGACTTGATTCCAGAGCTATTACACCGAGAATTCGGCCCGCCCGTAACTCACTGGCTCGGCTAATCTACAAAGGTCCTAAACTGCAAAATCAACGATTGGGTTTATTGACCTGAGATCTGCGACGAATGCAACGCTCACATGTTGCAAGTGGTTTGTCAATATTTATTTGACAAATAGATAATTCATGTGGTTATGAGGTCTATCTTCCGAATCTTTGTTTGCCTTGCATTTGGGATAGGAGGCGTTGCTGGGCTTTGGCGCCGCCGGTGAGGCCGCTGCCCATGCCTTTGAAGAGTTTGGACATCTGGGTGTGCTGGCGGAGGAGATTGTTGACCTCCTGGACGGTGGTGCCGGAGCCGAGGGCGATGCGCTTGCGGCGGCTGCCGTTGATGATGGCGGAGTTGTGGCGCTCCTTGGAGGTCATGGAGTTGATGATGGCCTCGATGCGTGTGAACTGGGACTCGTCGACGTTGGCGGCGGCCTGCTGCATGCCAGCAAACGGGCCTACAGAGGGCAGCATCTTCAAGATGGATTGCATGCTGCCGAGCTTCTTGATCTGGCGGAGCTGGTCGCGGAAGTCTTCGAGGGAGAAGCCGTCGCCGGTGAGGGCCTTTTTGGCGAAGGCCTCGGCCTTGGAGCGGTCGAGCTTTTCTTCGGCGCGTTCGAGGAGGGTGGCGATGTCACCCATGCCGAGGATGCGGCCGACGATGCGGTCGGGGTGGAAGGCTTCGAAGGCGTCGGGCTTTTCGCCGGTGGCGAGGAACTTGATGGGCGCGCCGGTGATCTGGCGGATGGAGAGGGCGGCGCCGCCGCGGGAGTCGCCGTCCATTTTGGTGAGGATGGCGCCGGTGATCTGGAGGCGGTCGTTGAAGGCCTTGGCGGAGTTGACGGCGTCCTGGCCGGTCATGGCGTCGGCGACGAAGAGGATCTCGGAGGGGTTGAGGAGTTTTTTGAGCTCGGACATTTCGTCCATGAGGAGCTCGTCGATGCCGAGGCGGCCGGCGGTGTCGACGATGAGGATGTCGCAGGCGTAGTTACGGGCCTCGCGGAGGGCTTCTTTGGCGAGGCGGAGGACGGTGGCTGTGCCTGAAGCTTGGGCGGGAGCAGACGCAGATCCCCCTTCGGGGGATGACAACAAAGAGGGCGAGTCCAGTTTTCCTTCGTAGATCTGGGCACCGATGGATTGAGCGACGACTTTGAGCTGCTCGCGGGCGGCGGGGCGGTAGACGTCGACGGAGACGAGCAGCGGGCGGTGGCCGCCCTTTTTGAGCCATTGGGCGAGCTTGGCGGCGGTGGTGGTTTTGCCGGAGCCCTGGAGGCCGGCCATCAGGATGACGGTGGGGGGCTGGGGCGCGAATTTGAAGCGCGCGGTGTCGTGGCCGAGCGTGTTCATGAGCTCGTCGCGGACGATTTTGACGATCTGTTCGGAGGGGTTGAGGGCGGTTGTGACTTCGGAGCCGAGGGCCTTGGCGCGGATGTCCTCGATGATCTTGCGGGCGACGTCGAGGTTGACGTCGGACTCGAGGAGGGCGACGCGGATGGAGCGGAGGGCGTCGTTGATGTTTTCGTCGGTGAGGGTGCCCTGGCCGCGCAGGTCTTTGAAACTGCGCTGGAGCTTTTCGGAGAGGTTCTCAAACATGGCTACTTTGAGTTTATCGGATCAGGTGTGCTGGGGGCGGTTCGTGACGAGGGTGGTTCGGGGGGCTGGCGGGGATGCGCGCGGCGGGAAAGAATCGGGGGTATGCCTTCTGTGAAGTCAGGGACCGGGTCGGGTGGGAGTGTCGGGTCGAGCGATGTTGGGTTGCTGCGGGAGTATGCGACGTTTCTACAGGTGGAGAAGGGGCTGCGGCCGCTGAGTGTGGAGGCGTACAGACGAGACCTGGAGAGCTTTGCGGAGTTTGTGGAGGGCGTGCCGCGGACGCTGGTGACGGCGCGGCAGGAGGATGTCAGTGGGTTCATGCGGCACCTGCGCGAGCATGCGATTGAGTCGCGGAGTGTGGCGCGGAAGCTGAGCTGTCTGCGCGGGTTCTACAGGTGGCTGCTGAAGGATAAAAAGATTACGCATGATCCGACGGTGAATATCGAGAGTCCGTCGAGTTGGAAGGTGCTGCCGAAGAGTCTGGCGGAAGGCGATGTGCGCGAGATGCTGGAACGCACGGGAGCGGCGGCGCGGATGGACGGTGCGGATGGGGCGGGGCGTTCGGGTGTGGCGCTGAGAGATCACGCGATACTGGAGCTGCTGTATGCGGGTGGGCTGCGTGTGGGGGAGATTGTCGGGTTGCATGTGGAGGATTTGCGCTTAGAGAGTGCGAGTGTGCAGGTGAGGGGCAAGGGAGATAAGGAGCGGATTGTGCCACTGCATGCGCGGGCGGTTGCGGCGCTTGAGATGTATGTGAAGCAGGGACGCGGCGAGTTGGTGCGCGGGAGAGCGAAAACGCAGATTCCCTTCGGGAATGACAACAAAAAAAACAGGAGCAGCGACAGAGGTGTGAGTTTGCAGCGGGCGTTGTTTGTTTCTGTGCGGGGGAAGGCGCTGACGGCGCAGAGTGTGTGGCGGACGGTGAAGGGGTTGAACTCGCAGGCGAGCCCGCACAAGCTGAGGCATAGCTGCGCGACGCATATGGTGGAGCATGGTGCGGATCTGCGCACGGTGCAGATATTGCTGGGGCATGCGGATATTGCGACGACGCAGGTGTATACGCATCTGGCGATTGATCGGCTGAAGACGGTGCATCGGATGCATCATCCGAGAGCGAAGATGCGGGCGGTGGAGGCGTGAGCTTACGCGGGGAGGTTGTGGCTGGGGAGAAGAAGGCACCCCATCCTTTCGCGATAAAGCCGCGAAAGGATGGGCCACCCGGGACTTCGCAAAGCTCCAGAGCGTTCGTTGATCTCGCAGAGAAGTTTCTGGCGATGCTGCGTGAGGAGCGGGGGGCGAGTGAGCATACGCTGCGGGCGTATGGGCGTGAGGTGCGTGGGTTTGCGGAGTATTTGGCAGAGACGCTGGGTGAGGGTGGCGATGTGCGCAAGGTGGAGCACACGCATATTCGGGCGTACCTCGGAGTGTTGTTCGATCGCGGGTTGACGAAGGCGAGTGTGGCGCGGGCGCTGGCAGCGGTGAGGAGCTGGTTCAAGTGGCTGGCGAGGAGTGGGTATGTCGCGTCGAACCCGGCGCTGCTGGTGAGCACGCCGAAGCTGCCGAAGCATCTGCCGAGAGTTCCGGGGATTGAGGAGTTGAACCGGGTGTTGAATTCGTTGGGGGTGGCTCAGGATGGATCGCAATCCCGCTCATGCGCGATAAAGCCGCGCATGAACGGGGCACCCAGTGATGAGGCTGAAGTAGCCGCTTGGCCGGCGCGGGATCGGGTGATCTTTGAGTTGTTGTATGGGTCGGGGATCCGTAACTCGGAGCTGTGCGGGTTGGATCTCGCGAGCATTTTGTGGGGCGATGATGCGATTCGGGTGTTTGGTAAAGGCAGGAAAGAGAGATTGGTGCCGCTGGGAGATGAGGCGGCGGCGGCGATTCGGGCGTATCTTCCGGAGCGGAAGGAGCGGCTGGAGAGGGCGGGTAAGGGGAAGCTGGTGGGCGGGTCCGATGGCGGGGGACCGCTGCTGATCAATGCGAGGGTGCGGGGGACGTGCCGGCTTACGACGCGAAGCGTCGGACGTATCGTGAAGCAGATTGCGCTGAGCCGGGGGCTGGCGGCGGATGTGCATCCGCATACGCTGCGGCATGCTTTCGGCACGCACATGCTGGAGGAGGGTGCGGACCTGCGGGCGATCCAGGAGATGCTGGGGCATGAGCGGCTGTCGACGACGCAGCGATACACGCAGTTGACGGTGGGTCAGGTGCAGAGGGTGTACGAGGAAACGCACCCAAGAGCCCGGTGAGGGCGCGTTGAGTTTGGGGGCGAGTCGCTGCAGACGGTGGGGGAGCAAGGGTTAGGACGGTTTGTTGTGGCCAGGTGGGCGGCGAAAGGTCGTTGAGAGAGCTACTTCCGTTTGACCCTGCAAAGATTTGCATAGATTAATCTTGTTTGCGTCGCATGCCGTGGAATCGTGCGGATTCTGGGGGAAATGAGGGGATTCTGCGGAATCGCAGTTTGGCACGCGAGTTGCATTTGGTCGTAGTGAGAACATCGGCACAGCAGGGGTGTGCGCGGGGGAAAAAGCGCACCCGGGGTCCTCTGCTATTCGGTGGTCATCGCGAATTTTGAACCTTTTGGAGGGTTGGAATGTTGAAGAGATTGCTCTTCGCACTTGTTGTATGTGGTTTGGGCTCGGGGCTTGTGGCACGTGCCGATACGATCAATGTTTCCTTGACCAACGGCCTTACCTGCAGCACGTTGTCTCCGTGCGGCACGATTGCAGTTACGGATAATGGATCGGGCGGGGTGACGGTTACGGAGAATCTCGCACCCAACTTTTTTGTCGTCACCGGTAACGGGAGCAACCACCCGTCGCTGGCGATGGATCTGGATGCGACGGCTACGAGCTTCACCGGCTTCTCGTCATTGCCATCCGGGTTGTCATGGAGCACCGGAACCAATCCGACGCCTGCGGGTTTCTCGGGTGAAGACTATAGCTACATGGTGAACCTGGGGGGCTGCAGCGGTTCCAGCTGCCCGACGGTTTCGTTTTTGTCATTCACGATCAACGGCGTGTCAACCGCTGATTTTGACTTGAGCGACAGCTTCCCGTTCGTTTCTGACATCAACGTCGCGGGCAAGACTGGGAATGTCGGCGGAGCGGGCACAATTACGGTCACGCCTCCGGTGCCGGAGCCGTCATCGCTGATGCTGCTGGGGACGGGAGCACTTGGCCTGGCGGGCGTGATTCGCCGCCGGTTCAACGGCTAGTTCAGAGAAATATTCGCGGGCTTCGAGCCGCTCCCGCTGCTACCTGTTGAGGGTAAGCAGAGGGAGCGGCTTTGTCTTTTGGAGAGAAGTATTCCATTTTCCTTTGCAAAACTTTGCAGGGGAAATGTCTCGTGTGCGACAAAGCGCCGTAGTAACTGTCTGATTAGCAATGGAAGCGGCCAGGCCGTAAAACGATTGACTTTGGTCTGCGAGTTGCTCCTTGAGTTCGCAGATTGCAGGGCATCACACTGAGCTGTCCCCGGCGGGGTCCCGCCTAGCTTCTGCTCTTCCACCCTTGAAAGCCATCTCTCCAAGTAAGGGGTGGCGTGTACCGCTTTCAGGCAGAGGACCGGGCTTTTTGCCAGGCGGGCCAGCTTCGATCATTCAGAGATTTGGGTTTGAGATGCCTAAGAGATTTCTCCTCGCAGGTATTGATTTCTCCCGGAGGACGATTATGAAGAATTATTTCTTGACAATGGGTGTTCTGCTTTTTGCAGGCGTGGCCTCACAGCCTGCTTTGGCAGACTCCTTCTTTCTCACAGGATCAAACACTGCCGCAGTACCGTGCAGTGTGAGCACCCCATGCGGTGCAATAACGGTTACTACCTCGGGGAATACTGCTACGTTCACCGTAAGCAGCCTGGACAACGGTTATGTCTTCGACACGTTCGGATTCAACTTTACCGGCGCTGGTACCCTGAGCCTGAGCAGCGCCAGCGGGGAAGTAAGTTCTCCCTCGTTGGGCGGTCCCGGCAACCAAGATGGCTTTGGATCGTTTACAGACATCTTCGACACAGGGAAGAACGGAGGGTCGAGCGGCGGCGACTGCGTCGTGACCGGAGGGGTACCGGGTGCGGGATGCACGTTCACGTTTACGGTGATGGACTCGCTTCCCGGCAGCCTCACCACCTCGGAATTTGAGTCCGCAAGTAGCGGAGCCTCCGGTTCAGGGGACTTTGCCGGACACCTCGCAGCCGTGAACGGCAATACCGGGTTTGTCGGAGACGCCGTGGGCTCTACCAGCCCGATTCCGGAACCTTCTTCACTGCTGCTGCTGGGGACAGGGGTGCTGGGCGCGGCGGGCATAGTTCGCCGCCGGTTTGTGCGCTAGCCGCTGGGAAGATTGTCTAGCGGGTGGTAGCGACCGCTCTCGCTGTTTGCCCTCTCGGCATGCAGGGGGAGCGGTCTGGTTTTTTCGGGCGTCGTTTTAGTAGCGAGGGATGGTGGGGTCGATGACGCGGGACCAGAGGTCGATGCCGCCGGAGACGGATTGGGCCTTGTTGAAGCCCTGCTGACGGAGCCAGTTGGCGACGGAGAGTGAGCGGGCGCCGTGATGGCACATGACGGCGATGGGCTGGTCTTCGTCGAGCTCGTTGAAGGCGCGGGCGGGGATCTCGTTCATGGGGATGAGGGTGCTGTCGGGGAGGTGCGCGGCGGCGTACTCCCAGGGTTCACGGACGTCGAGGAGAAGTGGCGGGTGCTCGGAGGCGAGCTGTTGTTTGAGTTGGTCGACGGTGATTTCGAGGTCCATTAGAAGACAGTAGAGGGTAGACAGTAGACAGTAAAGACGAAGCGAATATTGTCAGGAACTTGCGGGGGTTAATGCGGACGGCTTGACGGCAGGTGGTGTGCGGCAGAGAATGACGGGCCTGGGCGCCTCCTAAAAAATCATTGAGCTTGAAGAAGCTCCTGGCCCCTCAGAGGCGCGAATTTCGATTAAGTACCTGAGGAGGGAGTATGAGCACACAGGCACCAGTATTGGATATGGACAAGCTGAACGCGTTTGTCGGTCAGTTTGTGAGTGATCTTGGCGCGGCGGGTCATGCGGGGATGGTGGTGATCGGCGAGCGGCTGGGGCTGTATAAGGCGCTGGCGGCAGGACCAATGACGCCGGCGGAGCTGGCCTCGAAAACGAAGACAGATGAGCGCTATGTGCGGGAGTGGCTGGCTTCACAGGCGGCGGGCGGGTATGTGACGTTTGACGCGAAGACCAACAAGTTCAGCCTGTCGCCGGAGCAGGCGTTCACGATGGCAGACGAAGACAGCCCGGCGTATCTGCCGGGAGCGTTTGAACTGGCGGTGGGGTCCTTGTTTGCGGTGCCGCGGATCGCGGAGTCGTTCCGGACGGGCGCAGGGATGGGATGGGGTGAACACGATCAGGGTGTGATTCAAGGCTGCGAGAAGTTTTTCAAGTCAGGCTATGTGGCGAACCTGATGAGCGCCTGGATTCCGTCGCTGGAGGGCGTGAAGGAGAAGCTGGAGAAGGGCGCAAAGGTGGCGGATGTCGGCTGCGGGAAAGGCGCGTCGACGCTACTGATGGCGAAGGCGTTTCCGAACTCGCAGTTCTTCGGGTTTGACTATCACGATGGGTCGATCGAAGGCGCGAGAACGAGCGCACAGAAGCAGGGCGCGAGCCGGAATGTGACGTTCAGCACGGCGTCAGCGAAGGGGTTTCCGGGGAAGGACTATGACCTGGTGACGGTCTTTGACTGCCTGCACGATATGGGCGATCCGGTGGGCGCGGCGAAGCATGTGCGCGAGGCGCTTGCGCCGGATGGCACGTGGATGATCGTGGAGCCGTTTGCGAACGATGAGATGAAGGACAACATGAATCCCGTGGGGAGGATGTATTACTCGTTCTCGACGCTGCTGTGCACGCCGTGTTCGCGGTCGCAGGAAGTTGGGATGTGCTTAGGGGCGCAGGCGGGTGAGCAGAAGATTCGCGATGTGGTGAGGGAGGCAGGGTTCACGCGCTTCCGCAGAGCGACGCAGACGCCGTTCAACATTGTGTATGAGGCGAGGCCTTAGCGGAATAGTTAGTGGTTAGTGGTTAGTGAAGGATGGAGTAGGCCAGGGAGAGGGTTCCGCTGGTGTAGGACTTCTGCGCTGTGAGGGATAGCAGTGTGCGTTGCGAAGGCGCGGACAGCAAGGGGATGCCGCTGCCGAGAAGGATGGGGATGACGGCCAGCTCGATCTCGTCGACGAGGCGGGCGGCGAGGAGGGTGCGGAAGAGCTCGCCACCACCGAAGAGCCAGATGTCTTTGCCGTTTTCCGGAGCGGAGCGGAGTTCGGTGACGGTCTGCCCGGGTGTGGTGGAGAGGATGGAGGATTTTGGGATGTCGGCGCGAGTGAGCGTGCGGGAGAAGATGTAGTTTGTTTTGCCGGGGAAGGTGGGTTGGCCGTGGGCGCGCATGACGTCAAAGGTGCGGCGGCCGATGAGTAAGGTGTCGTAGCGGGAGAAGTCCTGGGCGGAATCGACCTCGGGGTCAGAGGGAATCCAGTCGAACTCGCCGTTGGGGCCGGCGATGAAGCCGTCGAGCGAGCAGGCTACGGCGTATCGGACGCGGCGCATGGGACTCCGTAGTCGGCGAAAGTTTGCCGCCGAAGAGAAATTCTATCGTTTGCTGCTGCAAACGATACCCCACCCTTTCGCGATGAAGCCGCGAAAGGATGGGCCACCCATTTCATTGCAAGGATGGAACTCTCAGACGTTGGCGCCATGGCACTTCTTGTACTTCTTGCCGGAGCCGCAGTAACAGGGATCGTTGCGGCCGAGGCTGGCGCCGGCGCGTCTGGGCGCGGAACCGTTGCCGTTGGCGGTTGAGCCGCCGGCCTGGCGGGCAATCTCAAGTTCGCGCTCCTTCTTGCGCGCGAACTCACGCTCGAGCGCGTCGATGGTGGTCTGTGGCGCGCGTGTGGGAACGACTGGTGGCGCGGAACCCAACCTGTCCGGCATTCCGCCGTCCGAGGGCGGGGCACCCGATCTCTGCCAGTGGGTGGGTGCGGCTGTGGGCATCTGTGCCGGCGGAGGCAGTTGCGGCGGTGCGGCGGAGTGGCGCGACTGCAGGGTGGCGAGCTGCTCCATTGTCTCGATGGGCGTGCCGTCGGGAGCGAGGATCTGCATGCGGAAGAGGTGGCGGCAGGTGTCCTCCTGGAAGCGCATCATCATGCTCTCAAACATGAGGAAGGATTCCTTCTTGTACTCAACCAGCGGATCCACCTGGGCATAGCCGCGGAGGCCGATGCCCTCCTTGAGGTGATCCATGTTGAGCAGGTGATCCTTCCAGAGGCCGTCGAGAACGGAGAGCATGACGACGCGCTCGTGGTAGCGCATGTTGGGCGCGCCGAGGATCTGCTCCTTGACGTCGTAGCGCTCGCGAAGCTTGTTGAAGATAGCTTCGCCGAGGTCGTGACGCGAGAGCTCATCGGCCTTGATGGCTTCTGATTCCGAAGCTCCGCTTTCTTTGGATAGACGGGCGCCGAAGAGGTCGAAGAGAGCGTTGAAGAGGCCTTCGAGGTTCCACTGCTCGACGTGCGCCTTCTCGGGAACGAATTCGTCGAGGAAGTTCGAGAGGATGGTGGAGACGTAGTCTTCGGCGATGAGCTGTTTCTGGTCGGTGCCTTCCATGAGCTGGCGGCGCAGGCCGTAGACGGCCTCGCGCTGCTTGTTCATCACGTCATCGTATTCGAGGACGTGCTTGCGGGACTCGAAGTTCTGGGCTTCGACGGCCTTCTGCGCGCCTTCGATGCGCTTGGAGATCATGCGCGATTCGATGGGCACGCCCTCTTCCATGCCGAGACGCTGCAGCAGTGTGCCGACCCACTCGCGCGCGAAGATGCGCATGAGGTCGTCTTCGAGGGAGAGGAAGAAGCGCGAGGCGCCGGGATCGCCCTGCCGGCCGGCACGGCCGCGGAGCTGGTTGTCGACGCGGCGTGACTCGTGACGCTCGGTGCCGAGGATGAAGAGGCCGCCGGTCTCGATGACCTTCTCGTGCTCAAGCCTGGTTGCGGATTCGTGTGCGGCGATGATCTGATCCCACTGCTCCTGCGAGGTCTCGAACTCCTGACCCTGGTAGTAGAAGCGGGTGAAGCCGGCGGCGGCGATGGGATGGATGGCGCCTTCGGCGGGTGAGAGAGCACGGGCGAGGTTACGCTTGACGAGGTCCTGACGCGCGATGAACTCGGAGTTGCCGCCGAGGAGGATATCCGTGCCGCGGCCGGCCATGTTGGTGGCGATGGTGACCATGCCGAGGCGGCCGGCCTGTGCGACAATCTCAGCTTCCTTCTCGTGGAACTTCGCGTTGAGGACAACGTGACGCACGCCCTTGCGCTTGAGGATGTCAGAGAGCAGCTCGGACTTTTCGATGGACGTGGTGCCGACCAGGACGGGCTGTTTGGAGGCGTGGAGACGCTCGATCTCGTCGGCGACGGCGAAGTATTTCTCTTTTGCGGTGCGGTAGACGACGTCCTGATTCTCAATGCGCAGAAGCGTGCGGTTGGTCGGGATGACGACGATTTCGAGCTTGTAGATGTTCTCGAATTCGGCGGCCTCGGTCTCGGCGGTGCCGGTCATGCCGGAGAGTTTCTTGTAGAGGCGGAAGTAGTTCTGGAAGGTGATCGTGGCGAGGGTCTGATCTTCCTTGCGGATATCCACGCCTTCTTTGGCTTCGATGGCCTGGTGGAGGCCATCTGACCAGCGGCGGCCGGGCATGAGGCGGCCGGTGAACTCATCCACGATGATGATCTCGCCGTCCTTGACCACGTACTCTACGTCGCGCTTGTAGAGAGAGTGCGCTTTGGTGGCGACCTCAATGTGGTGCTTCATGTCCCAGTTTTCGGGGTCGGCGATGTTTTCGATGCCGAGAAGCTTTTCGATCTTCTCCCAGCCCTCATCGGTGATGGTGATGGCGCGGGCCTTCTCGTCGACTACGTAGTCACCGGTCCAGGTCTTCGACTGACTCTCGAAGTTCTCGATCATCTCGCCCTCTTCGAGCTGCGGGATGATGGTGTTGGCGATGGCGTACTTGTCGGTGGTCTTATCGGTGGGGCCGGAGATGATGAGCGGCGTGCGCGCTTCGTCGATGAGGATGGAGTCGACCTCGTCCACGATGCAGTAGTAGTGGCGGCGCTGCACGGTGTCCTTGAGGTCGAACTTCATGTTGTCGCGCAGGTAGTCGAAGCCGAACTCGTTGTTGGTGCCGTAGGTGATGTCGGAACCGTAGGCTTCGCGGCGCTGCTCGTCGGAGAGGTCGTGCACGATGACGCCGACGGAGAGGCCGAGGAAGCCGTAGATCTTGCCCATCCACTCGGCGTCGCGCTTGGCGAGGTAGTCGTTGACGGTGACGACGTGGACGCCGTGGCCGGCGAGCGCGTTGAGGTAGCAGGGAAGTGTGGCGACGAGCGTCTTGCCTTCGCCGGTCTTCATCTCGGCGATCTTGCCCTGGTGAAGGACCATGCCGCCGATCATCTGGACGTCGAAGTGACGCATGCCGACGGTGCGGATGCCGGCTTCGCGGACGACGGCGAAGGCTTCGGGAAGGATCTCGTCGAGTGCGCGCTTTTCAGCGGCAGCGATGTCTTCGGGGTCGGTGAGGCCTTCGATCGCAGCGGCGATGCGGGCACGGAATTCGACAGTCTTGGCGGCGAGTTGCTCGTCGGAGAGCTCCTTGAGTGCGGGCTCGTGGGAGTTGATCTCGGCGAGCGTGGGAAGCATGCGCTTGACGGCACGGTCGTTGGAGGTGCCGAAGACTTTGGCGAGTACTTTGTCGAACACGGATGTCTCGTTTCTCAGGTGGCGCGCCGGACGGATGCCGGGCGCATGGCGGCGCAATCTCAAGTTTACGCGGAGTGGAGCAGACCGGAGTGAGCAACGAATCGCGACCCGGGCCCGCAGACAGAGCGCTAGAGGATGGTGCGCGCGAAGCTGGTGGCTGCGAAGACAGCAGCGGAGTGTGCGGCTGGCGGCCGCATCGTCCACGTGGAGCGGAAGGCGGCGCGGCAAGGCGCTGGAATCAGGAGAGTTTCGGGGTCAGCGGCGACGCTGACGGCGGTGCTCTGCGCGAGGTGTTCGCTGCGTGCGTCGACCGCATGGCGGTAGAGCAGCGCGCTGATGTGGTCGCCGTAGAAGCCGTGACGTGTGCGCGAGGCGGACGCCTGCGATGCTCCAAGAGTGGAGACCAGCAGGAACAGGCAGGCGAGATGGCGAGTGCGCAGACTCACGGCTGTCTATAGTTTAGATGATCGGACGGCCGAATTGTTGCCGTTTTAAGACGCGGGTTTCAGGTAGCTGGAAAGCGGGCCGCCGGAAGTGCGGATGGTAGTGGCAACGCACTGGGCGACGAGGTCAGCGCCTTCGGGGCTGGTGTGCGTATGGTCTTTGGGGAAGAGCGGGGCGGTCTTCCCGGGGCCGAGGGCTTCGAGGCGATCGGCTTCGACGGTGCCGAGCTCGAAGACGGGGATGTTCTCCTGCACGGCGACCTGGCGAACCCAGTCGTTGTAGCCCATGTCGTGTTCGATGTGGGAGCCGGCTGTGCAGGCGGGCTGAGTGGCGGCTCCGCAGGGTGAGCCGTCCGGACCCTTCCAGATGTTGCGGATGGTGGGCGTGAGAAGGATGGGGTGGACGCCTTTGGCTTTGGCGTCGTCGATCATCTTGCGGAGGTACCAGCCGAAGGTGTGAATGGTCTCGATGCGACCGGCGTAGGGGCCGGTGGTCTGGGCGACGTCCTGCGTATCGTCGCCGACGCCTTTGAGGTCGCCGCGTGGTTTAGGGCCGCCGAGATCGCCACCGTCGTTGTGGCCCATCTGGAGGAGCAGGAAGTCGCCGGATTTCATCTCGGCGAGCGTGGCGGCCCAGTGGCCTTCGTCAATGTAGGAGCGCGCGGAACGACCGGCGATGGCCCGGTTGGCGACGTTGATGCGCGAGGTGTCGAAGAACTGTGCGAAGTGGTCGCCCCAGCCGAGGTCTGCGCTGTTGCGGGCGGTGGAGTCACCGACGATGAAGACCGTGGGAAGAGCAGGGTTCAGGGGGGCGCTGTGGGGAATGTTGGTCTGCGGTGGAGTGGGCGGAGGGGCCTGCTGGGCGATGGCGGGAAGGCCGAGAGCGATGGAGACAGCGAGTGCGAGTGTAGAGGGCCGCAGCATAAGACTAACGGTAGCATCCGCGCGGCGTGCTCGTGGTGCAACAAAGATGTAGCCGAGGTGCAGATCGCGGCGTAAGCTTGGCCGCACACACAGCAGAGCAGGCTTTCGGGGAAGGCGGATAGCGATGGAGGCTGCTGCGGGCCAGACCCCGTTGGAGAGCGCTCTGCGCAAGGCGCGGTGGCGGATTTTGCCGCTGCTGGCCCTGGGCTATCTGGCTGCGTACACGGATCGCGTGAACATCAGCTTCGCGGCGGAGTCGATGAACCGCGATCTGCATTTTTCTCCGTATGTGTATGGCCTGGGCGCGGGGCTCTTTTTTGTCAGCTATGCGCTGTGTGAGGTGCCGTCGAACCTGCTGCTGCTGAAGTTCGGGGCGCGGCGCTGGCTGGCGCGGATCATGTTCACGTGGGGCGTGCTCGCAATCGCGATGTTATTTGTGCATTCGCGGACGAGCTTCTATGGCATGAGGCTATTGCTGGGCGTGGCAGAGGCGGGGTATTTCCCGGGCGCGGTCTATTATCTGTCGCTGTGGTTTCCGGCCAGGGAGCGAGCGCAGGCGATCGGCTGGTTCTATGTGTCGTTGCCGCTGGCGAGCACGGTGATGGGAGCGGTGGCGGGGGCGCTTCTGGGTCTGGATGGACGGCTGGGCCTGCGCGGGTGGCAATGGTTGTTCCTTGTCGAAGGGCTGCCCGCTCTGCTGTTGAGCGTGGGGATCTGGTTCACGCTGTCAGAGAGACCCAGAGATGCGAAGTGGCTGCGTAAAGATGAACGCGAGGCGCTGGAGTGGGAAGTCGCGGGCGCTTATCCATCGGAGGAACGCTCTCAGGGGTGGAGCGCGGTGCGCGTCGTGTTGAGCGATGGGCGCGTGTGGCTGCTGGGATTCTGCGCGCTGTGCCTGCTGGGCTCGAATTACGCGCAGAACTTCTTCCTGCCGGAGATGCTCCGGATGCTAACCGGGGAGTCGGTAGGGAGGGTCGGGTATCTGATTGCATTGGCGGCTGCTGCGGGAGCGGTCGCGATGGTAGTGAATGGGTTTCATTCTGACCGCAGGGGCGAGCGCCGGTGGCACGTGATCGTTCCAGCGCTGATGATGGCGCTCCTGATGTTGATTGCGGGATTGCACCTGCACGGATGGGTCGCAGCGATCGTGCTTTTGATGGCGTTGCCGGTGTTCTTCACGATGCAGGCTCCGTGGGTGGCAATTTTGACGGAGGTGTTTCGCGGCGAGAAGGCGGCGCTGGCGATCGCGGCGATCAATATGCTTGGCATCATCGGCGGATTCCTGGGACCTTACTGGATGGGATGGATGCGGGAGCTTACCGGAAGCTTTGCAGTGGGGATAGGTTCGCTTTGCGTGCCGTGGATGGTGATGGCCGGCTCGATTGCGTGGGTGACACGACCCAGGCGGGAGGCTGCTGCGGATGCGTCAATGCAACTGATGGTTGCCAGTGAAAAAAGCTTGTAAACGAGCGGACGAGACCCCGGGCGCTGGACTAAGATAAGCGGATTCCAGTGGCGAAGGAGAGAACACTATGGCGAATCCGTTTGTGCATTTGGAGCTCAACACGCCCGACCTGAAGAAGGCCCAGGCGTTTTACGGCGGAATGTTCGGGTGGAAGTTTGACGACATGGACATGGGGCCGATGGGGATCTACTCGACGTTCAAGGCGGACAGCGGGCCGGGTGGGGGCGCGTACTCGGCAAAGGAGATGCCGCAAGGCTGGCTGGCGTACGTCGGCGTGGACGACATCAAGGCTGCGACGGCGAAGGCGAAGTCGCTGGGGGCGCAGGTCTTCGTCGACTCGCAGGAGATTCCAAACGTCGGATGGATGACGATCATGAACGATCCGACTGGATCGAGGGTCGCGATGTTCCAGCCGAAGACCTAGCTAGCTGCCGTATCCGCGGTGTTTCATCGCGGCGAGCTCTTCGGTGCTGGGCCAGGAGATCGTGAGCAGGAAGGCGGAGTCGTCGAGCGCTTCGACGTCGTGGCGCACGGATGCCGAGAGGGTGAAGAGATTACCGGCGGAGAGTTCGTGCGGCTTGCCACCGACGGTCATGCGGACCTTGCCCTTGAGGATCTGCACGGAGATGGTGCCGTCGGCGTGGTGTTCCTTGATGTGCGCGCCGGGTTCCATGTTGATGAGCACGACGCGGAAGTCGTGTTTCTTGAAGAGCGTTTTGGCGTAGTGAGCAGAGGGCCAGGGTTTCTTCGTCGCGGCGTCGGCGATCTCCTGGTTGAGATCGAAGTGCGCCATGCGGTCGACCATGGTGCCGTCGGCGAGTGAAGTGGTCGTTGTCGTCATGGGGCGCGGTCCTCCTGCTAACGTCGCAAGTCTACGCCTTACGATGCGCGCCGAGCCAGCCGGGGTGTGTCCGGCATGCAAAGCCCAACCCGGGATGCGATACTGCGTGGCAGTCAAAGGAGCGAGAGATTGGGATGAGCGAAGCGGCGATTGCCTATGCGCAGAAGAATGGACAGCGGTTTGTCGAAGAGCTGAAGGAGCTGTTGCGGATTCCGTCGGTGTCGACTGCGCCGGAGCATGTGGGCGATGTGCGCAGGGCGGCGGAGTGGGCGGCGGAGAAACTGCGTGCTGCGGGTATGGAGAATGTGCGGCTGATCGAGACGGGGACGAAGAAGCAGATCCCCTCCGGGGATGACAACAAGAAAAGCAAAGATGCGGGACGCAGCGGACATCCGCTGGTGTATGCGGACTGGCTGCATGCCGAGCCCTCGGCGGATGGGAAGCCAAAGCCGACGGTGTTGTGCTACGCGCACTACGATGTACAACCACCGGACCCTTTAGATGAGTGGAAGTCGCCGCCGTTCGAGCCCGCGGAGCGTAACGGCAATCTGTATGCGCGTGGAGCGGTGGACGACAAGGGTCAGCTGATGATTCACCTGAAGGCGATCGAGTCTCTGATGAAGGCCGATGGAAAGCTGCCGGTGAATGTGCGGGTGATTCTCGAGGGCGAGGAAGAGGTCGGTGGTGAGGGCATTGCAACGTATGTTCGCGAGCATGGCGAGACGCTGAAGGCGGATGCGGCGCTGGTGAGCGACTCGGAGATGTTTGCGCCGGAGCTGCCGACGCTGTGCGTGGGGTTGCGCGGAATGATCTACACGGAGATTGAGGCGCGAGGAGCGGCGCAGGATCTGCATTCGGGCATGTACGGCGGAGCGGCGCCGAATCCGTTTGTGGCCCTGGCGCAGATCATTGCGCAGATGAAGCGCGAGGATGGGCACATCGCGATTCCGGGTTTTTATGACGGCATCGAGGAGCCGACGAAGGAGGAGCTGGAGTCGTGGCGCGCGCTGCCATTCGACGAGGACGAGTACCTGAAGCACGAGGTCGGCTCGACCGAGCTGACGGGCGAGAAGATGTTCTCGGTGCTGGAACGCACGTGGTCGCGGCCGACGATGGATGTGCACGGGATGCCGGGCGGCTTCACGGGTGCGGGCGCGAAGACAGTGATTCCGGCAAAGGCGGTGGCGAAGGTAAGCTTCCGGCTGGTGCCGGGGATGAAGCCAGCGGACATCTTTGCGAAGTACAAGGCTTTTGTGGAGGAGATCTGTCCGAAGGGAATCACGGTGGATGTGCGGATGATTCACTTCGGCGATCCGATTGTGATGAGCTCGGATAACGAGTTCATTCGGGCGGCGAAGCAGGCGATGGCGGAGGTGTTCAAGAAGGACACGGTTTTCATTCGCAGCGGCGGGTCGATCCCGATCGTGGGCGACTTCGTGCGCGAGCTGGGGATTCCGACGGTGCTGATGGGCTTCGGCCTGCCGGACGACAACCTGCACGCGCCGAACGAGAAGTTCAATCTGTCGAACTTCCATCGTGGGATCGAGTCGGTGGTGCGGTTCTTGGGGATTGTGGGCGGCGAGTAGAGGAGCGGGCGCGTGCATGGTTTTGTGCTGGCTGGCGGGCGTAGCTCGCGGATGGGACGTGACAAGGCCTTCCTGAGGCTTGCGGGCAAACCGCTAATCGAGCACGCAGTGACCAAGCTGCGGCGGGTCTGTGATGAGGTCTCGATCCTTGGCAACGATTCGAGGCTCGAAGAGTATGCGCCCATCGTGCCGGATATTCATCCTGGCTGCGGCCCGATGGGTGGAATGGAGGCAGCTCTGCTCCATCCCCACTCATGGCATGAGTGGAATTTGTTTCTTCCCGTCGATGTACCGTTTCTTCCGACGGCCTATCTGCTGGAATGGGCTCGGTATGCATTGCCATCTGCGGAGAAGAGGGGCGCCGTTGTGTGGATGTTTACGGTCGAAGACCGTCCGCAGCCAACTGTGGCCTTTATTCATCGAGCAGTGGGGCCTTTGCTGACCGAATCCATCGAGCGCGGCGAGTATAAGTTACTACCTGCGCTGGAGCTTGCAGCAGAGGAGTTGGCGGAACGTAATGGATTTTTGCGCGGGTCGGGACTGTGGAAGATTCCTTATTGGTCTGAGCTGAAGGCTCGGCCGGGGACAGATCCGAAGGAGAGCTGGAGGTATACGACTCCGGCGCAAGAGCGGGAGAGCGCTCGGTGGTTTGCCAACCTGAACACGCCGGAGGAGTTTGCCGAAGCGGAGCGAAATGTGGAAGCCCTGGATACGTAGGCGGGTCTGAAATACTGGTGGGAGGAGAGCTGCCGACGATGGCGCAGGTGCCTGGTCCCGAGAAGCCGAATGTGGAGATTGCTCCGGAAGAGTCGCTGACGGCCAACGTTTCCCGTGAGGATGCGCCGACGGTCGAGGAGTTCATGGCTGAGTCGGCGCAGGCGAACGAAGCCGAGGTGGAGGCTGCCGCGGAGGAGAAAGACTTTGCCGGGACGGCGGGGCTAAGAGGGGCGGAGTTCGCCGGCAGCGGAACCGGGCCGTACATCGCGTTCGAGGGGGTGTGTAAGTCGTTTGGCGATTTTGTTGTGCTCAAGGACGTGAGCTTTTATGTAAATCCGGGGGAGACCCTGTGCATTCTGGGTCGAAGCGGCGTGGGGAAGTCGGTCTCGTTGCAGATTCTGATGGGATTTCTGAAGGCCGACCGGGGGACAGTGCTGGTGGCGGGGCAGGACATTACGACCTTCACCGAGCGCCAGATGCAGGACGTGCGGCGGAAGGTCACAATGGTCTTTCAGAGCGGAGCGCTGTTTGACTCCATTACGGTGGGCGAGAATGTGGCGTTTCCGCTGCGCGAGCGCGAGCACATGGAGGAGGACCAGATTCAGAAGCTGGTGACCGGGCTGCTGGACATGGTGGGGGTAATGGGAATGAAGGACCTGCTGCCCAGCGATCTTTCCACAGGAATGAAGCGGTCTGTAGCTATTGCAAGAGCCTTAGCGGCCCAGCCGACGGCGATTCTTTACGACGAACCGACGACCATGGTCGATCCGTTGATGGCGCATTTACTGGGGAATCTAATCCAACTCCTCAAAATGCAGTTGCATCTCACGAGCATTGTCGTAACGCATGACACGCGGTTCGCCGAGAAGCTTGCCGACCGGGTGGTCTTCCTCCACGAAGGCAGGGCACGCTTTTTCGGCACCATGGATGAGATGAAAAAAAGTGAGGACCCGGTACTTCAAGAGTTCCTGTCACTGGATCAACTCATGCGGCCTGGACGCCGTGTTGGAGGAGATTCCCCGAACGGGTGAGCGTCCGGCCCAGGGTGGCCCTGACGGGTAACTCCATAAGCACCAATTGTTGCAAAACTTTACGATACGGATCGTGTTAGCGTGGGAGTAACGTACCAGGTCGAACATAGCCTTTACACGAGAAAGCAGGCCGATAGTGGTCTGCGGCTCGTATCTCGCACAACGGGAACCATAAACGCAACGTTGAGAAGGTTTTGATTCCGAATGGCAACACCGGATTACATCGAACAAGTAGTGATTTCTCGACGCAGCCAACGGCGGTCCAGGCCGATTGCGCGCGAAAGCACATCCGGCGTATCACGTCCCTCTGTGGTCAGCCTGGTCTGGGTGGCTTTGGACTGCATGAGCGTGCTGATCGCGGGACTGATCGCGTTCCGAATCCGGCTGCCGCAGGCCCACACCGCTGAGGGCACACTGATACAGCACATCGCCGGGCCGGCGCCCGAGGTGCTGTTCCTTTATCTCCTGCTCTTCTGTTTTTACCTGGTGGTGTTCGCCCGTATCTACGGACTGTATCGTTCCACGGACTCGCGTAGCGGCATGCATGAACAGCGCATGACGGTGCAGGCCACTTTGACTGCGGGTCTGCTGCTGTGCGGCACGCTGTATCTGCTGCGAGCGTATGCAGTGTCCCGGGTGGTCATGATCGTCACGGTGCTGTTGACGATGGTGATGCTGATGGCACGGCGCGCTTTGTGGCGGCGGCTGCGGCAGAAGCGGTTCATCGAAGGCCTTGAGGTTCGCAACGTGCTGATCGTGGGCGATGGCCGGGTGGGGCACGCGCTGCGCAATCATCTTGAGTCGTTGCCGCACATGGGATTCCGCTTCAAAGGCTTCATCACGATGGACGGCCGCAGCGAGGGCGTTGCCGGGTCGCAGGTGGTGGGCAACATCCGCAACTGCGTGGCGCTGGCGCGATCGCTGTTCGTCGATGAGATTTATTTCTCCACGCCCGCCGACAAGCAGACGGTCATCGCTGTTGTTGAAGATGCGCGCGCGCTGGGCATCGAGGTGCGCGTGGTGCCGGACCTCTACGACGGCCTGGCATGGAATGCACCGGTCGAGTACATTGGCCAGTTCCCGACCATTCCTCTGCACAGGCAGGACTTCCCGCGCGACGCATTCCTGCTGAAGCGGGTGATCGATATTCTGCTGGCCTCGGTGGCCCTGGTGGTGGCCTCGCCGTTTATGGTCGCGATCGCTCTGCTGATCCGGTGGGATTCGCCGGGACCTGTGCTGTACACGGCCGACCGGCTGGGCCGCAAGGGGCGCGTCTTCAAATGCTGCAAGTTCCGCACGATGGTGCAGGATGCAGACCAGAGGCGGGGAGCCCTGCAGCACATGAACGAACGCGACGGCGTGCTGTTCAAGATCAAGGCAGACCCGCGGCTGACGCGTGTCGGCAGCTGGCTGCGAAAGTACTCGCTGGATGAACTGCCGCAGTTCTGGAATGTGCTGAAGGGCGAGATGAGCATGGTCGGCCCGCGGCCTCCGCTCGCGTCGGAGGTGGAGAAGTATGATCTGGCTCACCTGCGCCGGCTGGATGTGCTGCCGGGAATCACCGGGCTCTGGCAGGTGGAGGCACGGCAGGATCCCTCATTCGACAGCTATATTTCGCTGGATACGGCGTACGTCGAGAACTGGAGCCTGATGCTCGATCTCCGCATCATGGCCCGAACCGTCGGCGTTGTCCTGGCCGGCACCGGGGCTTAGGCCAGCCCAGGCCTGAACCAAGAGAGGGCTGTAGACTTAAGGTGTGCGAATCGCTCTGGCCCAGATCAACCCTACAATAGGGGACTTCTCCGGCAATTTTCAGATCATCTCCAGGTTCTACGAACAGGCGGCCGGCCAGGGCGTCGAGCTGGTGATCTTTCCCGAGATGGCGACGGCGGGATACCCCGCGGCGGATCTGCTGGAGAAAGATAGCTTCGTGCGCAGCGCTGAGGAGTCTCTGCACCAGCTGGCCGAGCTGACCTCCGGCAACGACAATCCTGCAATGCTGGTGGGCTCGCCGATGCGCTGCCAGCAGGAGGGCGGCAAGCGGGTCCGCAACGTGGCTGCGGTGCTGGAAGCGGGCGAGGTCCGATTCACCCAGACCAAGCGGCTGCTGCCGTACTATGACGTCTTCGATGAGCAGAGATACTTCGAGCCGGCGTCGCGCCAGGGGCTCACGAAGATCAAGGGTCACGCCGTCGCGATCACGGTCTGCGAGGACGCGTGGAACGACAAGATGTTCTGGCCGCAGCGCTTCTATCCGAACGATCCGGTGGAAGAGTTGATGAAGCAGTGGGCGGTGCTTCCGCAACCGCTGAGCGGCCATCGGCTGATCCTGAACATCTCGGCCTCGCCCTTCTGGCACGGCAAGCCTGCGGTGCGGCGCCGGATGATCCGTGCGCTGGCAGAGCGTCACGGCGCGACGGTCGTGATCGTGAACCAGGTGGGCGCCAACGACAGTCTTATCTTCGATGGCGATTCGTTTGCGATGAATCCGCGCGGCGATGTGATTGCGCAGGCTAAAGAGTTTGAAGAGGACCTGGTGATCGTCGACACGATCGACGCTCAGCCGGTGACGGTCTCGCACAGGAACGAGGCGATTGCGGAAGGTGCAAAGATTCCGGGCGGCGAGGCGGAGTGCGAGCGCACCTGGAAGGCGCTGGTACTGGGCACGCGCGACTACCTGCGCAAGTGCGGCTTTAAGAAGGCCCTGCTGGGCTTGAGCGGTGGCATTGATTCGGCGCTGGTTGCGGCGATTGCCGTGGAAGCCCTTGGCGCGGAGAATGTGCGCGGCATCGGCATGCCCAGCGAGTTCTCCTCGGAGGGATCTGTCACCGACGCGGAGAGGCTGGCGAAGAATCTTCAGATTCAGTTTGATGTGGTCCCAGTGCGCGGGATATTCGAACAGTTCTCCCACGCGCTGGAGCCGTTCTTCAATGGAACGGGGTTTGGTCTGGCGGAGGAGAATCTGCAGCCGAGGATTCGGGGCAACCTCCTCATGGCGTTCTCCAACAAACAGGGCGGCCTGGTGCTGACGACGGGCAACAAGAGTGAGATGGCCACGGGCTACTGCACACTTTACGGAGACATGGTGGGCGCGCTGGCGGTCATCGGCGATTTGTACAAGACTGAGGTTTACGCGCTGAGCCGGTATGCGAACCGCGAGCGCGAGATTATTCCGCAGGAGACGATCGATAAAGAGCCCTCGGCGGAGCTGCGGCCCGGACAGAAGGACACGGACTCGTTGCCTCCATACGAGGTGCTTGATCCGATTCTGCGCGCCTATGTGGAGGACTACCGTTCCGCCGACGAGATTGCGGCGATGCGCAATGTCTCTCCGGAGCTGGTACAGAAGATCATCCGGCTGGTCGAACTCGCAGAGTACAAGCGGAAACAGGCTGCGCCGGTGTTGAAGGTCTCAAAGAAGGCATTTGGTATGGGCAGGCGCTTTCCCATTGCGGCAAGGCGTGAGGTTTAATTGATGGCAGCGCCACGCGTGCTGTTGCAGCAAGACGAAGGAGATTTGGTTTTGGCAAAGATGAGACAGATGATGGTCGGGCTGGTATGCGCTCTGGCCAGCGCAACGATGGCGGCGCAGACGGTTCCGGCGTCGAACACACCGGTGCCGCAGGACAGCACCCCCGCGGCTCCGCAGGCTCCCGCGGCACAGGCGACGAATCCGTTTCCGGCCGTGAACCCGAAGAACTTTACGGCCGACACGCCCAGCGTGGAGGAGGTGAACAGCTTTCTGAAGGCGCTGTGGGGTTATGACATCAACCGCATCTGGCAGGTGGAGGGAATCGTAAAGACGCCTGCGCCTGGTGTGGCGAAGGTGGTCATCCTGGTCGCCGACAAGCGCGCGCCCGGCAAAACCTCCTCGCTGGTCTTCTTCACCACGCCGGATGGCAAGCATGCGATCGCCGAGAATGTGATGGACTTCGGCGCAAAGCCGTTTGCCGAAGCCCGCAAGGCGCTGCAGGAGCGTGCCAGCGGCCCGGCGAAGGGAGCCAAGGGCAACGATCTGCTGCTTGTCGAGTTCGCCGATCTCAACTGTGACCGTTGCCGCGAGGCGCAGGAGAAGATGGACAGCCTCGAGCAGGACTTTCCACAGGCGCGAATCATCTTTGAGAATGCCCCGCAGTCCAGTCATCCGTATGCTGAGCGCGCCGCGCTCGATGGAGTCTGCGTGCGCAAGACCAAGGGCGATGCCGCCTTCTTCAGCTATGCGCGGGCTGTCTACGCCAAGCAGGCAGGGCTGACGGCGACAAGCGCGGACGAGACCCTGAAGGCTGCCCTGACAGCCGCCGGCGCGGACCCTGCCGCGGTTGCCGCGTGCGCCGCACTGCCGGAAACCAAGGCGACGGTCGATGCGTCCGTGAAGCTGGCGCGGGACCTGGGCGCGGTGCAGGTTCCGATGCTGGCAGTCAACGGCCACTTCCTGGCGATCGACTCGCTTCCGTACGATACGCTGAAGCAAATGATTGCTTTTCAGGCAGGACAGGACGGCATCACTGTGCATCTGCAGCCGACACTCACGACGCTCAAGTAAACCGTTGAGGCAAAGAAAAAACGAGGAGGCGAGATGCCTCCTCGTTTTGCTTTTGTGGAATCGACCGCCCTGCTTACTGTTGCGGCGGTCCAGTGTTGCCGCCTCCGCCGCCGGTGCCACCGCCGCTGCCAGTGCCACCGCCGCCGCCAGTGCCACCACCGCCGCCGTCGCCGGGGTCATGTCCCCCGCACAGGTAACCGCCGGGCAGGAATCCGGTGGTGGTGATATCGAAGTATTCTCCGTCCTGGATGCCCTTCTTGTTTCCGGCTTCAAAGGTGAAATCAGCACTTACCGTACTGAAGAGGTTGTGTGAGAAGCCGGACGAGGTCTTCGTGACATTGCAGGAGCTGAGGTTCGACCTCATGCTCGGCTGGATAAGGCACTGAATGTCGAAGCTGAAAAGCTGAAGCGTCGTAAACGAGAGCTGCAGGGTTTTCACCGTGTGACCGGTGTCATTAACGATGACAACCTCGCTCGGCAGGATCGGGAAGACCGGAATCTGGATCGCACCGCTCTCGATTTCGCTGAGGCTGTACGCCTGCAGTCCGTTGCAGAAGACGAAGCCGCGACCGCATTCGTGAGCCTTCTCATGCGAGATGGAGACCGCGGCGGCGCGGGATGATGGTGGACTCACAAACGCAGCAGAAGCAAGAACGGCGAGCGACAATCGGCATAGGAACTTCATCCTATAGAACCTCCTCATTGCCCTCGGGGGCTGAGCAATGAGTCAGATTCTAGAGCGAATTTGCTTGCGTCCCCCATCACGGGGGTAATGTGCAA
>DATNGO010000131.1:0-5463 GCA_035605855.1 Acidobacteriaceae bacterium | reverse complement strand
AAGACGGCCTGCATCTCGAGGTGGCCGCCGAGAGCTTCGATGTACTGGCGCAAGGTGCTCACGTGCATGTCGGCACGGTTCTCGATCTTCGAGACTTCGCTCTGAGCAGATTTGAGCCCCGTGGCTACCTGCATCTGGTTCAACCGGCGAGCGCGGCGCAGATCATGAAGAGCCATCTTCTCAAGAGTCTGGGCAACGCGCTTCTCGACACGCGCACGGCGCTCGGGCGACATGCGCTCACGAAGGGTATTGAAGTTCTTCGCCATAAATTCTCCAGTCAAAAGTCACTGTTGGTGAGGCGGTGCGTGCCGTTTACCGTTGCAGTTCTGCAAGGTGGGCGGCCACCAGACAGAATATTCAGTCAAAAGAATAATCTCGACACTGATTTTGCCGGCGATGCTTTCTCAAATTTCGGTAAGGGGTGAGTCATGCGGCGGTTCACGCTGTCTCGCCCAAGCCAGAGAGGCCGCGATTGCTCGCGGCCTCTCTGGTGTTGCTGAGTTGATGTTGGGCTAGATGTCCCTGACGCCGTCGACGAAGGCTTTGAGCTTGCGCGAGCGGCTGGGGTGGCGCAGCTTGCGGAGGGCCTTGGCTTCGATCTGGCGGATGCGCTCGCGGGTGACCTGGAAGGACTGGCCGACCTCTTCGAGGGTGTGCTCGGAGCCGTCCTCGAGGCCGAAACGCATCTTGATGACACGCTCTTCGCGCGGCGTCAGGGTGCGGAGGACCTGCGAGGTGTACTCCTTCAGGTTGACCGAGATGACGGCGTCTGAGGGCGAGACGGCCATGCGGTCTTCGATGAAGTCGCCGAGGTGCGAGTCTTCCTCTTCTCCGATCGGGGTCTCGAGCGAGATGGGCTCCTGCGCGATCTTGAGGACCTTGCGGACCTTGGCTACGGGGATGTCCATACGGCGGGCGATCTCTTCGGAGGAGGCTTCGCGACCGAGCTCCTGGACGAGTTGACGCGAGGTGCGGATGAGCTTGTTGATGGTCTCGATCATGTGCACCGGGATGCGGATGGTGCGTGCCTGATCCGCGATGGCGCGGGTGATGGCCTGACGAATCCACCAGGTGGCGTAGGTCGAGAACTTGTAGCCGCGGCGGTACTCGAACTTGTCGACTGCCTTCATGAGGCCGATGTTGCCCTCCTGAATGAGGTCGAGGAACTGGAGGCCGCGGTTGGTGTACTTCTTGGCGATGGAGACGACGAGACGAAGGTTGGCTTCGATGAGCTCGCGCTTGGCCTTCTCGGCGTCCATGTCGCCCTGGATCATCTCGCGCTGGGTCTTCTTGAGCGCTTCGATGGAGATGCCGGACTCCTGCTCGAGACGTTCGAGGTCCGTGCGGCAGTTGCGTTGCTGGCGGCGGTACTCCTTCTTGAGCTCTTCGGAGCGCGAGGCCTCGAACTTGGCATCGAGCGAGCGAATCTGACGCTCGAGGGTGCGCATGGAGTCGACGGTCTTGTTGACCTTGTCGAGCAGGCGCTTCTTCTCGGCGTTGGTGTATTTCAGCTCGCGGACGACGCGGGTGACATAGACGGTCTCGCGGCCCTGGTGCCAGCGCGACTTGCGCTTGTCGCGCTCCTTGGCGCGGGTGTCCTTGCCGTGCGGCTCGGAGCAGCGGGCCTGCCATTCGGCGGCCTTCTTCTGGTGCTTGAGCAGGGCGTCGATGCGGGCGACGGTGGACCTGACGCGCGCCTGGAGGATCTCCTCGGTGAGCTCTTCCTCATCGAAGGTGACGACCTCCTTGATATTGCGGACGCCGCGCTTGAGGTCCTCGCCGAGCGCGACGATCTCGCGGATGACGATGGGCGAACGGGAGATGGCCTTCATGACGCGCATCTGGCCACGCTCGATGCGCTTGGCGATTTCGACTTCACCTTCGCGGGTGAGCAGGGGGACGGTGCCCATCTCGCGGAGGTACATGCGGACGGGGTCGTTGGTCTTTTCAAGCGTGCCGGGTGTGAGGTCGAGTTCGACGTCGTCGGACTCTTCGCCGGGCTCGTGCTCCTCGTCGCGCTCGGGGGCGCCGCGGCGGCCGTCGCCGGAGAGCACATCGATACCCTGGGTGTTGATGGTGGTCAGCAGATCATCGAGGTCATCGGGCGAGGTGATGTCTCCGGGCAGGAGGTCGTTGACCTCGCCGAAGGTGAGATAGCCCTTCTCTTTGCCGGTGTCGATGATGCGGTCTACGTCTTCTTCGTACTTGTCGAGCTCTTCAGCCACGGTTTGGCACTCCTCTGGAAGGCCCACGCTGGTTGGGGTGGGCAAATGTCGTGAGGAGAGACCTGCGCTTCCGTCGCAAAGTGCGCGAGGGACTCCCCTGTGTTGGATGGGGTTGCCGGGACTCGGGTGCGGTCAAGGCCGCGGGCGCGGGCGGAAGTCATTGGAAATACGTTCCACTGCTTCGGCAACTCGGAGGCGCAGGTCTCCAGCAGAGCCAGTTTACACCAATTTAGACGCCTGCCGTAAGCAAAAAGATGCAGTTTGGCCGAAATTCGCGCGGTGAAGCGACTCGATTAACAGCACCCCGAGGGCCGAGCAACTGGACTGCCAAGGGAGGCGGGGCTACTGAAGTTGTACGCCGAAGACCCTGTCAGGGAGCAGGTTTTTGTTCCGATTTGGGACATGTTAATGAAGCGGATTCAGCAATTTCGAGTAAACCCTATGCAGACACGCCCAGATCTCACCGTCTTGAAGATTGTTTTCGCCAGCCTTGCGGTTGGCTTAATGAGTGGATGTTCGGCGAGCTTCGTACCCAGCTCCGTCCAGCCGAATCAGACTCCTGTTGGCAACATCCAGGGTTCCGTCCATGGCGGCCAGGCCCCTGTCAGCGGGGCGCATATCTACCTGTTGGCGGCAGCCACAGACGGGTATGGGAACCACGCGACGTCGCTGATCAGCTCGACCGCGCCGAATGCGTTCGAGGACGGCAACGGCAACTACTATGTGGTGACGGACGCCAACGGCAACTTTGCGCTGGGCGGCGACTACACCTGCACCGAGGGTCAGCAGGTCTACATGGCCGCGTGGGGCGGCAACCCTGGGCTGAGCGGGACGGTTAACAATACGGCCATTTTGCAGATGGCGGGGCTGGGACAGTGCCCGGCAGCCGGCAATCTGGCGGCGCAGGTGCCATACCTGGTGATCAACGAGGTCACAACGGTGGCGTTTGCCTACGCGATGAGCGGGTACGGCTCATCGGCATGGTTCATCGGCAGCAACGCGGCGACCTCCCCCGGCTCGGCGACGGCGATTGCGAATGCGATGGCGAACGCGGGCAACATTGTGAATCTGCAGTATGGCCAGGCGCCGACGGTGACGAACGGAAACGCCAACAGCGTCAATCCGCAGTCGAAGATCTATGCGCTGGCCAACATTCTTGCGGCCTGCGTCAACACGTCGAGCCCGAGCTCTTCGGCGTGCACGAATCTGTTCAATGCTGCGGTAAGCCCGGCGGGCGTGCCTGCGTCGGATGAGTCGAACGCGATTTTTAACATCGTCCACAACCCGGCGAACACGAGCTCGAGTCCAACGCACGTAAGTGCGATCTGGAACCTGATACCGGCAACGCCGGTCTTTTCGCCGGCGCTGCCTTCGATTCCGAGCGACTGGACGATGCCGGTCATCTACAACGGGCTTGTCAGCCAGCCGGGGACGAACGGACAAAATCAGATCATCAGCGGACCCTACAACATGGCGTTCGATGCCAACGGAAATGCGTGGATCGGCGATCGAGTGAAAGGTGTGGTCGAGGTTGGGCCGCAGGGAGCGGCGCACACCTTCAACAGCGGTTTCGGCATGATCAAGGGAGTTGCGGTATCGCCGGCTGATGGAACGATCTGGGCGGCGGACTATGCGAACAACATGGTGGATGTGCTGGATTCTTCGGGAACCGTCGTGACGACCGTTACCAGGGGTCTGGGCGGCAACAACAACCCGCGCGGACCGATTCTGACGTCGTTCGCATTGGATAACACCACGGGATTCATAGCGTATCTGGGTATTGAAGAGGTTCCTGGGATCGTCCTGTACGAGGCCAACCCGTCCACTCCTTACTCGTACACAAAGATCGGCAACGCCGAACTGGGGAGCAATGGCTTCCCGGATGTCGACACTCCCGGCTGGATAGCGGTCGACCAGACGGGCCAGGCGTGGCTCCCCAGCACGGACACACCCTTCGTCGGGGACTGGGCGGTGACCTGGAAGAATGGCGCCCGGTCGACGAAGGCCGATGAGTCGGCCGGGCCGGAGTCGTATTCGACTGCGAGCGACGGCAACAGCAACATCTGGCTGACGACCAACAGTGGTACGGCAACGCTTGACGAGATTCGATCCGGGTCGACGACGGTAACGTCCTCATTCACTGGCGGCGGCATGAACCAGCCGTACAAACTGGCCGTGGACGGAGGAAACACGATCTGGATCGCAAACAACGGCGCGAATACGTTGAGCGCCTGGAGCACCACGAGCGGTGCATGGCTGGCTTCGAGCGGGTTCAGTACCAGTGCAGCGAGCGGGACGGGCTGCGTAGTGCTGGGCGTAGACGGCTCCGGAAACGTGTGGACCGGCAACGCGGACGGATCAGTGACACAACTCCTCGGGCTGGCAACTCCTACAGCCACTCCTTTCTATGGCGGCATGACCGTTACAACCGGTACGGGCAACAGCCAAACCACTGTCACTACGAACGGCAACCTTGGATCGAGGCCGTAGTCGTCTGCTTGTAGAGTTGCGAAGAAGAATTTCAACGGCGCGGCGATGAGCGGGACGAAGTTGTAGGGCTGGGACCCTGTCCAGGCACAGGTTCTTGTCACGATTTGGGACATATTAAGAGGGCGCGTAAGCAGAGCTTCACACCGCGTCCATGTCCATTCGTATCTCTGTATTCCCTTCAGAGGAGATCGCGTGCCATGATGAGGTCGCAACAGTTCTGACTGCCGACCTGAAAGAAGCGTCTTCCGGCGTCGGCGAAGTTGTTGCGACGATAGAAGCCGATGGCGCGCTGGTTGTCGAGGTTGGTGCCGAGCAGGAGACGGCGGCAGCCCATGGATTGCGCGTCGGCGATGGCGGCGTTTATGAGGGCCTGGCCGGCGCTAAGGCCGGGGATTGTTTCCCCGGCTGAGTTGAGCACGGGCGCCGTGCGGCGAGAACGGAAACGAGAGAGCAAATAGATGCGCTTGAGTTCGATGTCGCCAGGGTGGAGATCGAAGCCGGGAAGGTCGGGCGCGCAGAGCATCGCGTAACCGACGGGAGCGCCGCTGGCGACGGTTACAGCCAGCGTGATGCGTGTGTGCGGCTCGGCGAGTGCGGCACGATAGGCTTCGGCGGTATGGTTTTTTGCGCAGTGGACGATGATGTCGGCGCCGGGCAGCATCCAAGTGAATGCCTCGAGAAAAGTGGCGGAGCCGACGAGGGCGAGTGCGGGAGCGTCCTCGAGAGTGGCGTGGCGCAGGCGAACGGG